>NZ_WIXR01000012.1:0-271179 GCF_019425585.1 Burkholderia sp. COPS | reverse complement strand
GCTTCGGCACCGGGGCGATCTCGATCGCGATGGTCGAGGGCAGCGCGCTCGGCGGCGGCTTCGAGGCCGCGCTCGCGCATCACTACGTGCTCGCGCAGAAGGGCGTGAAGCTCGGGTTCCCCGAGATCGCGTTCAACCTGTTCCCGGGCATGGGCGGCTATTCACTGGTCGCGCGCAAGGCCGATCGGGGCCTCGCGGAGCAACTGATCGCGACCGGCGAAGCGCACGCATCCGAGTGGTATGAGGATCGCGGCCTGATCGACCAGACGTTCGACGCGGGTGACGCGTATCTCGCGATGCGTACCTTCATCGACGTGACGAAGCCGAAGCTGAACGGCGTGCGCGCGATGCTGCGCGCGCGTGAGCGGGTGTTCCAGCTGTCGCGCTCCGAGCTGATGGACATCACGGAAGCATGGGTGCATGCGGCGTTCACGATCGAGCCGAAGGATCTCGCGTACATGGAACGCCTCGTGATGCTGCAGAACCGGCGCGTGTCGAAGCTGCGCACGGTGTAGTGCGACGGGCGCCGCCTGCGGGCGGCGCCCTTTCATGAACGGCGCTCAGGCGATCAGCCTGAGCTTTCTCGTTTCCGCGAGCCACGCCTCGAACGCCTGTGCCGGCATCGGGCGCGCGTAGTAGTAGCCCTGCGCGTGATCGACGTCGAGCTGCTTGAGGAACTCGGCTTCCGCATGCGTTTCGACACCTTCGGCGATCACCGCGAAATTCAGCGCCTTCGCGAGCGACACGACCGAGCGCACCAGCGCCTGCGAGCGCGGATTGCGGTCGATGGCCGTGATGAAGGTGCGGTCGAGCTTGATCGCGTCGAGCGGCAGGCGCGACAACTGCGACAGCGACGAATAACCGGTGCCGAAATCGTCGAGATGGATCTCCGCGCCGAGCTGGCGGAACTGGCGCATCAGCCCATTGGCCGCCTCCTCGTCCTCGATGAAGCAGCTCTCGGTCAGCTCGATGTCGAGCAGGCCGGGCTTCAGGCCCGCGGCGTCGAGGATCGACGCCATCTGGTGCACGATGTTCATGTCCTGCAACTGCCGCGCGGACACGTTCACCGCGATCCGGATACCGAGCCCCTTCGCCTTCCACGCGGCGGCCTGCGCGGCCGCGGTGCGCATCACCCAGCGCCCGAGCGGCGCGATCAGGCCCGACTCCTCCGCGAAGCGGATGAACTCGATCGGCGCGACGAGCCCGCGATCGGGCGACTGCCAGCGGATCAGCGCCTCGACGCCATGCACGTCGCCGGTCGCGATATCGACGACCGGCTGGTAGTGCAGCACGAACTGCTCTTCTTCGAGCGCCTTGCGCAGGTTCGTGTCGAGCCACATGTACTTCGCGACCTTCTGGTTCATCTCCAGCGAGAACACGCGGTACGTATGCTTGCCCTCTTCCTTCGCGACGTACATCGCGGTATCCGCGCTGCGGATCAGCGTCTCGAGCGAGTCGCCGTGCTGCGGATGCATCGCGATGCCGATCGAGCAGCTCGTGTAGACCTCCATCAGCCCGAGATGGATCGGCGTGCGCAGCCGCTCGAGGATGATCTGCGCGGTCGCTTCGAGCAGCGGCCGCGTGCCGTGCTCGAACAGCACGAGGAATTCGTCGCCGCCGAGCCGCGCGAGCGTCGCGCCGGACGGCAGGCAGCCGCTGATGATCGCCGACACGTCCTGCAGCAGCCGGTCGCCGGTGATGTGCCCGTAGTGATCGTTGACGCGCTTGAAGTTGTCGAGATCGAGGAACAGGATGCCGACCTGCCCGCGCGTCGCGGCGGTTTCGGCGGCGATCGCCGCGTGGATGCGCTCGCTGATCGCATGGCGGTTCGGCAGCCCGGTGAGCACGTCGGTGTTCGCGAGTTCGGTGAGCCGCTGCTGCGCGCTGCGCTCCTCGGTGATGTCGATGCCCGAGCAGATCAGGAACTGCTCGTCGACCCCGCTGCCGCTCTGGACGAACTTGTTGCGGAACTGGAACAGGCGCGGCCCGTTGACCGTATTGATGTAGCGCTCGACCGCGAACGAGTGGTTGCTCGCGAAAAAGCCGGTGATGTTGCTGCGCGACTGCGCGCCCTGCTCCGGGCTCATGAACAGCTCGAACGCACTGCGGCCGATCACATCGACCTCGCGCTTGCCCGTCACTTCCTCGCACAGGCGGTTGAAGCGCTGCACCATCCCGTTGCGGTCGAGGATCACGACGAGCGAGTTCACCTCCGACACGACCTGCTCGGCGAACGCGAGCCCGTGCGCGAGATCGACCGCGACGGACTCGGCATCGGAATAGGCGGAGGCCGTGCCGGCCCAGTTGGTCGTGTCGACCTTCCGGCCGACGAGGTGGAGCCTGACCGGTTCGCCGAACAGCGCGATGTCGAGCACGAGGTGCGACGTGACGCCGGTCAGCGCGCGGATGCTCGCGGCCTGTTCGGCCGTCAGCGCGACGGCGACGTTGGTCAGGCCGCGGACGGCCGCCAGTTCGAGTGCATTGCTGTCGCTGCCGAGACGCCAGCAGGGGCTGCGCGTACCGACGTGCGCCTCGAGCACCGCGCTATCGTTTTCGTCATCCATGGAGACGCCCCGATCCAGAAAAAACGCACAGTGTAGACGGAGGCGAGTCGGCCGACCGCCCTTCCGGGCCGCGCAGCGCGCTCCCGGAAAGGCAACCGTGGTTGCCGTGATGATGGGCCTCGTCCCGTACTTGTTTCCAGCTAATGCGACCCGGCGTTCGCGCGTGATGCGCGCAGGTTGTACCTAACGAATGATGAGAGCCATCTTATCAAATGACGATCGAGAATGGCACTCACATTTAGAGCGGAGTGTCAAGGAATTGGGACTCGATTGGCAAGCCGGATTTTTCATGATTGGCAGCCCGTCTGAACGCGGGTGCGGCGGTGCGCAACGCGCCTGGCGCGACAGGCTGAACGCCCCGCCGGGCGGGCGTTTGCGGCCGATTCCGGAGTACCGGGGCAACGCTGCGGCGGGCTCGTGGCGACAGGGTCGGATCGCGTTCCTGCGACCCGGTTTTCCGTATTTTTTGATTCCGTTCGGGCATTAATGCACGGCTTTATTCCACAGTCCGTTGCAATGTTATCCGCGTGCCGGCGCGGTCGCCCACGCCGGTCGCCCGCGCCGGTCGCCCGGCTCAGCCCGCCGCGCCGTATCCGCCGCCGCCCGGGGTTTCGACGACGAACACGTCGCCCGGCGCCATCTGCGCACGGCCGATATGCTCGAGCGCCTCGACCGTGCCGTCCGCGCGCTCGATCGAGTTGCGGCCGAGGGCGCCGGCCTCGCCGCCCGCCGCACCGAACGGCGCGTGGATCCGGTTGTTCGACAGGATCGACGCGGTCATCGGCTCGAGGAAGCGGATCCGCCGCACCGCGCCGTCGCCGCCGCGCCAGCGGCCGCCGCCGCCCGACCCGGCGCGGATCCGGTGCGAATCGAGCCGCACCGGGTAGCGCCATTCCAGCACCTCCGGATCGGTGAGCCGCGAGTTCGTCATGTGCGTCTGCACCGCGCCGACGCCCGCGAAGCCGTCGCCGGCACCGCTGCCGCCCGCAATCGTCTCGTAGTACTGGTAGCGATCGTTGCCGAATGTGAAGTTATTCATCGTTCCCTGGCTCGACGCAACGCAGCCGAGCGCGCCGTACAGCGCGTTGGTGATGGCCGACGACGTCTCGACGTTGCCCGACACGACCGCCGCCGGATACTCGGGATTCAGCATCGAACGGGCCGGCACGATCACCGTGAGCGGCTTCAGGCAGCCGGCATTCAGCGGGATGTCGTCGCCGACCAGCGTCCGGAACACGTACAGCACGGCGGCCATGCACACGGCCTTCGGCGCATTGAAGTTGTTGTCGAGCTGCGCGGACGTGCCCGTGAAGTCGATTTCCGCGCGCCGCGCGGCCCGGTCGACGCGGATCGCGACGCGAATCTCCGCGCCGTTGTCGAGCGGGTAGCGGTACGCGCCGTCCTGCAGCGCGCCGATCACGCGCCGCACCGCTTCTTCCGCGTTGTCCTGCACGTGCCCCATGAACGCGAGCACGACGTCGCGGCCGAACTGCGCGACCATCCGGCGCAGCTCGTCGACGCCCTTCTGGTTCGCGGCGACCTGCGCGCGCAGGTCGGCCATGTTCTGCTCGACGTTGCGCGCCGGGTAACGGCCCGACGCGAGCAGCGCGCGGGTTTCCGCATCGCGCAGCGTGCCGGCCGACACGAGCTGCCAGTTGTCGATCAGCACGCCTTCCTCGTCGATATGCGTCGAATCGGGCGGCATCGAGCCCGGTGTCGTGCCGCCGATGTCCGCGTGGTGGCCGCGCGAGCCGACGTAGAACAGCGGCGCGTCCGAACCGTCCGCGAACACCGGCGTGATGACGGTCACGTCCGGCAGGTGCGTGCCGCCGTGATACGGATCGTTCAGCATGAACACGTCGCCGTCGCGCATGCGGCCGCGGTTGCGCTCGATCACCGTGCGGATGCTCTCGCCCATCGAGCCCAGGTGCACCGGCATGTGCGGCGCGTTCGCGATCAGGTTGCCGTCGCCGTCGAAGATCGCGCACGAGAAGTCGAGCCGCTCCTTGATGTTCACCGAGTACGCGGTGTTCTGCAGCCGCAGCCCCATCTGCTCGGCGATCGACATGAACAGGTTGTTGAAGATCTCGAGCCGCACCGGGTCGGCGTCGGTGCCGAGCGAGCGGCGCGTCGGCAGCGGCGTCGTACGTGTCAGCACGAGGTTGCCCTGCGCGGTCATCTGCGCGCGCCAGCCGGGCTCGACGACGGTCGTGCCGTTCTGTTCCGCGACGATCGCCGGGCCGTCGATCGCGTCGCCGGCCAGCAGCGTGTCGCGCACGTAGAGCGCCGCATCGTGCCATTGGCCGCCGGAATAAAAGCGCACCGCGGAATGCGCGCGCAGTGCGTCAGAGTCGCTGCCGTCGCCGCGCGGCGCGAGCGGGGCGATCTCCACCGGCGCGTCGGAGCGGCCGATCGCCTCGACCGACGCGAGTTCGGCCACCAGCGGCGTGCCGGGCATCAGGAACGCGTAGCGCTGCCGGTACGCGGCCTCGAATGCCTGCTGCATCGCGGCGACGCTGCCGGCCGGCACGTCGAGCGTCGAATCGGTGCCCTGGTAGCGCAGGTGCACGCGGCGCTCGATCGCGATCCGCGCCTGCGGCACGCCCTGTTCGAGCAACGCGCCGACGGCCTCGTCGGCCAGCCGGTCGAGCGCCGCGTTCAGCGCCGGCAGCGACGCGTCGGACAACACCGCCTCGACCGCACGCTCGCGCATCGCGGTCTGGTCGGCGAGGCCCATCCCGTATGCGGACAGCACGCCCGCGAGCGGGTGCGCGAACACCTGCGTCATCCCGAGCGCGTCGGCCACGCCGCACGCATGCTGGCCGCCCGCGCCGCCGAACGTCGTCAGCACGTAGCGTGACACGTCGTGGCCGCGCTGCACCGAGATCTTCTTGATCGCGTTCGCCATGCTGCCGATCGCGATTTCCAGGAAACCTTCGGCGAGCGCCTCGGGCGTCTCGCGCCGCCCGGTCGCCGCGTGGATCTCGTCGGCGAGCGCGGCGAACTTCGCGACCACGCCGTCGCGGTCGAGCGGTTCGTCCGCATGCGGGCCGAACACGCGCGGGAAATGATCGGGCTGGATCTTGCCGAGCATCACGTTGCAGTCGGTCACCGTCAGCGGGCCGCCGCGCCGGTACGCGGCCGGCCCCGGGTTCGCGCCGGCCGACTCGGGCCCGACGCGCAGCCGCGCGCCGTCGAAGCCCAGCACCGAGCCGCCGCCGGCGGCCACCGTATGGATGCTCATCATCGGCGCGCGCATCCGCACGCCGGCCACCTGCGTCTCGAACACGCGCTCGAACTCGCCGTGGTAATGCGACACGTCCGTCGACGTGCCGCCCATGTCGAAGCCGATCACGCGCTCGAAGCCGGCCGCCTGCGCGGCGCGAACCATCCCGACGATGCCGCCGGCCGGGCCCGACAGGATCGCGTCCTTGCCCTGGAACGCGTCGGCACGCGTGAGGCCGCCGCTGCTCTGCATGAACTGCAGGTTCACGCCCGGCATCTCGTGCGCGACCTGCTCGACATAACGACGCAGGATCGGCGACAGGTACGCGTCGACGACGGTCGTGTCGCCGCGCGACACCATCTTCATCAGCGGCGACACCTCGTGCGACACCGATACCTGCGTGAAGCCGATCCGGCGCGCCAGCGCGGCCAGCGCGCGTTCGTGCGCGGTGTAGCGATAGCCGTGGATCAGCACGATCGCGAGCGCGCGCACGCCCGAGTCGTACACGCGGCGCAGCGACGCTTCGGCCTGCTCCGCGTCGAGCGGCACGACGACGTCGCCGTGCGCGCCGACGCGCTCGTCGATCTCGACGACGGTTTCGTACAGCGCGTCGGGCAGCACGATGTCGAGATCGAACAGGCGCGGCCGGTTCTGGTACGCGATGCGCAGCACGTCGCGAAAACCGCGCGTCGTCGCGAGCGCAGTGCGTTCGCCCTTGCGTTCGAGCAGCGCGTTGGTCGCGACCGTCGTGCCCATCTTCACCATGTCGACGCGCTCGGGCGTGATCGGCTCGCCGGCCGCGAGGCCCAGCAGGTGGCGAATCCCGGCCACGGCCGCGTCGCGATACTGCTCGGGGTTCTCCGACAGCAGCTTGTGCGTGACGAGCGTGCCGTCGGGCCGGCGCGCGACGATGTCGGTGAACGTGCCGCCGCGGTCGATCCAGAATTGCCAGCGCGCGGCGTCGGAGGAAACGGGGGTGTCGTGTCGGTCAGTCATGATGTCGGGTCGATGCGTCGTGAAATCGAGGGACGAGCGCCGCCGCACGGCGCGCGCGGCGCGCCATGTCACGGGGGCGATGAAAGGGGGAGGACAACGCGGGGCGGACCGCCCCGCCGGTTCAGGCGGCGTCGAGTTCGCGGCCGCGTGTCTCGGGCAGCGTCAGCGCGGCGACGATCACCACGCCGTATGCGGTGACCGCGAAGATGCCGATGCTCATGCCGAGCCCGTATTGCTTCGACAGCGCGCCGATCAGGAACGGGAACAGCGCACCGATCGCGCGGCCCACGTTGTAGCAGAAGCCCTGGCCGGAGCCGCGCACGCGGGTCGGGAACAGTTCGGTGAGGAATGCGCCCATCCCCGAGAAGATGCCCGATGCGAAGAAACCGAGCGGGAAACCGAGCCACAGCATCGACGCGTTGGTCAGGTTCAGCGACGTGTACGCGAACGCGATCACCATCGAGCCGAGCGCGAACAGGATGAAGTTCGGCTTGCGGCCGAGGCGGTCGGTCAGGTACGCGCTCGTCAGGTAGCCGACCCACGAGCCGAAGATGATCATCGCCAGATAACCGCCGGTGCCCATCACCGTGAGGTGACGCTCGGTCTTCAGGAAGGTCGGCAGCCACGTCGTGATCGCGTAGTAGCCGCCCTGCGCGCCGGTCGTCAGCAGCGCCGCGCGCAGCGTCGTCGTGATCAGCTTCGGCGCGAAGATCTCGGTGAGGCGCGGCGCGTCGGCCACTTTCGCCTGCGCGGCCTTCTCCTTCTCGTAGACGTCCGGCTCCTTCACGTAGCGGCGGATCGCGACGACCAGCAGCGCCGGTGCGAGCCCGACGAGGAACAGCGCGCGCCACGCCTGCTCGGCAGGCAGCACCGAGAACAGCAGCGCATACAGCAGCGCGCACAGCCCCCAGCCGATCGCCCAGCCCGACTGCACGAGGCCGACCGCCTTGCCGCGGTCGCGTGCGCGGATCACTTCGCCGATCAGCACGGCGCCGGCCGTCCATTCGCCGCCGAAGCCGAAACCCATCAGCGCGCGCGCGGCGAGCAGCTGATGGTAGTTCTGCGCGAGCCCGCACAACGCGGTGAACACGGCGAACCACAGCACCGTGAGCTGCAGTGTGCGCACGCGGCCGATCCGGTCGGACAGGATGCCGGCGATCCAGCCGCCGGCCGCCGACGCGAGCAGCGTGACCGTGCCGATGAAGCCCGCATCCGCGAACGAGATGCCCCAGGTCGCGACGAGCGTCGGGATCACGAACGACAGCATCTGCGTGTCCATCCCGTCGAGCATGTAGCCGACCTTGCAGCTCCAGAACGCGCGGCGCTCGCGCGGCTGCGCGTCGCCGTACCACGAGAACAGGCCGTTGCGCTCGGGGCTCGCGGGCTCCGCGGCGCTCGCCGCGAGGGTCTTGCTTTCCATGGTGATGCTCCTGTCGTGATGCGCCGTCAAACGGCGGTCGTGCGTGCGGTATGTGGTGCGGTATGTCGTGCGGGCCGTCGTCGCCCCGGATCAGAATACGGCCAGCGACGCGTTCGTGATGTCGGTCATCAGCATGTGGCCGGGTGTGTGCGCGATCGCGATCGGCAGCTTCGCGTCCATCAGCGCGGTTTGCGGCGTCACGCCGCACGCCCAGAACACCGGTAGCTCGCCGTCGCGGATCGTCACCGCGTCGCCGAATTCGGGCGCGTTCAGGTCGGCGATGCCGAGTTCGCGCGGATCGCCGAGATGGATCGGCGCGCCGTGCACGCCCGGAAACCGGCTCGTGACCTGCACCGCGCGGATCGCGTCGGCGCCGCGCATCGGCCGCATCGACACGACGAGCTGGCCACCGAAGATCCCCGCCCGGCGGTTCGGGATCGACGTGCGGTACATCGGCACGTTGCGCCCCTCCTCGACGTGGCGCAGGCCGATCCCTTCGCGGGCCAGCATGTCCTCGAACGAGAACGAGCAGCCGATCGCGAACACGACGAAATCGTCGCGCCACAGCGCTTCCAGCGACTCGACGCGCTCGGTCAGGCGGCCGTCGCGATAGATGTTGTAGCTCGGCACGTCGGTGCGGATGTCGAGATCCTCGCCGAGCGCGTCGACCCGGAACGCGCCCGGTTCGCCGACGCCCAGCAGCGGGCAGGCTTTCGGGTTCGCCTGACAGAAGCGCAGGAAATCGTGCGCATACGCATCAGGCAGGATCGCGAGGTTCGCTTGCGCGTACGGGCCGCAATGGCCCGCGGTCGGGCCGCGGAATGCGCCGCGGCGCACGGACTGGCGGAATTCGGAAGGCGTCATGAGGTTCTGTCGCTTATCGGTGTGTCGTCGGGATGACGGTGCCGTGTCATCGGATACGGCGAAGAATAGAAAAGAAAAAATTTTGTCGCCAACGAGTTTTTTTGCGCTTCGTGTATAGAATTTCTTAACAGGTCTTCGGGTTTTCCCCGGCTCCGTTCACTTTTCCTCACCGGCAAAGTGCGCATCCACGCTCCGTCCGACCGCCATGAACACGCGTTTTCTCGAAACCTTCGTCACGCTCGCGAAGCTGCGCAACTTCCGCACGACGGCCGCCGCGCTGCATGCGACGCCGGCCGCGATCTCGCAGCGCCTGAAGGCGCTCGAGGACGAATTGCAGACGGTACTCGTCGACCGCGACAGCCGCGAGTTCCGGCTCACGCCGAACGGCGAATACCTGCTCGGCTACGCGAAAGCCGTGGTCGAGGCGACGCAGGAACTGCTGGCCGCCGCGTCCGGCGAAAGTGCGCTGCGCGGGAAGCTGCGGCTCGGCGTGATCGAGACCGTCGTGCACAGCTGGCTGCCGCACTACATGCGGCGGCTGGCGGCCGACTATCCGCAGCTGGAAATCGACCTGACCGTCGACGTCAGCGTCGTGCTGCAGCGCCGGCTGATGGCCGGCGAGCTCGACCTGATCATCCGCGTGGAAGGCAGCGACGAAGCGTCGGTCGTGTGCGACGCGCTCGCGAACTATCCGGTGCGCTGGATCGCGCGGGCGGGGCTGCTGCCGAATACGCGCTCGGGCCTCGCGCGGCAGGTGCTGCGCCAGCCGATTCTCACGTATGGGCGCGGTACGGCGCCCCACCGCGCGCTCGAGGATATCGTCCGTACCCTTGCGCATGCGCACGGCGTGCCGCTGTCGGACACGCGCATCACCGGGTCGCCTTCCATCTCCGTGATCGTTCAGCTCGTGCGCGACGGTTTCGGCGTCGCGGCGATTCCGGTGCTGTTCGTCGATGCGCTGATCGAAAGCGGCGAAGTCGTCGAACTGCCGCTGCAGCCGTCACCGCCGTCGATCGTCGTGTCGATGTCGCGGCGGGCGGATGCGCCGAGGTTCGTGCACGGCGCGTCGATTGCGGCGCGGGTCGCGTGTCATGAGTATTGCGAGAAGAGTACGCGGCGGTTGGTTGAAGCGCTCTGAGGCGTGGGTCGCGCAAAGCTGTGTTTTTCGGGTTCCTGAGCGTATAGCCCAGCCACCTTGGCCATGCTTGATGAAGAATTGATTGCACGCGATACCGCGGAAATACGTGTTCAAGCGCGAGCTTCCAGGCGCGGCATGTCGTTACTTATCTGCAATGCGAAATAAATGATTCAGACAGCTATTCACGCGGATAACCCTCCGTGCGGCTGCATCAGCTTGCCGTCGCCGTACTCGCGCAGCACCTTCGAAATCACGACGCGATAGCCGTCCAGCCAGCACGCCTGCTTCGCCTTTGCCTCGCGATGCGCCGGATGCTGCATCAACTGCTGCAGCGCCGCCTCCGACTCCCAGTAGTAGACGTTCTGGATCAACCCCGATTCGGCGTTCTCCCACGTCTCCTCGCCGAGATAGCCGGGAGTCGCGCGCGCCATGTCGGCGATCTGCCGGTCGAGCCGGTGGAACTCGTCGTCGTATTGACCGGCACGAAAAATGAAGGTCGACGCGTACATGCCTGCTCCAGCGACAGCGATTGAAAGAGCGGCGATTGTAAGGCACGCGCAGTGTGCCGCGATCGTCACGCGGCCAGCGGATCGGCACCGGCCTGGCCGGCGAGCCACGCGTCGATGCGCGGCGCGTCTTCACGCATGCCGGCCGTGGGCGCCGGCATCGCGGCCAGCGCGTGCCGTGCACGTTCGAGCGCCTCGCCGAAGCCGCGCAACTCGCGCGTCGCGGGGCGGTCGCCGGCATGCCGGCGTGCGAGTGCCGCGTCGATGTTCGCGGCGATCAATGCACGCTGAGCGTCGATGAAGTCGATGCACAGCGTGCGGCAATGCGCGGATACCGACGCAACGGCGAGCAGGACGGGCACGATCGACACGGTCAGGTAGCCGCCGGGTGCAAGCCGCGACAGCGCACGGTGTACCTCCTGCCCGCCGCCGGTCAACGATGCGAACACCGCGTCGCGCCACACCGCGCGCTCGAACACGAGCGCATCGCGATATGCATCGAGCGCCGCGCGGTCTGCGACCTGTCCGGCCGTCACCAGCAGAATCGGGAACGAAGCCGCGACGGAAGATTGCGTGCTCGTCGTTTCGACAATACAGTCCGCGCCAAGCCACGCCGCATCGTCGCGCCGCGCGGCCAGCACTCGGGACTGCAGCCGGTCGGGCAGCATCGGATCGAGCGGCACCGCGCCGCAGATCGACGGCTTGTCCGCATGTACGCTGCAGCGGCCGTCGTCGGCCAGTGCCGCGCAACGGCCGAGCGACGGATAGTCGTAGCCCTGCAGCGTCAGCGCGATCCATTCGCTCCCCGCGCCGCCGGTGCGATGAAACAACTGCCCGGCCAGCGCATCAAAAGCCGCGACATCGTCGGCATCGAACGCGTGCTCGCGGCCGCCCGCATGCCAGCGCTCGCCGATCCGCCGCTTCGGCACGCGACCGATCGTCAGCGCACCGACGAAGCGATGCCGATGCCGGAACAGTTCGCGCAACGACAGCGTCGGCGGGCTGTTGCAGCAGCGTCCGCATGCGTTACACGCGAGCAGGTAGGTGTCTACCACGGCCGTCGCACCGAATCCTGGTAGCGCGTGAGAATGAAACGCGCGACGTCGTCCGAGTGATAGGCGGCGACGAGCTGCGTCACCCACGGCTTCGCGCGATCGGCATCGCGCACCGTCAGCACGTTCGCATACGGCGAGCGCGCGTCCTCGAGGCTGATGCTGTCGCGCGCGGGTTGCAGCCCGGCACGCGCGGCATCGTCGCTGTCGATTGCAACGAACGCGGCCTTGTCGAGCGCCGCGTAAAGGCGTTCGCGGCGCAGCGCGACGAGCTTCAGCCCGAGCCGGTTGCCGGTCACGTCGCGCAGCGTCGCATGCAGCCCGGCCTGCTCGCGCAGCGTCACCAGCGTGTCGTTCTGCAGCAGCACGAGCGCACGCGCCATCCCGCGCGGATCGGCGGGAATCGCGACCGTCGCACCGGGTTGCAGTTCGTTCAGGTTCTTGAGCTTGCGCGAATAAAGCGCCATCGGCAGCGTGACGGTCGGCGCGATCCCGGTCAGGGCGTAGCGTTTCTGCGCGCGCGTCGCGGCAAGCTGTTGCGCATCCTCGAAGCTGGCCGCGTCGATCCGGCCATCGGCCAGCGCCGCGTCGATGCGCGACGCATCGTCGAATTCGACGACGTCGATGCCGAATCCTCGTGACGCGGCGACCCGCTTCACTTCGTCGAGGATCTGCGCATGCACGCCGCGCGTCACGCCGACGCGGACGGCCGCAGCAGTCGCTGCAGTCGCTGCAGTCGGTGCAGTCGATTCAGCGGCGATGGCCAAAGCCGGATGAACGCCCCCGCACGCGACCATCAGCCACGCGCCCAGGTAGTGCACGACGCGCTTCATGACGCGTCCCTCAGAATCGTGCGAAATCCGATATGCGACGCACCGAGATCGGCTTCCTGCTGTTCACGCGACGACGCGCGATAGCGCACGCAGTAATCGCGCGAGCACAGGAACGAGCCGCCCTTGATGACCATCGGTGTATCGTGCCGACGCGTCGGCGGCGCGACGGCCGCCGTGTCGCCGTTGGTATGCGACTGGTGCGGGCCCGTATAGGCGTCCTTCGTCCACTCCCACGCATTGCCGATCATGTCGTAGAGCCGGAACCCGTTCGCCGCGTAGCAGCCGACGGGCGCGAGCCCCGCATGGCCGTCCTCGGCCGTGTCGAGCACCGGGAACGCGCCCTGCCAGTAGTTCGCGGCCGGCTTGCCCTGCGCGTCGCGCGGCGCCGCGTCGAGCGACGCGTCGTCGCGGCCCGCCTTGCCCGCGTATTCCCATTCGGCCTCGGTCGGCAGGTCGCGGCCGAGCCAGCGCGCATACGCGAGCGCATCGCGTTGCGTGACGAGCGTGACGGGCAGGTTGCCGATCCCGTCGACGCCGCTGCCCGGCCCGCGCGGATGGCGCCACGATGCGCCCTTCACCCACGACCACCACGCGAGGTCACGCGCGTTCATCTCGTCGCGCGTCGGCACATGGAACACGGCCGCCCCGCCCTGCTGCTCGGCCTCGGTAACGTAGCCGGTAGCTTGCACGAACGCGGCGAACTGCGCGATCGTCACGTCGGTCTGGTCGATCCAGAAGCCGCCGACGCGCGTGCGGCCGTCGCCCACCGGGCGCTCGTCCGCATAGCCGCGCGTGCTGCCGAACACGAACGCGCCGCCGCGCAGGTGCACCATCCCGGCCTTCGGGTCGTCGCGCCACTTTGCCGGCAGCCCCGAGTAACGCTCGCACTGCCGCTCCGAGCCGAGCGGCGCGAGCGCGCGGCCGCGATTCGCGTCGTCGAATGCGTCGCCCCCCGGCGCGACGGGATTCGCATAACCGGCCGCGAACGCGGCGGCGAACAACGTGACGGCCAGCGCCGCGCCGATCGTCCAGAACCGGAACCGCATCGTGTCGCCCCGGTATCAGTAGTAACCGCGCGGACGCAGCGGTTCGACGCCGCCGACGTTGCTCATGTAGGTCTTCCACTGGTCGACGAGCGTGCCGATCACCGACGGGTTCTGCGCCGACACGTCGGTCGTCTCGCCGCGATCCGACGCGAGGTCGTAAAGCTGCCAGTGTCCGTCGAGCGGCCCGAGCGGCGGTTCGGTCCACAGTGCCTTCCAGCGGCCGTCGGCGCTGCGCAGGTAGGCTCGTCCGTAGGCTTCGTCGCCGAACGGCGTCGTATGCACCTCGCCCGTCGCCGACCCCGTGAGCACCGGCAGCAGCGACTGGCCGGTGACCGGATACACGTAGCGGTTGTTGTAGATCACCTTGCCCTTGTTCTGGTCGACGCCCGTCAGCGTGTTGACGAGCGGCGGCGCCGGCTGCGACGGCGGCGTGACGCCCGCGATCGCGAGGAACGTCGCCGTGTTGTCGGTCACGTGCGTGAACGCGCGCAGCGTCGGCAACTGCTGCGTCTGGCCCGGCAGGCGCACGATCGTCGGCGTCGATACGCCGCCTTCGGCCGAATACCCCTTCGTGAGCCGGAACGGCGACGCGCTCACCTCGGCCCAGCGCAGCCCGTACTGCAGGCGCTGCGCGTTCTGCTTGCCGTTGTCGGTGCCGAGGGTCGAGTAGACCGGCTCCTGCCCGTTCGCGGTGTCGGTCGCCGTCGGGTCCGCGCCCGAGTCGATCGGCCAGCCTTCTGCGCCGTTGTCCGACTGGAACATGATGAACGTGTTGTCGTATTCGCCGATGTCCTTCAGGTGCTGGATCAGGAGTCCGATGTTGTAGTCGAGGTTCTCGACCATCCCCGCATAGATCTCCATGTAGCGCGCCTGCGCCCGGCGCTCGGCCGGCGACAGGCTCGACCACAGCTTGTCGACCTTGCCGGGGCCGTAGTCGCTGTAGCCGTCGGCGGCCGAATGCACCGCGCTGATGTACTTCGCGCTCGCGGTGCCGTTGTTCGCGGTCGCGGGCGACGCCGCCGTCGTTTCGGGCAGGCCGTCGAACGGCTTGAAGTCGGCGGGGATCAGGCCGAGCGCCTTCTGCCGTGCGATCCGCGCATTGCGGATCGCGTCGTAGCCGGCGTCGTACACGCCCGCGTACTTGTGCAGCCATGGCTCGGGCACCTGCAGCGGCCAGTGCGGCGACGTATACGCCGCGTACGCGAAGAACGGCTTGCCGTCGCGCTTGTTCGAATCGATGTACGAGATCAGCTTCTGCGTATAGAAATCGGTCGAATAGAACACGGCCGGGCTGCCGCCCGCACCGCCCGGCTGCCCGGGCTGGCCAGGCTGCACGTAACGGCCGTCTTCCGTGTAGTTCGACGAGCCGGCCGGCTCGTGCGCGAAGTGGTTGGTCGCCGCGCCGCCGAGCAGCACGTAGCTGCGCTCGAAGCCCCATTGGTCCGGCGTCTGCCCGCTGCCCGTCGCGCTGCCGACGATCCCCGAGCCGATATGCCACTTGCCCGCGATGTACGTGTGGTAACCGGCATCCTTCAATAGTTGTGCGAACGATAGCGCGCGGTCGTTCAGGTAGCCCTCGTAGCCGGGCAACCCGCGCCGTTCGTCGGTCGGCACCCCCATCGTGCCTTCGCCGACCAGATGGTGATCGGTGCCGGACACCAGCATCGCGCGCGTGATCGCGCAGACGGTGCCCGTGTGATGGTTCGACAGGATGCGGCCCGACGCGACGAGCGCGTCGAGGTTCGGCGTGTTGATCTCGCCGCCGAATGCATGGATGTCGGAATAGCCGAGATCGTCGGCCATGATGTACAGGATGTTCGGGCGTTTCGCCGCCAGCGGTGGCGCGGGGTTCGTCGATGACGACGGCGCATCGCTGTCGACGCCGCCGCAAGATGCGAGCGACAACGCGCCGGCAATCGCGGCGCAGACGACACGGAAACGAAAAGCATGCAACGGCGAAGCGGACTTTTTCATCGTTCTGGAACGCGCGATCTACGGGATCGGCGATCTTAGCGTCGCGCGCGCGGCCCCCAAAGTCCGATTCGTCACATGCTAACGGGGCGACGGAATATGCGCGCAAACCGAATACCGGCCATCAGCACGCGCGTATGCATGCGCCGCGCCGCGCGACGGCTCGGCTGCGCGACTGTGCGTCGTACTTCAGCTGCGTCCGCCGAGACTGCCGCCGCCGTCCACGGCCAGCACCTGCCCCGTGACGAAGCCGGCCTCGTCCGACAGGAAGAACGCGATCGCGGCCGCCACGTCGTCGGGCGTGCCGAGCCGGCGCGCGGGAATCGTCGCGAGCACCTTGCGTTCGGCTTCGCTGCCGACGGGCCGCGTCAGCCGGAACAGTTCCGTCTCGATCGGTCCCGGCGCCACCGCGTTGACGGTCACGCCGTGTTCGGCCAGTTCGAGCGCCCACGTGCGCGTGCAGCCGACGAGCGCGCTCTTCGCGGCGGAATACGCGGTGCGATCGAGACTGCCGAAAATCGCCCGGCTGCAGATGTTGACGATGCGCCCGTGGCCGCGCGCCTTCATCGCGTCCGCAAAGTGCTGCGTGACCTGGATCGCGGCCCGCACGTTGAGATCGAACACGGTCTGCAGCGACCGGAAATCGATCTGCCCGAGCGGTTGCGGCATCACGATGCCCGCGTTGTTCACGATACCGTCGACAGCGTGCTGCTCACCGATACGGGCAAGCGTTGCCGCCGTCTGTTCGATGTCGGCGAGATCGCACGCGCGCAATTCGCCGGGAAAGTCGATGCCCTGCACATTTCGCGCGAGGCCGATGACGTGATGACCGTGCCGGGCGAGCAAGGTACTGACCGCGAGGCCGATGCCGCGCGTTGCGCCGGTGACGAGATAGGTGCGAGATGACATGCGTGCTCCCGAAGTCCGTTCACGTGAAGAGCGTGGAGAGAGGTTGCCGGAGTGGAGATCCGGAACCTGCGCTTTGGTCGGACGATTCTACGTGCGTAACGGACGTTACGTCGTGTCGTTACGAGCGTGTCCGTAGCAACACGTTACGTTTACCGCGCATCAGCTGCTCAAGGAATTTCCAAATCACGATTGGCGCGATTTATCGTCTGATTTAATCGCAATACGCATAATTAAAAAGAAAGATTGTTAGTGAGATATCACATCCGCAAACGTTTTACGCGAATGAAATGCACATCAGAAAAATTAGACGAATAACGACTTTAAAATAAATTCCGTTTGAAACAGCGACAGGCATGCCTCTTGCTGACTCCCCCCACCATGTGCCGCGTTCGACCAGGAACGAATAACCCGAAAATCGGGCGCCGCCATATTTCGTACAAGTGAATCCGGGGTCGGGGAAATGGAATCGAGCGCAAGCAGGCGATTTGCCTGGGGGGCCGTGACGTGCCTGTCGCTGTTCGCGACGGCACGCGCGCAGGCCCAGGACACCGTCGTCGCGCCGCCTTCCGCCGCGGCGAACGGCGGACATCCGATCGCGCCGCCTTCGACGCTGCTGAACGCCGAGCGGGTCCTCGAAGCACCGAAGCCCGCGCCCGGCGCGGGCCCGGCCGTTGCGCAGCCGGCGGCGGGCGCCACGGCGGCCGGCGCACGGGCGGCCGCCCGCCACGCCCTTCCGGAAGATCAGCTCGGCGGCACGGTGACCACCGATGCCGTGACGCTCGCCGGCCGCGATTTCTATACCTACTTCTCGCAGACGTGGTCGGAAATCCCGCTGAGCGAGCGCTACATGGTCGCCATTCACGAACGCCCGTCCGGGCGTTACGGCAGCCTGATCTGGGTCGAATTCCAGCAGAAGCGCGTATTCCAAACCTTCCTGCCGATTGCGCGGGCCAACGTCAAGGCCGTGGCCGAAAGCGCCGCCAATATTTCCTTTCAAACCGTCATTCAGGACGATCTGTCGAATTTGCTGTTCCCCGATTCGGATCTGGCGAAAGACGAGATTTAGTCGATTAATCGAAAACAAGGGGTTAGGAAAAATGAATCGAAACGGATTGAGCTTGATCGCCCTGGTCGCGATGACCGCGGTTTCGCCTTGCACATGGTCGTCGACACTGGTTTATCAGCCGAACAACCCGAACTTCGGCGGCAACCCGGCAAATGGCCCCAACCTGCTCAACGAGGCGAATGCGCAGAACAAGCACACGGATCCGTCGCTGTCCGCGTATTCGTCACCGACTTCCACGTCGTCCCTCGACCAGTTCAATGCGCAGCTGCAGCAGGCGATCCTGTCGCGCGTCGCCAGCTCGGTGACGAACTCGATCGTCGGCACCAACGGCGACCTCAAGCCGGGAACGATCAGCACGGGCAATTTCACGATCGTCGTGAGTGCGGCCGGCAACGGCAACCTGCAAGTGACGACCACCGACAAGACGACGGGCGCGACGTCGACCTTCATCGTCAGCAACGGCCAATGAATCGAAAAAAACGACTGGGCGAATCATGAGAAAAAACGCTGAACGGGCACGCTTCGACACGGGGATGACACGGATCGCAACGATTGCAGCGCTGCTGCTGTCGCTGGCCGGCTGCGTCACGCGGCCGATGCCCGCGCTGAGCAATGCCACGCTGACACCGCCGACGCGCACCACGCGCGACCTCACGCATCTCCCGCCGCCGAAGGGCAAGATCGTCGCGGCCGTCTACGGCTTTCGCGACCTGACCGGGCAGTACAAGGCGTCGCCGGACAGCTCGTTTTCGTCGCAGGTCACGCAGGGCGGCGCGTCGTTCCTGGTCAAGGCGATGCGCGACTCCGGCTGGTTCACGCCGGTGGAACGCGAAAACCTGCAGGACCTCCTGACCGAACGCAAGATCATGCGCGCCACCGACGGCGCGGATGCGAAGAAGGCGCAGAACGATGCAATGGCGCCGCTCATGCCGGCAAACATCGTGCTCGAAGGCGGCATCGTCGGCTACGACACGAACGTCCGGACCGGCGGGGCCGGTGTCGCCTATCTCGGCATCAGCGGATCGATGCAATACCGGGTCGACCAGGTCACCGTCAACCTGCGCGCGATCGACATCCGCACGGGCCAGGTGCTCAACAGCGTCTCGACGACCAAGACCGTCTACTCGTATCAGGTCGACACGGGCGTCTATCGCTTCGTCGGCTTCAAGGACCTGCTGCAGGCGGAAGTCGGGCTGACCCGCAACGAACCCGCGCAGATCTGCGTCAACGAAGCGATCGAATCGGCGCTCACGCACCTGATCGTCCAGGGTGTCGCGAACCAGACCTGGGCGCTGAAGAACGACCAGGACTGGTATGACCCGACGATGCAGCGGTATCTGCAGGAAGACCGGCAATACGCACAGGACATGGAGGACGCCAACACCGCGTACGACCCGCAGAAGATCGATCGTCCGGGCGCGTCCACTCATTAACCGGCATCAGGCCGGCCAGCGGAGAAAACATGATGAATCGACAGCGTGAGCGGAACGGGCGTGCCCGCGTGATGCGGCGGGTGCTCGCGACCGTGGCGGCAGCGGCGGCCATGCAGGCCGCGTCGGGCGCACCCGTGCCGCTCAGCGATCTCGGCCCGCCCGAACCTGCCTTCGACTACAGCGGCAACATCGTCGCGGTCCGGCAGGACGGCGGCGGCAACGGCGCGTCGCTGGACCAGGCGGGCCACAACGGTGCGCTGATCCGGCAGGCCGGCGACGGCAACTCGATCGTCGCGCGGCAGACCGGTGCGCAGAACTGGGTCGCGGCTTCGCAGGCCGGCTTCGGCAACACGTTGAAGGCGACGCAGCGCGGCAACGGCAACACGTTGCAGGTGCAGCAGAACGGCGCCGGCAATTCGGTCGATTCGACGCAGGTCGGCACGTCGCTGTCGGCGCGCGTCACGCAGAACGGCAGCAACAACGCGGTGAACATCGTGCAGGGCGGCTCGAACACCGGCATCCAGGTGATTCAGACCGGCCACGGTGCGCGCGCCACGGTGCTGACGCGGTAACGGTTACGCAGGTCGCAGGTGCTGTGCTTGAAGTGCAGAGGGGTGAGGCGTGAGAGCGTCCTCGAATGGCGGGGGTGTCGGCAAAGACCGACTTTTCCGGCAAATTTTCTTTCGAATCAGGAGCAACAAATGAAGGTGACCAAGTCTGCAATCGCAATCGCCGTGCTGATGCTCGCATCGGCCGCCGCACAGGCCGATTCATCGGGTAACACCGTGAGCATCGGGCAAACCGGCAACTACAACTCGGCAACCGTCGAACAGACGGCGACGACCGGGGATTCGGTGGCGATTAGCCAGTCGGCGTATGGCAACGATCCCCGCTACGGGTTCGTCGCCAACGTGACGACCCAGGGCGGTACCGACGACACGACCGTGATCAACCAGAACTCCTGGTGGGCGCAGCCGTACTCGAGCGTGAACGTGTCGCAAACGGGCTCGTCGCACGAGAAGAACTACGTGACGCAATCCGGCGGCGGCGATTTCTCGGCGACCATCACGCAGACGACGTCGGCGTACACGGGCGGCCCGCAATACGACGTCAACACGATCAACCAGTACAGCTACATCGACACCGCGTCGATCTCGCAGCAGGGCGGCGGCTGGAACACCGTGACGATCAACCAGGGCACGCCGAGCCAGACGGCGATCGGCAACAACGCGAGCGTGACGCAGACGGACACCATCGGCAACACCGTCGGCATCACGCAGACCGGCAACAACGGCACCGCGTCTGTCCAGACCTCCTGGGGCGGCGCGAACACGACGTCGATCACGCAAACGGGCGGCGCGACCAACGCCAACGTGACGCAGTTCGCGGAAGGTGGCGACAATGTCACGACGACCCAGAGCGGCACCGCAACCGCCAACGTGAATTCGTGGTTCGGCGGCGCCAACCTGACGACGATTTCGCAATCGGGTGGCGTGGCCGGCAGCACCGCGACGGTCAACCAGATCCTGGCGAGCAGCAATACCACCTCGATCACGCAGACGGCGGACGGCAACAACGCCACGGTCAACCAGACGCTCGAGTTCGGCGACGCCGCGACGATCAACCAGTCGGCCGCCCAGAACACCGCGGCGATCTCGCAGCAGTTCGGCTTCGGCAACAGCGCGACCATCACGCAAACCGCCGCGAACAACCTGGCAACGATCACGCAAACCAGTTCGGCAGGCTCGACGGCATCCATCGCGCAGAGCTCGGCGAACAACCAGGCGTACGTGGCGCAATCGGCGGCATCGGGGTCGCTGACGACGGTGAACCAGACGCTCGACATCGGCAACTACGCCAATGCGTCGCAGACGGGTGCGGACGACGTGCTGAGCCTTTCGCAGGCCGGCGGCTTCAACGTCATCAACGCGTCGCAAGTGTCCGGCACGGGTAACCTGGGCTACGTGACGCAGACCGGCTACAACAACAACGCCACGCTGGTGCAACAAGGCAACGCCAACTACGCGAGCATCAACCAGAACGGCTTCAACAACACCGTTTCGGTCAAGCAGCACTAAGCGCCGCCGGCGTAACGGAAAGGCCGGACGGATGCCCGTTCGGCCTTTTTTTCATTCGACAGGGGACGATCATGGTTGGCATTCACGATCTCAGCGCCTATTTCGACATCGCCGCCAGCGCCGGCGGCGTGAATATCGTGCCGCACGTACGCGCGGCCGCACCGGTCGACGTGTCGTACAGCCTGCGCATCACCCGCACCGGCGGCGCGGGTTCGGCCTCGCTGACACGCTCCGGCGAATCGCGGCTCGTGGGCGGCGAGGATCAGCCGCTCGCGACGCTGCGACTGAGCGTCGATTCGAGCGATATCTGCAAGGCGACGCTGGTTCTGCACGTCAACGGCGAGCATGCCGAGTATTCGGTGGACTGCAATCCGCGTGGGGCGTCGAGTTGAGATCTTGCGGCGACCGCATGGCCGACCGCGTACCGCCTCACCCATCCGACGCGAGCATCTTCGGTATCTCGTCGACGAGCGCATCGATGACGACACGCACCTTCGACGGCACGTGGCGCGATGCCGGCCGCACCGCGAACACTTCGGCGCCCGACACGCTGTTGCTGTCCAGCACGAGCGCGAGGCGGCCGTCGCGCAGGTAAGGCGCCATCAGCCAGCAGGGGAGCCACGCGAGGCCCGCGCCGGCGGCGGCCGCATCCGCAATGGCCTGCAGGTCGTCGAGCCGCAGGCGCCCGGCCGGACGATGGTCGTGCACCGCGCCGTTCGCGCCGACTATCGGCCACGGCGTCGGTTGGCCGCCGCGCGAATACGCGATGCCGACGTGCGATGCGAGTTCGTCGAGCCCCGCCGGCCGGCCATGACGTTCGAGATACGCGGGCGATGCGCAGACGCCCATGCGCTGCACGCCGAGCTTGCGGCCGACGAGCGCGCTCGTATCGGCGAGCTCGCCGATGCGCACCGCGATGTCGAAGCCGTCGTTGACGAGGTCGGCCACGCGATCGCTGAACGACACGTCGATTTCGAGCCGCGGATGGCGCTCCACGAGGCGCCGCATGAGAGGCGCCACGCATTGCCGGCCGAACAGCACGGGCACGCTGATGCGCAGCCGCCCCGCCGGCTCGCGCTGGCCCGCGTCGAGCGCGGCCTCCGTCTCGCCGAGTTCGGCGAGCAGCCGCCGGCACTGTTCGTAATAGACGAGCCCCTCGTCGGTCAGGCCGAGCTGGCGTGTCGTGCGCTGCAGCAGCCGGGTGCCGAGACGGCGTTCGAGCCGCGCGACGACCTTCGCGACCGCCGAGCGCGTGACGCCGAGCCGCAGCGCGGCCGCCGCGAAGCTGCCCGAATCCACCACGTCGACAAATTCGGCAACGCCTCTCAGCCGCTCGTCCATGCCATTTCGCTCCGGTTGGGTAACAGGTTTGTGTCCATGCAGGCGACAGTCGTCGGCCGAATTATCGTCAATGCGTCCCTGCGCGCAACACTATGATAGTCCGCACTATCTCGAAAAAGGAGTCGACATGCACGCATGGCAAGTGAAACCGGGCGACGGTGTGGCCGGGCTTCGGCGCATCGACGCGACACGCCGCGCGGTCGGGCCGACCGACGTCGTCGTGAAGATCCATTCGGCCGGCCTGAACTATCGCGACCTGATGTTCGCGCGCGGCGACTATCTCGGCATCGGCAACGAAGCGCTGATTCCGGTTGCCGACGGCGCCGGCGAAGTCATCGAAACGGGCCGCGACGTCACGCGCTTCAAGCCCGGCGATCGCGTGATCAACACCTACTTCCCGAGCTGGATCGAAGGGCCGCCGACGCCGCAGAAAACCGCGGGATCGCCCGGCTCGCATTTCGACGGCGTGCTGGCCGAGCACTTCGTGTCCGACGAAGCCGCGCTGGTCGCGATTCCCGCGCATCTGGACTACGACGAGGCGGCGACGCTGTCGTGCGCGGGCATCACCGCATGGAACGCGCTGTTCGCCGACGGCGGCCTGGGGCCCGGCGCGACCGTCGTGCTGCTCGGCACGGGCGGCGTGTCGATCGTCGCGCTGCAGCTCGCGCATGCCGCGGGGCTGCGCACCATCGTCACGTCGTCGAGCGACGCGAAGCTCGAACGCGCCCGCGCGCTCGGTGCGGACGCAACCATCAACTATCGCGCCACGCCCGAATGGCAACACGACGTGCTGCGGCTCACCGGCGGCGCGGGTGCGGATCTGGTCGTCGAAGTCGGCGGCAAGGATACGCTGCCGCGCTCGGTCGCCGCGACGAAGATGGGCGGCACCGTGTCGGTGATCGGCGGCCTCAGCAGCTTCGGCGGCCCCGAGCTCGGGCTGCTGTCGCTGATCGGCGGGATCCGGCGGCTGCAGGGGATCATGGTCGGCAGCCGCGCGATGCTCGACGACGTCGTGCGCCTCGTCGACGCGAAGCGGATCAAGCCGGTGGTCGATCGCGTGTTCGGCTTCGACGAAGCGCCGCAGGCGTATGCGTACCTGCAGTCGGGGCAGCACTTCGGCAAGGTCGTGATCCGCGTCGCGCAGTAAGCGCATCGGGGTGACGGGCAGCGGGCGGCTTCGCCCGCTGCATCCGGCGTCAGAACCGGTGACGAATCCCCGCGTGAATCATCAGCTGCTTCGAGGTCGACGACAGGTCCGCCGCGCCGGGAACATAGGCCTGGTCGAGCGACGAGCCCGTCGCGTCGCCCGCGATCCGCTGGCAGGCGCCCATCAGGTATACGTCCGTGCGCTTCGACAGCGTGTAGTCGCCCATCAGCCCGAGCGAATGGATCTTCGGCTTCGCGGTGCCCGTCGTCGCGTCGTAGCGCACCGTCGTGTAAACGTATTGCGCCCCGACGAACAGCCCGGGCGTGAACTGGTATTTGCCGTTCACTTCGAAGTTCCGGTACTTGATCGACGTCACCGTGCCGCCTGCGAGCGGGCCGGTCACGGGCTCGATCGTTTCGTCGCCGAACAGGTAACCGACGTTCGCGGTCGGCCGCGTGACGTTGCTGTTCGTGTACGCGAACCCGACCGTCGCGGGCCCCGCCGTGTAGTTGATGCCCGCACCGAAGATCCGCAGCCGCGCCGACGCGAAGTTCGCATCGGCGCCGACCGCTCCCGAGCCCGCGATCGCGCCGCCCGGCGTCGCACCCGGGTTGTCCGCATTCAGGAAGGCCGCGCCGACGAGCCACCCGCCCTGCTCGTACTGCGCGCCGACGCTCCACTGCCGGTTGTTCGCAAAGCCCGTGTCGTTACTGACGCTGTACGTGCCGCCGAACGAGAAGCCGGCGAAATCCGGGCTCGCATACTTGACCGTGTTGTTCACCCGAAACGTATTGCCGGTGTTGTCGTTGTCGAGCGGATGCGAGAACGGATAGACGCCCCAACTGCCGTTCGCGGTGGTCGGTGCGAGATAGTCGACCACCGCATCGTATTGCCGGCCGAGCGTCAGCGTGCCGAACCGCGCACTGCCGAGGCCGACGTACGCCTGCCGCCCGAACATGCGGCCGCCCTGCGCGAGCGTGCCGCTGTTCACGTTGAAGCCGTTCTCGACCTGGAACAGCGCGCTGTAGCCGCCCCCCAGATCCTCGCTGCCCTTCAGCCCCCAGCGGCTGCCCTGCGCGAAGCCGCTCGCCATCTGCCACGCGCCATGGCCGCCGACATTGTTCGTGTAGTCGATGCCCGCATCGACGAGGCCGTACAGCGTGACGCTGCCTTGCGCGAACGCGGGCGCGGCGCACAGTGCCGGCATCGCGACGAAAATCAGTCTCCAGTTCATCCGTCATCCTTATTTATTGTGTCGTTACCGCGCCAGGCATGGCGCTACCGCTTACTTCGCGCCGTAGATGTCGAAGTCGAAATACTTCCGGTTGATCCGCTGGTACGTGCCGTTCGCGAGGATCGTCGCGAGCGCGCGGTTGAAGGCGTCGCGCAGGTCGTTGTCCTGCTTGCGCAGCCCGAGCCCGTCGCCCTGCCCGAAATACTTCACGTCGTCGATCGCCGCGCCGACGAACGCGAAATCCTTGCCCTGCGGCTTCTTCAGGAAACCGTCGCTCGCCGCGATCGATGCCTGGAACGCCGCGTCGAGCCGGCCCGTCACGAGATCGGCATAGACCTGGTCCTGGTTCGGGTACGACACGATCTGCGCGCCGGCCGGCTGCCAGTTCGCGATCGCATAGTCGGCCTGCGTGGAGCCCTGCTCGACACCCACACGCTTGCCCTTCAGCGCGCCAGCCGTCGGCAGCAGCGGCGAACCCTTGCGCGCGACGAGGCGCGCCGGCGCATTCGAGATTCGGTTCGTGAAGGCGATCTGCTGCTGCCGCTTCGGCGTAATCGTCATCGACGACGCGATGACGTCGAACTTGCGCGCGAGCAGCCCCGGAATCATCCCGTCGAAACTCGATTCGACCCACACGCACCGCGCATGCAGCTCCGCGCACAACGCATTCGTGATGTCGATCCCGAAGCCCGTCAGCGTGCCGTCGGGCAGCTTGTACTCGAGCGGCGGGTAAGTCGGATCGACCGCGAGGCGAATCTCCCTGCCCGCCCAGTCACCCGCATGCGCCGCCCCCGCCGCCAGCGCCAACGTGAGCGCCGCCATCCGTTTCCATTGCTTCCACTGCTTCATTGCCAGTCTCCTTCCTCGTGTGAATCGTCAGTCAAACCACGCGGTTGCGTCACGCGAGATAACGCTCCGCCAGCGCAATCCAGTAGCTCGCGCCGGTGGCGAGGCACGCGTCGTTGAAGTCGTAGCCGGGATGGTGCAGCCCGCATCCCGCGCCGCCTTCGCCATCGCCTTCGCCGTTGCCGATCGACAGGTAGCTGCCGGGGCAAGCGTTCAGCATGAACGCGAAGTCCTCGCTTGCCGCGATCGGCCGCAGATGGGGGATCAGCGCGCCGTCACCGCCCCATTCGCGGGCGACGTCGCGCGCAAAGGCGGTTTCCGCCGCGTGATTGACGAGCACCGGATAGTCGTGGCGGTAATCGATCTCGGCCGTCGCGCCGTAGCTCGCGGCCTGCCCGTGCACGATCTCGCGAATGCGCCGTTCGAGCAGCGCGCGCACGTCCGGCGACAGTGCGCGCACGCTCAGTGCCAGATCCGCGTGCGGCGGGATCACGTTCGACGCGGTGCCCGCATGGATCGAGCCGGCCGTCACGATCGCCAGGTCCTGCGGGTTCACGTTGCGCGACACGACGGTCTGCAGCGCCATCACGATCGACGCGCAGACGACCACCGGGTCGATCGTCGTATGCGGCGCCGCGCCATGCCCGCCGCGCCCGGTCACGCGCACGCGCACCTCGTCGGCCGATGCCATCGCCGGGCCGTCGCAGAAGCCGAGCACGCCGGCCGGCAGGCCCGGCACGTTGTGCATCGCGAACACCGCATCGCACGGAAACTGCTCGAACAGCCCGTCGTCGATCATCCGCTTCGCGCCGCCGAGCCCTTCCTCGGCCGGCTGGAAGATCAGGTTCAGCGTGCCCGTGAAGCGGGCGCGCTCGGCCAGGCACCGCGCCGCCGCCAGCAGCATCGCCGTATGGCCGTCGTGGCCGCATGCGTGCATCACGCCGTCGCACCGGCTCGCATGCGGCAGCCCGGTCGCCTCGCGGATGGGCAGCGCGTCCATGTCGGCGCGCAGCCCGAGCCGCTTCCCGGTGCCTCGCGTCAACGTGCCGACCACGCCCGTGCCGCCGAGCCCGCGCGTCACCCGATAACCCCACGTTGTCAGAAAGCGGGCCACGAGGTCGCTCGTCGCATGTTCCTCGAAGCCCAGCTCCGGATGCGCGTGCAGCCGTCGGCGCAGCGCGATCATCTCCGTCTCGATGGCCGCCAATTCCGCCTGGATTGGTGTCTGGTTCAACCCCGATTCTCCTCGATGTACACCGGTTGCCGATCGCTCGAATGACCGATCGTGGCCGCATCGTAGGCAGCGAAAATCCCGGCGAACAGCCGCGGTTTCGTTATGATGACAACCTTTCGTTGTCGGGTATCACGCCATGGGTACGATCAGGCTGCATCAGCTTCAGGCGCTCGTCGCGAGCGCGGAGGCCGGGAGCATCCGCGGCGCGGCGCGCACGCTCGGGCTGTCGCAGGCGGCCGTCACGCGCGCGCTGCGCGAACTGGAGGCCGGCGAGCGCCTGCCGCTGCTCGTGCGCGCGCCGGAAGGGATCGGCTTCACGGAATACGGCAAGACGCTGCTCACGCACGCGAAGCTCGTGCTGAAGCAGCTCGAACATGCGCAGAGCGATCTCGAACGCATGCGCGGCCGCATCGAGGGCCGGCTGAGCATCGGTGTGACGCCGTGGCTCACGAAGACGTTCCTGGCGGAAACGGTGCTGCGCTTTCGCGAGCGGATGCCCGACGTGCGCCTCGAACTCTACGAGGCGCTGATGGCCGTCGCGCAGCCGCTGTTGCGTGACGGCAGCATGGATTTCGCGCTCGGGCACGTGCAACCGGGCGGCACGCAGGAATTCGCGTTCGAGCCGATGCTGCGCTACGAGACATCGGTGATGGTGCGCGCCGGCCATCCGCGCGAACACGCGCGATCGATTCATGACCTGCTCGAGAACGACTGGGTGCTGAATTTCGCGGCCGACGGGCAGGCCGCGCTCGTCGATTACCTGTTCACGCGCCACGGTGCCGACATCGACGAACGGCGCATCGTCCGCGCGCAGTCGGCGGCGATGCTGCAGACGATGCTCGAACAGGCCGACATGTGCACGTGGTGCCCGACGATTCTCGCCGCGGTGCCGCCGTTCGGCGAACGGATGCGCGCGTTGCAGCTGAAGGAGACTTTCGAGCCGCGCGACCTCGGGATCGTCACGCGGCGCAGCAGCACGCTGAGCGACGCGGCGCGCTGCTTCATCGACTGCCTGCTGCACGTGATCCGCCGCCATGCGCGATCGGCACGCAAGGCGGATCTCGCGCTGTTCAGGACGCTGTCGCTGCTGGTCTGACGCGCGGCGAACACGGGCGGGCCGCCGCGTCGCCGCATCCGCGTCGTGCCCGTCCCGCCCGTCAGATTTTCGCGGTCAGTGTGATCCCGACCGTGCGCGGATCGCCGTACAGCACCGGATACGCGCCATACGACGGCAGCAGCTCGAGCTTCTTGTAGACCTTGTTGGTCAGGTTCGTCACGTAACCCGTCACGATGTACTTCTGGTTCGGCGTCGTGTAGGAAACGTGCGCGTTCAGCACCGTGTAGCCGCCCTGCCAGAGCTGCGGCATCGTCTGCCGGGTCGCGCTGAAGTATTCGCGGCTGCGGTAGTTCACGTCACCGCCGGCCGTCAGCGTGCCGAACGACACCGGTACGCGATAGTCGAAGCCCGCATTGATCGTCGTATGCGGCGAGCGCGCGAACGAGTTGCCGACGGCGGTCGGCACGTAGCGGAACTCCGTGTAGCGCGTGTTCAGCATCCCGAGGTTCGCGAACAGGTAGAGGCTGTTGACCGGCTGTGCCTTCAGCTCCAGTTCGAAGCCGTCCGCGCGCCCCTGCCCCGCATTCGACAGCGTCGACACCGGCGGGCCGCCGAACGGGTTCGGCGCGAGCGCGAATACCTGGATGTCGCGATAGTCGTAGTGGAACACGCTCGCGTTGACGATCAGCCGCTTGTCGAACCACTCGCTCTTGATGCCGACTTCATAGTCGGTCAGGTACTCCGGCGACACGGTCGACACCGTGCTCTGCGTATACGCGTTGCCGTTGTAGCCGCCCGAACGGAAGCCGCGCGCATAGCGGAAGTACGCACGCACGTTGCTGCTGAGCGCGTATTCGGGCGTGAGGTCCCAGGTCGGCGCGCGCCACGTGTTCGTCTGGTTCTGCCGCGCGCTGACCGCCAGCGGCGACGACACCGACGACGGCTCCCACCAGCTGCCCGGATTGCCGAACGTCACGTTACCGGTGCCCTGCAGCCCGGTCAGATTGATGTTCTTGCGCTCGATCGTGTAACGCAGCCCGCCCGTCACGTTGAAGCGGTCGGTAAACCGGTACTTCACGCTGCCGAAGATCGCCGCGCTCTGCGTGTGCTGCGTGAGGTCGGTCAGGTGGTAGAACGCGGGTGACGGCGAACCCGGCAAGCCGCCGCCGGCGCCCTGCTCGGCCAGTTGCTCGGTGAACAGGTGCGTGCCGACGAGCCAGCTCAGCCGGTCGGTCTGCGGCGATTCGAGCCGGAATTCCTGCGAGAACTGGCGGCTCGACAGGCGGTCGTGCGAGCGTGCGGCGTCGAACGCCGAATAATCCTCGTCGTCCTGGTACCAGCGGTGCAGCCCTTCGAACGCGGTGATCGACGTGAGCGTGACCGCCGGGTTGATGCGCCAGTGCGCGGTGAGCGACGTGCCCCAGGTCGAGATGTGATCGCTCGACGGCGCGTTGAGCGACACCGTGTACGGATCGCTCGAGCCGACGAAGCCGAACTGGTTCGCACCGCCCGGCCCCGCGCCTTGCGCGTGCCACGCATTGCCGCCGCCCGTGTAGTTGCGGCCGTGGATGTTGAACAGGAAGTTGGTGTCCGACGTGGGCACGGCGAGCACCTGGAAGCGCACCGCGTTGTCGTGGAAGCCGCCGAAGCGCCCTTGCTGAACCGTATTCGTGTAGAAGCTGTCGGCGTTCTCGTGATACACCGACACGCGCGCGGCCAGCACGTCGTTCTTGCCGATCGGCCCGCCGATCGCGGCCTCCGCGAGCCGGCTGTTGTACTGGCCGAGCCCGATCTTGCCGTAGCCGCTCACGTCGAAGGTCGGCTTCTGCGACGTGATGCTGAGCGCGCCGCCGACCGTGTTCTTGCCCCACAGCGTGCCCTGCGGGCCGCGCAGCACTTCGATGCGATCGAGGTCGAACAGCGGGAAGCCCTGCCCGAACACGCTGTTGATGTACACGTCGTCGAAGTACACGCCGATCGGGCTCAGCGACAGGTCCGACGGATCGTTGCTGCCGACGCCGCGCAGGAACCAGCGCGGCCGCTCACGGCCCTCGGTCGATTGCCCGGTAAAGTTCGGCACGTACTTCGTCACGTCGTTGACCACGCGCAGCTCGTTGTTCCTGATCGCGTCGCCGCTCAGCACGCTCACCGCGACCGGCACGTCCTGGATACTCTCCTTGCGCCGGCGCGCGGTCACGGTGACCGTGCCGAGGTTCGTTTCGCGGATGGCCGTGCCGCGGGTCGCACGGGCCGCCGTCGGTGCAGCCGCGGCGGCATCGTCCGTGCCCGGTTGTGCCGGCTTCGCGTCCGGTGCCGCCGTCACCGCACCCTCTTCCGCCCACGCGGGCAACGACACGGCTCCGCCCGTCAGCAGTCCCCCCAGCGCGGTGACGATTAGTTTTTTCCTGAACATCGATGAGTCATCCTGTTTGATCGGTTGAACGCACGTGCGTGCGCGACGCACGGGTTCCCTGTTGCAATTCGGATGCCAGCCTCGAGAGGCCCGTCGTATCGGGCTTCCGGCAGGTATGCGGTGTGCGCGTTGCTGCATGCGCATCTGTGAACGGAAGCAAACTGCTTGTCACGCAACACTGCCGGATCGCGCGACACGCGCTCCGACGGTCGTCAGGAGAGCTTTGCAGTCACGGGCTGCGACGCATCGCGCCTCGCATGTGCGACGCGCAACGCGCACGCCACCAGCACGACGACGGGCAGCCAGCACAGAAACACGGCCTGCAACCCGACGGCCGGCACGAGCGCACTGCCGGCCAGCGGGCCGCAGAACGCGCCCGTCATCGACGCGAGGTTGTAGAGGCTCGACACCTGGCTCTTGTCCGACGGGTGACGGCCGAGGCGCTGCATGTTGACGAGATGCAGCAGCGACGAACCGGCGCTCAGCACGGCGAGCCCCGCGCCGACGATCCACGCGTCACGGGCGAGCCCGAGCGCGAGCAGGCCGGCCACGGCGCCGGCCAGGCTGAGCCCGTGGCAACGGCGGGCGCTCAGCCGCTGCGCGGCATGGCCGAGCCCGAACAGTGCGATCACCGCGACCACGCCCTGCAGCGTCAGCAGCGCGACGGCGTGCGCCTGGGACAACCCTAGCGACTGGATCGCGAGCACGACCGTATACGCGCCGGCAAGCGAACGCGTCGCACTGTTCACGGCCTCCAGCACGAGTTGCTCGCGCACGTCGTGATTCCAGGCGAGCGCCAGCAACGCGCGCAGGCCGCCGGTTTCCGGTCGGGCGCCGCGCGGCGCGGCCTCGGCGTCGCCGAGCAGCGTCCGGCTGAACAGCGCCATGCCCGCGAAGCTCGCCGACGCCACGCAGAACGTCGCGACCGCGCCATGCGCGCCGATCAGCCAGCTCGCGAGCCACGGCCCGACCATGCCGGTTCCGACCGACATCGCCGCGCGGTACCAGCCGGCGCGCGCGAGGCCGATCTGCGCGAGACGCGCGAGAAACACGCCGTTGATGGACACGATCCGGAACGGGATGCACAGCCCGATCAGCACTTGCGTGAGCGCGATCAGCGGCCATGCGCCGGTATACGGCACGACGAGGTTGAGCAGCATCGGCCCCATGCTCGCGGCGAAATACACGCGCCGCGCGCCGTAGCGCGCGACGAGCAGCCCGGCCGGCAACGTCATCAGCGCGATGCCGAGCGGCTCCATCGCGGCGATGATGCCGAGCCGCGCGCTGTCGACGCCGAGCGCGAGCGCATACAGCGTCGTCGCGAGCTGCGCCATGCTGATCGTCGTGCCGCTCGCGAGCGCCAGCAGCATGAAGCCGCCGGTGAAGCGCTCGCGCCGCCATGCGTCGGCGACGCGTGCCGGCGCGCTCACCGCGCGGCGTCGCGAGACAGCGGTGCGATGCCGTCGAGCGCGCGCCGGTCGATCCACGCGCGCACGTCGAAATCCGCAGGCAGGAACCGCCATTCGACGAGGAAGCGCTTGAAATCGTCGAGCGCGGCAATCGACGCTTCGTCGAGATCCGTGCGCAGCCGCCGGTGCACGTCGGTGCCGTACGCGAGCCGCAGCCAGTCATGGCCCGATCCCGTCTCGCGGCCGAGATAGCCGAGCACTTCCTGCTCGTGCTCGCGCGCCCAGCCTTCGACGTCGGTCACGCGCGCGAGGAAGCGGCGAACGATGTCGGGATGGCGTTCGAGCGTCGACGCATTGACGGTCAGCGGCCGAGGCGAGCCGTTGTTGATGCGGATCTGCGGATCGGGATGAAAGCCGATGTCGACGACCGGCTGCGCGCCGATCAGGTGCGCGGTCTCGAGCCCGAGCGAACCCTTCACGTAGATCGCATCGACCTCGCCGCGCACGAGCGCGGCCGCTTCGGCCGCATAAAGGCGCCGGCTGGACAGGCTCGACGGATGGCTGAATGCCGCGTCGCGCGTCAGCGGCGTCGACACGGGCGCGCGCAGGTTCGACGCGGGCACGTCGACCCATTCGACGTCGGCGGGGCCGAGCCCGTCGAGCGACAGCGCGCTGACGAAGCCACGCAGCGCCGCCGCGCAGAAGATGTCGATACGTTCGCCGTCGCGGCGCGGCAGCCCGATGCGGCGCCCGCGCAGGTCCCTTGGCCGCTTCAGGCCGGTTTCCGGCAACGCGACGATCGCCTGCGCCTCGTCGACCCAGGTCAGCGCGACCACCCGGGTATCGGCGCCGGAGGCGCGCGCCCACAGCGCGGGAATGCTGCCGCCCTGCCGGAACGTGTTGTCGAGCGAATGATCGACGTGCGCGCGATGCAGCGCCGCGTGCTGGTTCTCCTGCAGCGCGCGGACGGTGATGCCGTCGCCGGCGAACTCGCTGTCGAGCCAGCCGAGATGCGCGGCGATGCCGAGCGGCGTCGGCACCGGACAGCGCGTGTACCAGATCGACTGGACGTGATGGGAAGCCGTGATGCTCATGGATGCGTTCGGAAAAGGAGTCGTGAACCGCGCATCAGCCGCGCGGCGCGGTGAGCACCGACAGCCGCGTGATGCCCGCATGCTCGATCGCGGCCATCAGCTTCGCGACGGTGCCGTACGGCACGTGCTCGTCGGCCTGCAGGTCGAGCGCGACGTCGGGCCGGCCGGCCTTCAGCGCGGCGAGCTCGGCCGGCACCGCGGCGAGCGCGACCGCGCGCTTGTCGAGATACACGACGCCCTTGTCGTCGACGCTCACGGTGACGTTCGGCTTGCGGTCGGCCGGCGCCGTGGCGACGGTGTTCGGCAGGTTCACGTGCACCGCGTTGTTGAGCAGCGGCGCCGTGACGATGAACGCGACGAGCAGCACGAGCATCACGTCGACGAGCGGCGTGATGTTGATTTCACTGAGCACGTCGTCGTTGTCGGAAGAGGACGAGAAGGCCATTATGCGAACGCCTCCTGACGAGCGCCGTCGGCACGGCGTGCCGGCGCGGGCGCGGTGGCGGCGGCCGGCACGCGGAAACCGGCCTTCTGTGCGAGCGTGACGAAATCGGTTGCGAACGCATCGAGATCGGCCGACGCGGCCTTCACGCGGCGCACGAAGAAGTTGTACGCGAGCACGGCCGGCACCGCGACCGCGATGCCGATCCCGGTCGCGACCAGCGCCTCGCCGATCGGCCCGGCGACCACATCGATGCTCGCCGACGCACTGTGCGTGATCGCGGTCAGCGCGTGGATGATGCCGAACACGGTGCCGAACAGGCCGACGAACGGCGCGGTGCTGCCGATCGACGCGAGCACGGCGAGCCCCGCTTCCGCGCGCCGGCGCGCGTTGTGGATCTGCTGGCGCAGATGGCGTTCGAGCAGGTCGTGGCGGCTCCAGCTGTGTTCGAGATCGTGCGCGCTGCTGTCGTCGGCGCGGCGCAGCGCGTCGAAGCCCGTCGCGGCGAGTTCGCCCACGGGGCTGTCGGCGCCGTCGAGCGCGGCCGCCTCGTGGAAACTGTTCGCGGCCCAGAACGCGCGCGTGTAACGACGGTTGCGTGCGCTCGCACGCAGGCTCTGGATCGTCTTCACGACGATCAGCGTCCACGTGACGACGGAGAAGGCGACGAGCAGCCAGAGCGCACCCTGGACGATGAAGGTGGTCGGGATACCGTTCATGATGTGAGTTCCTTGAAAAATGTGGCGGGCCGCCCGGTCGGTCAGCCCAGCTTGAAATCGATCGGCACGTTGACCCAGCCGTCGACCGCTTCGTCGCCGCGCTTCGCGGGCACGAATGTCCAGCGCTTCACGGCGGCCACCGCCGCGTTGTCGAGCACGCGGCGTCCGCTGCTCGTGCGGACGTCGACGGAATCGGGCGTGCCGTTCGCGAGCACGTGCACACGCAGCACGACGCGCCCTTCCCAGCCCTGGTCCTGCGCAAAGGCCGGGTAGTCGGGCGCCGGGTTGCGCAGGTAGGCCGCGTCGCCGATCGGCGCGGTTTCACGCACGGGCGCTGCCGGCGCGGCGGGTGCGGGAGACGGTGCGGCCTGTGCGGCAGCGGCCGGTGCCGTCGGCGCCGCCTCGCGCGTGACAGGCTGCGCGGCAGCCGGCGCAGGCGCCGGATGCGCGACGGCCGCACGCGGCTTCGGCGGGGTCGGCGCCTGCTTCAGCGGCGGCTGCGGCTTCGGCGGCACCGGTGGCGGCGGATGCGCGGCCTGCGGCAACGGTTCAGGCGGGCGCGTCAGCTCGACCGTCATCGGCAGCGGCCGCGGCGGCTGCACGGGCTGTACAGGCGGCGCGGCGGGCGCGCGCGCGGCCAGCAGCGCGACGCCCGCATGCAGTGCCGCTACGGCGAGTGCAATCGCACCCGTGACGCGCCACCGGCCCGGCTTCGCCGCGCGCGCCTCCGGCCGTGCGGCAGGCGAAGCCGACGGCGGCCATGCGGCAGCCACCGCAGCGGCCACACCCGCGCCCGTGCGCGGCGCCACGCGCGCCGCATGCCGACGCGCCGGCGGCACGCCGTATTCGATCGTCAGACCTGTCATGCTCGACTCCTTGCAAAGACGCGCCGCGGCGCGCTACGCGACCCACGCATGGCGTTGCCGGTCGATGCGCGTGAACGGCGCCGGGTCGATCCATGCGCGCGCATCGAAATCCTGTTCGAGAAAGCCCCACTCGACGAGGAAGTCCTTGAACGCGACCAGCCCGTCGATCGACGTCTGCGCGAGCCCCGTCTCCAGATGGCGGTGCACGTCCGCGCCGTACGCATAGCGCACCCATTCGTCGGACGCACGCGTCTCGCGGCCGATATAGGCCACCGTCTCCGCCGGATGACGCGCGGCCCAGTCGCCCGCGCCCACCACGACCGACAGGAAGCGGCTGACGAGATCGGGGCGCGCGTCGATCAGTGCGCGATCGACGGTCAGCGTGCGCGGCGTGCCGTTGCCGATCCGCACCAGCGGATCGGGGTGCGCGCCGAGATCGATGACCACCTGCGCGTCGATCAGGTGCACGGTTTCGAGCCCTTCGACGCCTTTCACGAACACCGCGTCGACCTCGCCGCGCACGAGCGCCGCGATCTCGATCCCGTACTCGTGCGGACCGCGTGTGAACGATGCCGGCCCGGTGTGGCGTTCGCGTTCGTCGGGCAGGTCGACCCACTCCGCGTCGCCGTGCCCGAGCCCTTCCAGTTCGAGCGCGCTCAGGAAGCCTTTCAGCGCGGCCGCGCGCCAGAAGTCGATGCTGATCGGATGGCGCGGCAACCCGAGCCGCCGGCCGCGCAGATCGCGCACGGTGCGGATGCCGCGCTCGGGCAGCGTGACGATCGCCTGGAACTCGTTGGTCCACGACAGGCCGATCACGCGCGTATCGGCGCCGCGTGCCCGCGCCCACAGCGCCGGAATGTTGCCGCCCTGCCGGAACGAGGACGGGAGGCTGTGATCGAAGTGCGATTCGCGCTTGCCGGCGTCGGCCGTTTCCTGCAGCGAATGCAGCGCGATGCCGTCCGGCCCGAACTCCTCGTCGAACCAGCCGCGGTGCACGGCGATGCCGAGCGCGGTCGGCACCGGGCAGCGCGTGTACCAGAGTGCGTCGCGGGCCGTGGCCTGCGCAGCGAGTGTCGTCATGGTGAATGTCCTTGTCGTTGGAATGCGGGGGAATGCCGTTGCACTCACGCGCCGGCCACGCGCAGCGCCGCCTGCGTGCCGCGCGCGTTCAGCGCGCCGTCGACGAGCGGCAGCACTTCCTCGCCCACGCGGTACGCCTCCTCGAGATGCGGGTTGCTCGCGAGGATGAACGTCGACACGCCGATGTCGACGTATTCCGCGAGCCGCTCGGCCACCTGCTCGTGGCTGCCGACGATCACGCAGCCGGGGCCGCCGCGAATCTGCGACATCCCGGCCCACAGGTTCGGGCCGACGATCAGGTCGTCGAAGTGCTGCGTGTTGCCCTGGTGCAGCGCGAACTGGCGTTTCGCACCGACCGATTCCGACGACTCGCCGCGCCCGCCGAAGCCGTTGCGCGTCGCGTCGCCCACCGTCGCGAACATCTGCCGCAACTCGGCCCACGCCTGCGCCTCGGTCTCGCGTGCCAGGATGTCGATGCGCATGCCGAAGCGCAGGTCGCGCTCGGCGTTCTGGCGATCGAGCGCGCGGCGGGCCGCATCGATCACCTCCTTCTGTTTCGCGAGCGGCTCGCCCCAGCTCAGGTGCACGTCGCCATGCTTCGCGGCGACCGCGAGCGCGGCATCGCTCGCGCCGGCCAGGTAGATGCGCGGCGGTTTCTGGCCGCTCAGCGGCGGCAGCAGGCCGCCGCCTTCGACGCGGTAAAAGCGTCCGTCGAACGTGAACGGCTCACCGGCCGCGACACCCTTCACGACGTCGAGGAACTCGTCCGTGCGCGCATAACGGCTGTCGTGGTCGATGAAGTCGCCGTACGCGCGCTGGTCGGGGCCGCCGCCGCCCGTGACGACGTTCCACTCCACGCGGCCACGGCTGATCCGCTGCAGGCTCGCGGCCATCTGCGCCGCGTAGACGGGATGCACGAAATGCGGCTGCAGCGCGATCAGGAGCCGCAGCCGGCGCGTCTCGCGCGCCAGCGCGGCCGCCACGACCCACGGCTCCTCCGTGAAGCGGAAGATCGGGATCAGCGCGCCGTGGAAGCCGGCGATATCGGCCGCGCGCGCGACCTGCGACAGATAGTCGATGTAGCCGAATTCGTCGTCGTCGACTTTCGGCGCGACGCGCGACGCGCGCTGGCGGTTCCATTCGCCGCGTGTATGCAGGTCGTGTGCGCGCCTGCCGTCGCCATGCATCGGCAGGCGCCACAGAAATTCAACAGCCATCGGGGTTCTCCTGGTCGGGCCATTCGGATTGCGTGCGGCATCGCCGTGCCGCCCGTGTGCTGCGCTGTAAAGCACGCGGTGTGCCAACCTGCCCGACGCGGCACCTGCGCGGCCGCCTGCAAACCTGCGCGGCGCCTTGCACGCCAAGCGCCGACGGCAACCGGATCGCCCCCGCCCGGCCGTGGCCGGCACGGTCGCGACAGGCCCGTGCCGTGCTGCTGCATCGGCCGCACCGCTGCTGCGCGCGCAACAGCGGCCCACGCGACTGTTGCTGGCGCAACAGGCCACGCATCGACACACGCATCGGCCTTTCCGCGCGACGCCCGCACCGCGTGCGGCCGCGCCGTTTCCGTTCACTGGCCCGGAACTTGCAACGCTGACCGGCCCGCGCGTGCGCACCGACACCGAGCGGCACCGCGCGCGACCGCGCTTCGACCATGCTTACGCAGAGAGGGAATCTCACACATGACAGACAGGCCCGATTCGTCATCGGACAAGCAGCAGACGTTCTGGTACGCCCGATCGCCCGTGCCGACGCCGCTCGGCATCGCCGTGCATCTCGGCTGGCTCAACGGCGAGACGTCGGCCGACGGCGTCGCGATCCGCTCGCCGCGCGGTGCCACGCGGCACGACGTGTCGTCGATCAGCGACCACACGCTGGCGCAGTCGTTTCGCCAGGGCGGCAGCATCCCCGCGATGTGGGCGCGCTCGAACGGCGCGAACACACGCGTGATCGGGCTGTCGTGGGTCGACGAATCGCAGTTGATCCTCGCGCGGCCCGAGTCGGGCATCCGCTCCGTGAAGGCGTTGCGCGGGCGCCGCGTCGCGATCCCGAGCCGCCCCGACGACCGCATCGACATCTTTCGCGCGTCGGCGCTGCGCGGCTTCGTCAACGCGCTGAGCCTCGACGGGCTGACCACCGCCGACGTCGAACTCGTCGACGTGCGTGCGCGCACGCTGCAGGCCGTCGGGCCGGCGCGCGCGGCAGACCTGTTCGCGTCGCCGCACGGCTTCTCGAGCCGTGCGCTGTACGCGGCCGAAGCCGGCGCGCTGCTGCGCGGCGAGGTCGACGCGATCTACGTGAAGGGCTCGACCGGCCTCGAGATCGCGCAGCTGATCGGCGCGCACGTCGTGATCGACATCGGCTTTCATCCGGAGCGCTCGATCCGCAACAACAACGGCACGCCGCGCCCGCTGACCGTCAACGCGGACGTGCTCGCGAACCATCCCGACATCGTCGCCGGCTTCCTGAAGCTCGTGGTCGCGGCCGGCGAATGGGCCGGCACGCATCCCGACGAAACCGCGCACTACGTGGCCGGCGAAACCGCGTCGTCGATCGACTGGGTCCGCGCCGCGTACGGCAACCAGCTGCACCGGCACCTCGGCGTCAACCTCGACGACGAATCCGTCGCCGCGCTCGACGACTTCAAGACATTCCTGCACGACCGGGGTTTTCTGGAAGCCGACTTCGATGTCGCCGACTGGATCGACCCGCGCCCGCTCGCCGACGTGCTGCGGCCGTCGCGGCAGAAACGCGCGTGAGCCTCTTTTCCGCCCACTGATCCCGACCATCATGAAACACATGCTCTCCCTCGCTTCGCTGCGCCGCCCGCTGCGTGCGCTGTTCGCCGCGCTGCCGCTTGCCGCGGCATCGCTCGCCGCACCGGCCGCGCACGCGGACGATGCGCCCAAGGTGGTGCGAATCGCGGTCGTCGCCTATTCGGGCGGCGGCAAGACGCAATACGCGGGCGCCTCCGCGCTGATCGACGCCGACAAGTCGCTCGAGAAGGCGCTCGCCGCGCGGCACGTGAAGCTGCAATGGGTACCGGTGTCGACCGCGGCGGTCGGCACGCTCGTCAACGAGGCGTTCACGAACGGCAGCATCGACTTCGCGGGCTACGGCGACCTGCCGTCGGTCGTCGTCAACGCGTCGGGCACGCATACGCGCCTGATCGTGCCGGGCGGGGTCGGCAGCAATACGTATCTCGTCGTGCCGGCCGGCTCGAGCGCGAAGTCGATCGTCGACCTGAAAGGCAAGCGCATCGCGCTCAATCGCGGCCGGCCGTGGGAAGTCACGTTCAGCAAGCTGCTCGCCGAGAACGGGCTGAAGCTGTCCGACTTCAGGATCTACAACCTCGACCCGCAGGCCGGTGCGGCAGCGGTCGCGGCCGGCCGCGTCGACGGTTTCTTCACGCTGTCCGACGCGTATTCGCTCGTCGACAAGAACGTCGGCAAGATCATCTGGTCGACCAAGACCGCGCCCGACGACTGGAAGATGCGCGCGGAACTGTGGGCATCCGACGATTTCGTGCGGCGCTACCCCGACATCACGCAGCTCGTCGCGACCGCCTACGTGCGTGCCGCGCACTGGATCTCACAGCCGCAGAACCGCGATGCGTACGTGAAGATCCTGAGCGCGTCCGGCCAGCCGGAAAGCGTCGTGCGCCGCGAATACGCGGACGAATCAACGCCGTGGAAGGAGCAATGGACGCCGCTCTTCACGCCCGCGCTGACCGGTCACTACCGCGACGTGGTCGCGTACAGCCGCCAGGCCGGCCTGACGTCCGCGCCGGTCGACGTGAACGCGCTGCTCGCGCCGACGTTCGTCGCGACCGCGCTCAAGCAGCTCGGCCTCGACGGCTACTGGCGCGCAGACACGGCGCGCGTCGCGAGCCGCTGATGCCGATGCACGCCCTCGCGTCGAACGGCGCACACGCGATCCGTCTGCCTGGCGTCGCGCGGCTCGGCGGGCTCGCGCTGTGGTGGGCCACGCCCGTCGCGTTCGCCACGTTGTGGTGGCTCGCGAGCACGTTGCGCTGGTTCCCGCCGCAGCTCGTCGTGCCGCCCGGACGACTCGCGGCGACGCTGCGCACCCTGCTCGACACCGGCGAACTGCGCGACAACCTGCTGATCACGCTGCATCGCCTCGCGCTCGGGTTCGCGATCGGCGCGGCGGGCGGAGCCGCGTTCGGCATCCTGATGGCGCGCAGCCGGCTGTTCTCCGACTACCTGCGGCCGACGTTCGACCTGCTGCGGCAGGTGCCGACGCTCACGCTGATTCCGCTGCTGATCCTGCTGATCGGCGTCGACGAGCCGCTGAAGCTCGTCGTCGTCGGCAAGGCCGTGTTCTTCCCGGTCGCGCTGGCCGCGTACACGGGCGTGCACGACGCGCCGCGCGACCTCGTCGAGATGGCGCGTCACTACGGGCTCGGCCGCTTCGCGCTGCTGCGCGACGTGCTGCTGCCGGCCGCGCTGCCGCCGCTGCTGACCGGCGTGCGGATCGCGCTTGCGCGCGCGTGGCTCGCGCTCGTCGCGGTCGAGCTGCTCAGCGCCGACAGCGGGATCGGCCAGATGATGGAACTCGCGCGGCAGATGCTGCGGCTCGACGTCGTGCTCATCGACGTCGCGGTGATCGGGCTGATCGGCTTCGCGATCGACCGGTCGATCGCGCTCGTGCAACGCTACGCATTGCGCTGGCAAGCGCCGTCGCACTGACCTGACTGGATACGCTTCGAAATGACGCTCGCCATACGCTCTCTCTCGCTCGCCCCGCTGCGCCGCCGCGCGCGCGGCCTCGTCGTGCCGGCCCTGCTCGTGGCCGCATGGCAGTTCGCATCGTCCGGCGACGCGGCCCATCAATACGCGTTCGTGCCATTGCAGCAGGTGGGCGCAGCGCTGGTCGAACTCGCCCGCAGCGGCGAACTCGCGACCGATCTCGGCGCGAGCCTGCGCCGCACGACGCTCGGGTTGGGGTTCGGCGTCGCGTTCGGGCTTGTATTCGGCGCGGCGATGGCACGCTCGACGCTCGCGCGCAAGCTCGGCGAGCCGGCGTTCCAGGCACTGCGCTACGTGCCGCTGCTCGGGCTGATTCCGCTGCTGAGCCTGTGGGCCGGCACCGGCGAATTCGCGAAGGTGCTCATCATCGCGCTCGCCGCGTTCTACCCGATGACCACCGCCAGCTTCGACGGGCTGCGCCGCGTCGATCCGCGCTACGTCGAACTCGCGCAGTCGTATCGCCTGACGCGCATCGGCCTGTGGCGCGACGTGCTGATTCCCGGCGCGCTGCCCGAACTGTTCGCGGGCGTGCTGCAAGCCGTGCCGTTCGCGTGGATCACCGCGACCAGCAGCGAGCTGCTGTTCAACGCGGGCGCGGGGGTCGGCAGCCTGATGCAGAACGCGCAGGCCGGCGCGCGCGCCGACGTGCTGCTGGTCTGCGTTCTGGGGGTGACGGCGCTCGCCGTCGGCATGAGTGCGCTATGCGAGCGGATCGCGCAGCGCGCGCTGCGCTGGCGCGATCACGCCTGACGGCGCAGCCGCGCGTCGGCGTCTCCTCCGTCACCCGCGTCGCGCGGCTTCAGGATGCCGAGCTGCGCGAGCCGCGCACGCACGATGTTGCGCGACTGGTCGAGCAGGCGCGACATGCGCAGCTGGTTGTGCTCGCTGTACTCGAACACGCTGCGGTAGACGGTGTCCTCGATGTGCTGCCAGAGCGACGGCGTGCCGAGATCCAGCAGCTCGATCACCGCATGGCGCAGCGCGTCGGTCGCCTCGGCCACGTCGCGCGCACGGCGCGGCGGTGCCGCCGCCGGGGCGCGCGGGTCGTCGGCATCGGGCGCGAGCGACAGCGCGGAGAACTGCAGGTCGCCCACATCGATCGCGCCACCCGCACAGATCAGCACCGCGTGGTGGATCACGTTCTCGAGTTCGCGGATATTGCCCGGCCACGCATGCGCGTGCAGCCGTGCGCGCGCGGCGTCCGTGAGCGTCGGCGCGGCGACGCGCAGCCGCTTCGCATAGGTGTCGATGAAGTGTTCGATCAGCGGCGCGATGTCGCCGAGGCGCTCGCGCAGCGGCAGCAGGCTCAGCTTCACGACGTTGAGCCGGTAGTAAAGATCCTCGCGGAAATTGCCGGCGCGCACCGCGGCTTCGAGATTCACGTTGGTCGCCGCGACGAGCCGCACATCGATCTTCACGGTCTTGCGCGAGCCGACCGGCGTCACCTCGCGCTCCTGCAGCACACGCAGCAGCTTGACCTGCGCGGACAGCGGCAGGTCGCCCACCTCGTCCAGGAACAGCGTGCCGCGATTCGCGGATTCGAACCAGCCGGGCTGGCTGTTGATCGCGCCGGTAAACGCGCCGCGTTCGTGGCCGAACAGCTCGCTTTCGATCAGCGTCTCGGAGAATGCGCCGCAGTTGACCGCCACGAACGGGCCGTCATGGCGCTCGCTCAGCGAGTGCACGAGGCGCGCGATCAGCTCCTTGCCGGTGCCGCTCTCGCCGGTGACGAGCACGGTCGCGTCGCTCGGCGCGACGAGCTGGATGCGCTCGAGCAGCACCCGCGATTTGGGATCGTCGAACGTCAGCGCCTTCGCACGGATCGTGATCGCATGCGAATTCGGGTCCGGCAAACTGAAGATGGCCATGGCACGACCGGCGTATTGAACGGGGAAGGTTCGACGATAGCAAGGCGCGCGCCGGGGATGAACCAATTCATCGAGCTATCGGTATGACGGCGGCCGGATTGCGCCGGCCGCCGCGCGAGCTCACGCGATGTCACGCGAGACCGGTCATCTTCCATTGCTGCTCGAGCGCGCCCGGCCCGAACTCGAGCGAGCCGCCGAGCGGCTCCGCGAGCGCCTGGAAATACGCGGCTTCCTCGAGGATCAGGATGTACTTCGACACGTCGAGGATCGATTTTCCCCAGAAGGTTGCGCCGCCGTTCGCCTCGATGATCGCCGGTACCTCGGGGTCGCGGCGGATCGTGTCGACGATGAAACGCGGCTCGCCGGGACGACGATCGACGTACACCGGAATCTCGCGGGCGCGCGTGTAGCGCGCGGCCGGCGCATAGCGGATCGGCAGCGGGCGATGCGCGCTCGCCCATGCGCCGAGATACGGGCCGTGCACGTGGATCACGACACCGACGTCCGGCGCCTCGCGGAACACGTCCGCATAACGCGGCCCGTTGCCGCCCGCGCGTGCGTCGCCATGCAGCACGTCGCCGTCGAACGTCACGACGACCGGCTGGATCTCCTGCGACGCGGCCCACGGGCTCGGCGCCGACAGCGCGACGACGAGCTCGGTGCCCGGCACGCGCTCGAACGCCTGGAACGTGTTGGTCGCGGACAGCGTGCGCGTGTCCTTCAGCACGCGTGCAGCCTGCGTGAATTCGCGCGTGGCGCGCTCGACGAATGCCACGAGTTCGCCGCTGTCGATGGTTGGGGTGACGGACATGAGGACGGTTTCCTTGATCGGGTGGACGGAAAGGATCGCAACGCAACGTCGCGACTCACGCCGACCGGATCAGCAGCAATCGTGCCAGCCGGGCGCGCACGCATCGAACGCCCGCGCCGCGGTGCGGGCCTGTCATGCACGACGCACGCGGCACGATCCATGCACCCGCCTTTGTTGCGGGAGCAACAGCCCGCCGGCCCGAATTGCTGCGCGACGCGCAGCCGGCGCATGCGCGCGGCGCACGCGGTACGACGCAACGGCCCGTCGCGCGGCGCGCCGCACACGCAACGGGTGCGCTGGTTCGAAACTTGCGTCGTGGTCGGCCCGCGCCATGCACCGTCCGGCGCTTCCGATCCGATCTCATCGACCTCCATCCGACCATGACGCTTCTCCCCCTGCGCGGCTGGGCCGCGCGCGCACTGCTGGCTTCGGCGCTCGCCGTATCGTCCTTCCTCTCGCACGCGGCTTCGCCCGGCCGTGTTCCCGCGCCCGACCCGCTGCAGGGCGACGGCCGCGTGTCCGCGTTCTATACGTGGGACCGCGACATTCCGGCGACGCCCGGCGCGCTGCTGCGCACCGAGCCGCTGCCCGCGACGCTCGGGCTCGCGAGCGCAGCGCGCCAGTTGCGGATCCTCTACGCGTCGACCGACGGTGTCGGCGGTCACACGCCGATCGCCGTGTCGGGTGCGCTGTTCGTGCCGCGCGGCACGCCGCCCGCCGGCGGCTGGCCGATCGTCGCGTGGGCGCACGGCACGTTCGGGATGGCCGACATCTGCGCGCCGTCGTGGTTCGGCCGCTCGTATCGCGACGTGCGCTACCTTAACGCGTGGCTTCAGCAGGGGTTCGCCGTCGTCGCGACCGACTATCAGGGGCTCGGCACGCCGGGCCCGAATCCGCAGCTCAACAACCGCTCGAACAGCTACACGCTGCTCGACAGCGTGCGCGCGGTGCTCGGCGGCGTGCCGGGGCTCGCGAACGAGGTCGTGCTCGTCGGCCAGTCGCAAGGCGGCTCGGCCGTATTCGCGGCGGCCGGCTACGCGCCCGCGTATGCGCCGGAACTCGCGATCCGCGCGACCGTCGCCACCGGCACGATCTACAACGCATCGCCCGCCACGCTCGCGTCGCTGCCGAAGTTCGACAGTGCCTACCGGCGCGACCCCGAGCGCGTCGATCCGACACTCGCGTACCAGTTCTACTCGGTGCTCTCCGCCCAGCAGACCGACCCGTCGCTGCGCGCGGACGAAGTGCTGACCGACCAGGCGTTGCCGATCCTCGAACAGGCGCGCATCGGTTGCCTCGCGTCGCTCGAGGACGATGCGGCGCTCGCGCACCTCACGCATGCGAACACCGTGAAGCCCGGCGGCGATGCCCGGCTGAAAGCGTGGTGGGACGCGTACCTGACGTACCCGACGCTGAAGATCGCGACACCCGTCTTCATCGGCGCGGGCGCGGACGACGGGCTCGCGCCGCTCGAACTCGCGCTCGCGAAGGACGCGTGCGCGGCGGGCACGACCGTCGAGGCGCACCTGTATGCGGGCCGCGAACACAACGGCACCGTGAACGCGTCGCTCGCCGATTCGATTCCGTTCGTGAAGCGCGTGCTTGCCGGCGAGACGATCCACCCGGTCTGCACGCCCGCCGCGCAGCAGGCCGTGTCGCGGTAACGCGCGCCGCGCGCTTTGCACGCCGGCGCGAATGCATTTCCGAATCCGTTATTGGATCGCGCCGCCGCGCATTTTTATACTCGTCAGCACTCTCTTCCAAAGAGTGCCAGCCAATCTCGACAGAACAGCACAGGACGAACCTATGAGCCTACGCCCCTTGCACGACCGCGTAATCGTGAAGCGACTCGACCAGGAAACCACCACCGCGTCGGGCATCGTGATCCCCGACAGCGCCGCGGAAAAACCCGACCAGGGTGAAGTGATCGCCGTTGGCCCCGGCCGCAAGGATGCGGACGGCCAGCGCATCGTGCCCGACCTGCAGGTCGGCGAGCGCGTGCTGTTCGGCAAGTACGCGGGCCAGGCCGTCAAGCTCGACGGCACCGAGTTTCTCGTGCTGCGCGAGGAAGACATCGTCGCAGTCGTCAACCAGTAACGGAGCGCAATCATGGCAGCGAAGGAAATCATTTTCAGCGACGTCGCACGGGCCAGGCTGACCGAAGGCGTGAACATTCTCGCGAACGCGGTAAAGGTCACGCTCGGGCCGAAGGGCCGCAACGTCGTGCTCGAACGCAGCTTCGGCGCGCCGGTCGTCACGAAGGACGGCGTGTCGGTCGCGAAGGAAATCGAACTCGCGGACAAGCTGCAGAACATCGGCGCGCAGCTCGTGAAGGAAGTCGCGTCGCGCACCAGCGATGCGGCAGGCGACGGCACCACGACGGCCACCGTGCTGGCGCAGGCGATCGTCCGCGAAGGCCAGAAGTACGTTGCGGCCGGGCTCAATCCGCTCGACCTGAAGCGCGGCATCGACAAGGCCGTCGCGGCGGCCGTCGACGAGCTGAAGAAGATCAGCCGTCCGACCACCACGAGCAAGGAAATCGCGCAGGTCGCGACGATCTCCGCGAACGGCGAGGAATCGATCGGCCAGCGCATCGCGGAAGCGATCGACCGCGTCGGCAAGGAAGGCGTGATCACCGTCGAGGACGGCAAGTCGCTCGCGGACGAGCTCGATGTCGTCGAAGGGCTGCAGTTCGATCGCGGCTACCTGTCGCCGTATTTCATCAACAATCCCGACAAGCAGATCGCCGAGATCGAAAGCCCGTACATCCTGCTGCACGACAAGAAGATCTCGAACATCCGCGACCTGCTGCCGGTGCTCGAACAGGTCGCGAAATCGGGCCGGCCGCTGCTGATCATCGCGGAAGACGTCGAAGGCGAAGCGCTCGCGACGCTGGTCGTCAACAACATCCGCGGCATCCTGAAGACGGTGGCCGTGAAGGCGCCGGGCTTCGGCGACCGCCGCAAGGCGCTGCTCGAAGACATCGCGATCCTGACCGGCGGCCAGGTGATCGCCGAGGAAACTGGCCTGACGCTCGAGAAGGCGACGCTGGCGGAACTCGGCCAGGCGAAACGCATCGAGGTCGGCAAGGAAAACACGACGGTGATCGACGGCGCGGGCGATGCGAAGAACATCGAGGCGCGCGTGAAGCAGATCCGCGTGCAGATCGAGGAAGCGACGTCGGACTACGACCGTGAAAAGCTGCAGGAACGCGTCGCGAAGCTCGCGGGCGGCGTTGCAGTGATCAAGGTCGGCGGGGCCACCGAGATCGAGGTGAAGGAGAAGAAGGACCGCGTCGACGACGCGCTGCACGCCACGCGCGCGGCCGTCGAGGAAGGCATCGTGCCGGGCGGCGGCGTCGCGCTGATCCGCGTGCGGCAGGCGATCCGCGAACTGCAGGGCGTGAACGCCGACCAGAACGCGGGCATCAAGATCGTGCTGCGCGCGCTCGAGGAACCGCTGCGCCAGATCGTCACGAACGCGGGCGAGGAAGCGAGCGTCGTCGTCGCGAAGGTGGCTGAAGGCTCGGGCAACTTCGGGTACAACGCGCAGACCGGCGAATACGGCGACCTCGTCGAATCGGGCGTGCTCGATCCGACCAAGGTCACGCGCACGGCGCTGCAGAACGCGGCGTCGGTCGCGGGGCTGCTGCTGACGACCGATGCAACCGTCTTCGAAGCGCCGAAGGATGCGGCGCCGGCGGCTGCGCCGGGCGGCCCGGGCGCGGGCGGGCCGGGGTTCGATTTCTGACGGCGTGTCGCGTGTGCCGGTTCGCCGGCATGCGCGACTGGCACGCACAGCAAAACGCAGGCAACGCGTGGCGACGAAAGTCGTCACGCGTTTTTTGCATGTGACTGGCGAAAACGGGCGGCGTGCCGGCACGCTCGGGTAAGATGAACGCCCGTCCGCCGCGCCGCCGTCCACGCCATGCCGACCGTACAAACCATTCTCGACGACTACGAACGCCTCGGCTGGAGAGGCAACGATCCGATGTCGCAGATGCTGGCGCTGCGACGCGACAGTCCGGCCGCGCTCGCCGACCTCGTGATCGCATCGTTCGATCGCGATCTGTCGCATGCGACGTTCCTCGATGCCGCACTCGACCTGATGGACGACCTCGCTTTCGCGCAGATTGCGGCCGAAGCGTGGCAAGACGTCCGCAACGGCGCGTGGAACGAGCGGCTCGCGAGCGTGTTGTCGAGCGTGGTGATGCAGACGCCGCAGGTATTTTCCGATCACTGGGACGTGTTCCTCGACATCGCCACCACGAAGCGGTCGCCGCGCGTGTACTACGAGGAAAACGCGTGGCGGATGCTCGATCCGGCGACGGTCGATGCATGGCGCGGCCGGCTTGCCGAGCCCCCCTCCGGCGACGACGCGGCGCGCGAACGCGCCATCGCGCTGCTTCATTCGCGACACCCCGCGGCCGTTCGCGACGCGGCGGCGTGGCTGTTTTCCGACGATCCGGGCAAGTGCGCCAACTGGCTTATGTCTGCCGGCTATGCGCAGGAATACGACACGTTGCGCGCGCTGCATGGCGAGTCGCCGCTACACATCGACTTCGGCCCGACGCTGCGTGCGCCGAGGCTCCGCGAGATGCCGAAGTGGAAACGCGAGATTGACGCGCATCACCCGACCTGGCACGCACGCGATTCGCATCGATCTGGCGCGCGCTTCGGCGGCGTGTCGACGCATCGATGCGGCCTGTGTCACGAGCCGCTGCATCGGTTGCTGACGCTACCGCAACCCGCGGCAGCCGGCATCGACAGCGCGACGCCGGTATCGTTCGACACCTGCCTGTCGTGCGTCGGCTGGGAGAGCGACGGCCCGCTGTTCCACCGGCACGACGACGCAGGCAACGCCTGCGCGCACCCGTCCCAGCAACGCGACATCGCGATCCAGCCCGAGTATCCGGCGGCCGCGTTCGTGGAAGCAGACGTTGCACTCTTCGCCGCGCCGGCACGCTGGACGCGGCAGGAATGGGGCGAATCGAACGACAGGCAGAACCTGAGCCGTGTCGGCGGCGCACCGTCGTGGGTACAGTCGGCGTGGTATCCCGACTGTCCGGATTGCGGCCGCAAGATGTCATTCGTCATGCAACTCGACTCCCACTTTCCGCAAACGGACGGCGGCGAATGGCTGTGGGGCAGCGGCGGCGCGAACTACACGTTCTGGTGCGCGCCGTGCCGCACCAGCGCGCATCTCTGGCAGTGCACGTAACACGCACCGGCCACGCAACCTTTACGACCTTTTTACTTGCGCCCGCGCATGCGTTCACTAGAATGTGTTCGCAATCGATCCATCACCGAGTACGCACCATGCGCATCCGAAGTCCTCGCCCTCCGAGTTGCTTTTCTGCCTGACAGGCAGGACGCCTGCGTCTCTCTTTTCCCGAGCCACCGTCCTGCCCGCAGGCGGACGGTGCGCGCCGCAGTCATTCCCGTGCACGCTTGAACACGACGTCGATGCGTTGATCGCGCGTCGTGCGATGCGAACGTGTTCGCACGGAAATTCCCGCATCACGACGCGCCGCCGATCCGCCACCCCGGCAACGGTCGATTGGCATGCCTGGCACCCCGCATGCCGATCCAGCCTTATTGCTTTGCATACCTAATTTAACCCACGGAAGTTCCCGATACCGGAGCCCGATCATGTTCGAGATCGACAAGCAGTACACCCGCGAATTCATCCATACCGCGTGCGGTGGCAGCAAACAGGCATTCCTGCCGACGAAGAACGGCAAGGTCGTGGCCGCCTGCCTGCGCACGGACCTCAACCCGCACGCACCCGACGTGATCCTCTGCGACGGCAGTGCATCCGCGCGCGCGGCCGGCAGGACGCTCGCCGCGCAACGCGATGCGATTCCGGTGTTCATCCGCATGGCAACCGACGCATACCGCTTCGTCGGCCGGTACGTCGTCAGCGAATCGCTCACCGCACCGCTCGACTGCGCACCCTACGTGCGCAACAGCGGCTTCACGCCCGGGCAGATCTCGCGCGTGCTGAAGCTCAAGCGTTGCTGACGCGCGCAGCGCGCGCCTTTCCGGTCGCCTTTCATCAAGGAGCAATCATGCTTGGCCTGACGTTCTGGAAACACGTGATCGGCACACGACCCGATGCCGCCCGCGACGATCGCGCAACGGCACTCGGCCGCCACCGCGTGCGCTCGAGGACGCTGGTGCTGACGAGCGCCGCGGTGGCATTTGCGGCGATCGCGTTCGGTGCGCCGGTCGTCGGCATTTCGGTGTTCCTGCTCACGACGTTGCCGTTCGTGCTGTCGGGTACCTGACGATGTCCTTGTCGGACACGCGGCGGACGCCGTCGCAATCGATACGAAATTTTAATGCGGCGCCCCCGCGTCTCTGACACCGTCTTTACGCGCTTTTGTCTAGGATTTCCCTGTCATCCCGACACGGAGAGATCCGCATGCAAACGCAGCAGGCCGCCATCGGCGGCCACCCCGACCTTCCCCGCCGCCGCGTCGCCACGCCTGCCGCGATCCGGCTGGCCGACGCGTGCCCGCCGCACAACATCCTGCTCGACGTGCCGGTCGAAAGCGCGATCCAGTTGTTCGACCTCGCCGCGCGATACATCGAGCGCGGCAGCGGTATGCCGGCGGAGCACATCAGGGCCGAACTGATCAGGCGCGAACAGCTGGGCTCGACCGGCCTCGGGCAGGGCGTCGCGATTCCGCATGCGCGCATCGACGGGCTCGGCTCGGCCGTCGCGCTGTTCGTGCGCGCACTGTACCCGTTCGCGTTCAACGCGCCGGACCGCAAGCCCGTGCGCGAATTCATCGTGCTCGCCCTGCCGAAAACGGACGATCGCGCGCACCTCGAACTGCTCGCCGACGCGGCGCGGTGTTTCAGCGATCGCCCGTTCCGGCAAGCGTCGCGCGACGCGCTGACGCCCGACGAGATTCACCGGCTGATGCAACGCACGCATTGACGCCGCACCGTGCGGCGTCAGGCACTCCCTTCATCCATTCGAATTCCCATGTTCCCAGCCCCTGAAAGCTCCACCCTTACGTCGCATCGCGTGGCCGGCCTGGCGCGCTCGCTGCCGTTCATGCAGGCCCTGCACGGGCAGACCGTCGTCATCGTCGAAGGCGGCGCCGCGAGCGACGCACGCGCCCGCCACGCATTCGCGCAGGACGTCGCGCTGCTCGCACTCACCGGTGTTCGCCCGATCGTCGTGCAGGGCGTGCCGGCCGCATCCCGTACGCAATCGATCCACGCCGTTCATGCGGCGATGGCGGGCGTCAATCATGAACTGGTGCGCCTGATCGGCAGTCACGGCGCCAAGGCGATCGGCATCGACGGCCACGACGGCGGCCTGCTGGTGGCGAGCGCCCGTTCCGACCGCACTGACACGAGCGCAGTCGCCCGCTTCGACGGCACAGCGCTGAACGCGTTTCTCGAGAACGGGCTCGTGCCCGTCGTGATGCCGGTCGCCCCGGACGATGCAGGCCATGATCACCTGCTGCGCGCGGAACGGCTCGGCAGCCTCTTCGCGCAGCGCACGGGCGCCGTGACGCTGGTGATGATGGTCGACGGCACGCTGCTGCGCGAACTCGGCGAGCTCGCCGGGCTCTATGGCATCACGGAACTCGAGCAATGGCTGGCCGAGCATCCGGCCGCAACCGCAGCGCCTTGCGTGCGGGACGCGCTCGATGCGCTCGCGCACGGCGTGCAGAACGTCCATCTCGCCGATATCGGGCAACCCGAATCGCTGATCGACGAACTGCTGACCGAGGAAGGATCGGGGGTCGTGTTCTGCCGGCGCGGCAACACCGACCTGCTAGCGGAAACCCGCCGCTACTTCGCGGATTCGGCGAGCGTGCTGCGCGACGGCTTCAACGTCGAGCAGAAGCAGGTCGTGCGGTTCTGAATCTTCCAGCAGAAACGCTCGCCGCGCGGTGCGCAGTGCCGTCAGAACATCTGGCGCAGGCCGACGGCAGCCCCGACGTTGTTGGTCCTGCCGATCTGGTCGACCTTGCCGGTGAGCCGGTTGGTGGCACCCGGATAGTCGGCCGCGAACGCACCGTTGCCGCGCGAGAAATCGACCGTGCCGTAGACCTCCGTATGCTTGGACAGCGCATACTCGGCCAGCACGGTCGCCGAGTAGTTGATCCCCGAGCCGAGCGTGCCGTCGAGCCGCTCCGCGTTGCGTGCGTGGCCGTAATAGCCGGCCACCGTGATCAGCAGCGGCGCGGTGGCCTGCCAGTTGGCGCCGACGTAGAACGTGTCGTCGATGCGGTTCGGGCTCCCGCCGCTCAACGCCGGTGCGCCGGCCTGCTGCATGTTGAAGTCGGTCGTGCCTGTCTTGTCCTGGCCGTGCAGCCAGCCGGCCAGCAGGCGGACGGAGGGCGTCACCTGATACGCGCCGCTCACGTGCAGAAAGTTCACCTTCGCGCCGTTGGTCGCACTGCCGTTCACGGACGACACCGAGGTCTGCTGGAAGCCTGCGTTGATCGACGCGGGCCCTTGCGCGTAGGTGAGCTCGGCGCCGTACGTGCTGTCGAGGCCCATCGCACCGGCATGATTGCCGAAGCCGTAGATCGCATCGACGCTGAACCCGTTGTACGTGAATGCGTACTTCACCGAGTTCGGCACCGTCAGGTAGTTGCCAATGCCGTTGTACGCCCAGCTGTCTTGCCAGTAGTCGCCGACGGTCATCGGATCGAATACGTCGCCCATCGTGTCGTACAGCGGCGCGTACTGGTTGCCGAACGTCAGCGTGCCGTATCGGCCGCTCGACAGGCCCACGTAGGCCTGCCGGCTGAACAGCGTGTTCGCGACGTGCAGCTTGCCATCGCCCAGCTCGAAACCGTTCTCGAGACGGAAGATCGCCGACAGCCCGCCGCCGAGATCCTCGCTGCCGCGCAAGCCCCAGCGGCTGTGCGTTTCCGGGCCGACCGTCATTCCGATCAGGTCCTTGCCGTCAGGGCCGGCATTGGTCTGATAACGGATCGCCGTATCGACGAGGCCATACAACGTAACCGAACTCTGCGCGAACGCGCACGATGCCGACATGGTGAAAGCGGCGCCGATACAACCGGTGACAACGGTGCGTCTCATGAAAGGCCTCCCTGAGCCATTGATTTTGTAAGCAGTCCGACAGTATTCGTGGACGGACGCCATTACTGCGAACGGGAGAATAATCGGCCATATTCGCGGCACCTATTACCACTTCTGGATTGGACCTTTCCAGCGTCGTCAACAATCGCTGTCGTGCACGATGCGGCGGCCCGGCGCGATCGAGATCCGCTGTCGCGGCCTGCCGGACGGCGGGCGAATCACGTGCCGCCCCGATGAATCGCACCGTGCCGAAACGCGGCACCGACAGTTCGATGCCCGGCTGTCGGAGCATGGCCACCGCGCGCGGAGCAGGAACGATCCCGACACGGTGCGTCCTTCGCGACCGGATGCCCCGGCGTCGAATCAGGCGCAGGCGGCATCGATCCGGAATACCGCGATCGTCGCTTCCAGCTGCCCCGCCTGCGCTTTCAGCGCCGCCGCAGCAGCCGATGCCTGCTGCACCAGCGCGGCATTCTGCTGCGTCACCTGATCCATCTGCGCGACGGCCTGATTGACTTGCTCGATGCCTCGCGACTGCTCGTCGGACGCGGCGGTAATCTCGCTCATCAGTACGTCGACCCGTCGCACCGACGCCAGTATTTCCGTCATCGTCCCCGTCGCGCGATCGACCTGCCGTGCGCCGGTGTCGACGCGCCTGAGCGAATCCGTGATCAGTTCCTTGATTTCACGCGATGCCGCGGCACTGCGCTGGGCCAGCGAGCGCACTTCGCCCGCCACGACCGCGAACCCGCGCCCCTGTTCGCCGGCCCGGGCCGCTTCGACCGCGGCGTTCAACGACAGGATGTTGGTCTGGAAAGCGATGCCTTCGATCACCGTGATGATCTCGGCGATCTTGCCTGACGATTCCGACAGCCCCCGCATCGTCCTGACGACCTCTTGCGCGGCCTGATTGCCCTGCTCGGTCAGCAGCGCCGCGTCGCTCACCACCTGGCTGGCCTGCTTCGCGTTCTCGGCGTTCTGGCGAACCGTCGACGTCAGCTGCTCCATGGACGCGGCCGTCTCCTCCAGCGACGCGGCCTGCTCCTCGGTCCGTTGGGATAGATCCATGTTGCCCTCCGCGATCTCCCGAGCGGCAGCGTCGATCGCGTGCGAGCCGTTCTGCACCGCCCGGATCGTCTGGAGCAGTTCGCCCTGCATCGTCTGCAAGCCGGTCAGCAGTTGCCCCATTTCGTCGGTCGAATGAACCTCCACCCGGGTCGTCAGGTCGCCTTCGGCGATGGCGCCGAAATGGCCCAGTGCGTTCGCCAGCGGTGTGCCGATCGCCCGTTGCAGCGACCACCATGTCAGCGTGGCCGCCCCGAGCGCGACCAGGCTCCCGGCAAACGCCATGCCGATGAACCAGTGGAAGCGCGCCTGCGCGGCATCGAATGTCGCCCGCGAAGCCGTGATCTGGAGCTGTCCGAGCGCATCCATGGCGTCGGACGCGTCGATGAACAGCGACGGCGGGATGCGTCGCCAGACTTCCGGAATCTTGGCCGCATCATGGGTGGCGATGACCTCGAACATCGGCTCCAGACCGTTGTCGACCAGCGCCTTGAACTTGCTGCCGGCGTCGGCCGCGCGGCGGGCCTCTTCGGGGCCGGAAAACGGCAGCGCACGATAGGCGTCCCATGCCTTCCTCGATGCGGCCAGCATGTCGCGGGCCACACCGGTTTCCTGCGGAACTTCGTCACTGGCCGGATCGAGCGCGATGCGATACAGCCACAGGCGCGTCCTCGACAGCGCGACATTCGCCTGCCCGAGCGCCTCCGACGAAGCGAGCCGTTCGGAATAGAGCGTCTTCACGTCGTTGTTTCCGATTGCCATGCCGACCACGCCGATGATGCCGCCGACGACCAGCAATACTCCGAGAAAACCCATCGCCAGCGCCAGACGGGTGCGAATGCTGAAATTCTTGATCATGGTCAGGAGAGCGTTGAGCACGCCGCCGGTGCATGCGACGCATGCGCGTGAAACCAGTCGGGTACGGCACGTGCAAGGTCGACTTCCCGATAACGACCAAAGTGACGCCGGGATTAACGCGGAATCCGTAACGGACGTTTCCAGAAGCGGCGAGTTGTGGTCCGCGCGAGTCCGTGATAGCGAGGCGTGCAACGCTTGCACGCCGAATCGTCCGATGAATATCCGGGTGCCCGGGCGCCGGCGGGCGCACGTGTCGCGTGATCGCATGCCGATGCGCCCCTGCGCTCACGTCGGGATGCTTTCGACCGTGCTCGCTGCGTACCGGATTCCACGCATATTGATCTGGATGCCAAACTATTCAGCCGCCCTGCCCGAAGCGCGCCGATAATGCCGCAGCCACCCGGCGAGCAATCGATCCGCAGGACCGCTGCTCGCCAGCGTCCCGCTGCGCAGCCTGGCCGGGCCATGCCCGAACTTCGTGACCACCGCTTCGACCGCGATCGCGCAGCGCAGCGCGGCGGGATGCCAGGCGCAACGCACGGCGCAATGGCGCTCCCGTCGATGCGCCGGTTGCCGATCCGGTGCCAGCGGCCGGGCTATGGAGGATGAAGCGCGACGGATAGATGCTCACGGAACGTCGAGCGGCGCGCCATGCCCGCATCGCCATGCAAATGAGCCCGCTTGCGACAGCCCGTTGCCGGGCGCCACAAGCGGGCTCCTCGCGGACGACATGCGTCAGCGTCGCGTCGCCAGCCTTCTCACGACGCTAACCAGCGCGTCGACTTCGTCGCACGTGTTGTAGAACGCGAGCGACGGCCGCACCGTTGCCTCGAGCCCGAACCGCCGCAGGATCGGCTGCGCGCAGTGATGCCCCGAGCGCACCGCGATGCCCTCTTCGTTCAGCGCCTGCCCGACTTCCTCGGTCTCATAGCCCTTCAGCACGAACGACAGCACGCTCGCCTTGTCGCGCGCGGTGCCGACGAGGCGCACGCCCGGCACCGGTGCGAGCACGCTCGTCGCATACGCGAGCAGGTCGTGCTCGTAGCGCGCGATGTTCTCGATGCCGACCCGGCTCACGTAGTCGAGCGCGGCACCCAGCCCCACCGCATCCGCGATGTTGCCGGTGCCGGCCTCGAACCGGTTCGGCGGCGGCTGGAACACCGTGCGCTCGAACGTCACGTCCGCGATCATGTTGCCGCCGCCCTGCCAGGGCGGCATGTCGTCGAGGATCGCGCGCTTGCCGTACACGACGCCGATCCCGGTCGGCCCGTAGATCTTGTGCCCGGAGAACACGAAGAAATCCGCATCGAGCGCCTGCACGTCCACGCGCATGTGCGAGATCGACTGTGCGCCGTCGACGAGCGCCTTCGCGCCCGCCCGATGCGCAAGCTCGACGATCTCCTTCACCGGCACGACCGTGCCCAGCGCGTTCGACACCTGCGTGACGGACACGATCTTCGTGCGGTCGTTGAGCAGCTTCCGGTATTCGTCGAGCAGCACCTGCCCCGAATCGTCGACCGGAATCACGCGCAGCTTCGCACCCTTGAGCGCGGCAAGCTGCTGCCACGGCACGATGTTCGCGTGATGCTCGAGGTTCGACACGATGATCTCGTCGCCTTCGCCGACGTTCTGCACACCCCACGACTTCGCGATCAGGTTGATCGCCTCGGTCGTGCCGCGCACGAACACGATCTCGTCCGGCGACGAGGCGCCGATGAAGCGCTGCACGGTTTCCCGCGCATGCTCGTAAGCATCCGTCGCGCGGCCGGCCAACGCATGTGCCGCGCGGTGGATGTTCGAGTTCTCGTGCGCGTAGAAGTATGCGAGGCGGTCGATCACGGCCTGCGGCTTGTGCGTCGTCGCCGCATTGTCGAACCAGACGAGCTGCTTGCCGTTCACGCGCTCCTGCAGGATCGGGAAATCGCGGCGAATCGCGTTCACGTCGAACGGCGGGTGCGCGCCGCGATACAACTGACCTTGCGGCTCGGCTGCGTGCGTCTCGTCGATGAAATAACGCGGCACCTCGCTGCCCGATGCGCGCGACGCCGGCACGTCGCGATGCACGGCGAGCAGTTCGCGCAGCGCGTCGTCGCCCGGCAGCCCGAACGCTTCCGGCGACGCGAGGCCGTTCGACGGCACGACGATGTCCTGCGGCGTCCCCTGCCAGCCCTGCAGCGAACCGTCGGTGAAGTAGTACGGCGATGCCTTCGCCGCACCGTCCGGCGCCGGCGCATTCACTTGCGGCACACCGAGCGCCGCGCCGCCGACGCGCGGTTCGAGCGCGGGCGCGATCGACACGGCGTTGTCGGGCAGCCCGTTCTGCGCGGCCGCATGCGGCGCGAGCGCCGGTGCGCGGTTGCCGAGCGACAACACGTGGGTCGGTGCGGACGGCGCGAGGTTCGCGCCGGGCACTTTCCCTTGCGGGAGCGCGAGACCGGGCACGCCGGTGCCCGCGCCGCCCGGCCCCGCGAGCGGCGAGCCGCCCGGAACCGGGTTGCTCACCGACGCAAGGATCGGCGCGGCGGCCGGCAAGGCCGACGGCACGCCGCCGACCGCACCGCTGCCCGCCGACACCCCGGGCGCGGTGGCCTGACCGGGCGGCGTCGAGAAGAACTCGGACGCGAGCCGCGCCAGCGTCGCGGGATCGGGCAAGCCGGCCGGCAACGGCGCGTGCGGCAGCGCGTGCGCGTCGCCGCCGGCCAGGCCGGGATTAACGGTAGGTGTCGGGATAGTCATGGAACTTGGCGATTTCGACGTCATCGAGGACAGCCAGCGCATCCGGCGAATGGACCGCGAGCGAGCAATACAGCGAGATCAGGTACGACGCGATCGCCTGGTTGTTGATCCCCATGAAGCGCACCGACAGGCCCGGCCCCTGCTCGCCCGCGACACCCGGCTGATAGAGGCCGACCACGCCCTGGCGCTTGTCGCCGACGCGCAGCAGCAGGATCTTGGTCTTGCCGTCCGCGACCGGCACCTTGTCCGACGGGATCAGCGGAATGCCGCGCCACGTGAGGAACTGCGAGCCGAACAGGCTGACCGTCGGCGGCGGCACGCCGCGCCGCGTGCATTCGCGGCCGAACGCGGCGATCGCGAGCGGGTGCGTGAGGAAGAACGCCGGTTCCTTCCACACCTTCGTCAGCAGTTCGTCGAGGTCGTCCGGCGTCGGCGCACCCGTCAGCGGGAAGATCCGCTGGTCGTCGGTCACGTTCGCGAGCAGCCCGTAGTCGGGGTTGTTGATCAGCTGGCTTTCCTGCAGCTCCTTGATCGTCTCGATCGTCAGGCGCAGCTGTTCCTTGATCTGGTCATGAGGACTACTGTAAAGATCGGAGATCCGCGTATGCACGTCGAGCACGGTGCTCACCGCGTTCAGGAAATACTCGCGCGGCTGTTCTTCATACGGCACGAAGGTCTGCGGCAGCACGCTTTCGTCCTCGAGCTGCGTGCACGCGGCACGCACGGCTTCCGGGTTCTTCACCTGGTTCAGGCGATAGATGCCCGCTTCGACCGGCACCCATTGCAGCAGATGGGTCAGCCAGCGCGGCGTGATCGTGGAAAGCTGGGGGACGGTCTTGGTAGCGTTCGCTAGTTGGCGGGCGGCGTGATCGCTCAGCGCAGCCGTGCCGCTTGCAACGGTCGACATGTGTGGCTCCGGGTTCTTAAGATGAAAAACGGGATTGCTTATGACGCTGGGTGATTATCGGAAGCACGCACCTGCCGGCTCAACATGCTATAGCCGTCATGCCGCGTGCGACCGAAAGGGAAAGGTGACGAGGCGGCCTCAGGTGACGAACGTGCCCGGCAGCAGCGTCGAGATCGATACGTCGAACGCGCGCGCGATCTTGTCGGCCGTGACGATCGACGCGATCGCCTCGCCTCGCTCGATCTCGCCGACATACGAACGGTTCAGCCCCGCATGCTCGGCCAGTTGTTCCTGCGACCACGTGCGCGCTTCGCGCAGCCTGCGCACGTTGGCGCCGAAGTGATGGATGAGGTCGCTCATCGCGCCTCCTAGGCGACACGCGCCGCCGCGCGCGGCGCGGCGTTCGCTTCGCTGCGCAGCACCGCCTGCGTGACGTTCTCGCCGGCCGCCACGTCCTGCGTGAGCCACACGTTGCCGCCGATCACCGCGCCGCGCCCGATCGTCACGCGGCCGAGGATCGTCGCGCCCGCGTAGATCACCACGTCGTCCTCGACGATCGGATGCCGGGCGAGCCCTTTCTCGAGATGGCCGGCCGCGTCGCGCGGAAAGCGTTTCGCCCCGAGCGTGACGGCCTGGTACACGCGCACGCGCTCGCCGATGATCGCCGTCTCGCCGATCACGACGCCGGTGCCGTGGTCGATGAAGAAGCCCGCGCCGATGCGCGCGCCCGGATGGATGTCGATGCCGGTCTCCGCATGCGCCTGTTCGGCGATGATCCGCGCGAGCAGCGGCAGGCCGAGCCCGTACAGCTCGTGCGCGAGCCGATGGTGGATCATCGCGAGGATGCCCGGATAACACAGCAGCACCTCGTCGACGCTGCCGGCCGCCGGATCGCCGTGGAACGCGGCCAGCACGTCGCTGTCGAGCAGCCGGCGGATCTCGGGCAGGCGCGTGGCGAACGCCTGCACGGCCGTCGACGCGACTTCGTCGACATGATCGACCGGCCCGTCGGCATTGCGCTGCCGCGCCGCGTAGCGCAATTCCAGCTTGACCTGCGTGAGCAGCGCGTTCAGCGCCGCGTCGAGTGCATGGGCCACGTGGAAGTTCTCGCTCTCCTGGCGCAGCTCGGGCGGCCCGAGCCGCATCGGGAACAGCACGCCCTTCAGCGCGCCGATGATCTGCGCGAGCGCTTCGCGCGCCGGCAGGTCGCGCCCGCCCGGTTCGAGCGAGCGCCGCTGCTTCTCGCGCCATGCGCGGCGTACGGTCTGCAGCGATTGAACGATGTCGTCGATGTCGAATGCGGCCATGCTGCGTTCTCCCTGTCTCGGCCGTGAATCAGTCCTGTGCCCACGGCAGGCCGCGAAAGCGCCAGCCGTTGCTGCCGCCGCGATGCTGCCGTTCGTCGAGGTCGCCCTCGAACCCTTCGAGCACGTTGAATACCTGCGTGAAGCCGCCCTTCGTCGCGGCCTCGGCCGCCTGCGCCGAGCGGTTGCCGCTCCGGCACAACAGCAGCACGACGGCCGCCTTGCCCGTCTTCGCTTCCAGTTCGCGCACGAAGCGCGGGTTGCGCGTCAGGCTCGTGCCGGTCGCCCACGGCACGTGCAGCGATTCCGGCACGTGACCGACGAATTTCCGTTCCTCGGCGGTGCGCACATCCACCAGCAGCGCATCGCCGGACGAGAACAGCGCCCACGCGACTTCCGGCGCGACACCGCCCGCATAGGGCGTGCCGGCCGCCGCAGCGGCCGCGCGCGCGTCTTCGAGCGCCTGCTGCGCGGCAGTTCGTTCTTCCAGTTCAACCGTCATGACACTTCCTTGTTTTCGCGGATTCGTATGAACAAAAACACCGGGAATGCGGCCGTTGCAGCTTGCGTGCTGTCTATAGCCGTCAGCGCCACTATGCGAGGGCGGCCGGGGAAGCTGAACCAATAAAAATTCATTTCCTAATCAGCGTTGCGGGGAATGCAATAGCAGACGCGCGCTATCGCCGCGGGCTCGCGGGTGAGCAGAACAGGCGCAAAGGTGGCCGTTCGATGTCGCGCATCGAAGGCATTCGAAAGGAATCGCGGGAGACGATCAACGCGGCGGGTGGCGCGTTGCGATGAAATCCGAAACGGGATGCAGGCGCTGGCGCGCCTGCATGGATGATGCAAGAAGTCCTGCTGTCGGCATGCGTCTGCACGATGCCTGACGGGCATCGCCGACGCATTCGCTTGTGCGTCTGCCGGTCACTGTACCGGGTCGACCGGCGCAACCGGCACGCCGCGCGCTTCGATGTCGCGCCCGGCGAGCAGGCACAGATCCTCGCGATGGAGCGCGGCGACCACCTGCACGCCGACCGGCACGCCATTCTCGAGCGACGTCGTCACGGCAAGCCCCGGCAGCCCCATCGCCGGCAGCGCGCGCAACGTGAGCTGCGCCTCCCACACGCGATCGAATCCGTCCTGCCCCTGCCGGTCGAGATCGTCCGGGAACGGCAGCTCCGACGATACCGGCAGCAACACGACCGCATATTCATCGAGAAACAGCCGCCACTGCCGTGTCAGCGTCGTACGCCGGACGAGCGCGCGGCCGATCACGTCGGCCGGCAGGTCGCGCACCTTGCCGCGCACGGCCTCGACCACCGCCGCCGCACCCGGATCGCCGTTGCCGGCAACCGCGTTCGCCAGTGCATCGAAACCGTCGCCGAGCCAGAGCTGCTCCTGCAACAGCGCGGCCTCACGCATCGGCGGCGTGTCGTCGATCTCGTCGACGGTCCAGCCCGCATCGACCAGCCGTCGCGCGGCATCGCGCAACGCGGCCTCGACTTCGGGCACGACCTGCAAGCCGCCCGGCCGCACGCATAGTGCCGCGCGCTTCGGCACCTCGCGCCCGTCGAACGGCACCGCCACGTGCCACGGGTCGCGTGGGTCGGGCGCGGCGAGCGCACGCAGCGCGAGCGCGAGATCGTCGATCGTGCGTGCGATCGGGCCGGCCGTCGACATCAACTGCGCACCGATCGCCCGCTCGGGCGACGACGCGTTGAACGCCGGCACGCGCCCGAGCGACGGCCGGATTCCGTGCACGCCGCATGCGTAGGCGGGGTAACGCACCGAGCCGCCGATGTCGGTGCCGACGGCAAGCGGGCCGATTCCCGCGGCCACGGCCGCCGCCGCGCCGCCGCTCGATCCGCCCGGCGTCAGCGACGGATGACGCGGATTGCGCGTGTGGCCGTGCACGAGATTCGACGTGAACCAGCGCAGCGCGAACGTCGGCGAATTGGTGCGGCCGAGCAGGATCGCGCCGGCTTTTCTGAGGTTGCCGACCACCGGGCTGTCGGCATGCGCGATCAGGTTCTCCTGCAGGCGCGTGCCGTTGGTCGTCGCGAAACCCGCCTGGTCGACGTTGATCTTCACGGTGACGGGCACGCCCGAGAGCGGCCCCGGATCGTCGCCGCGCGCGATCGCGCGATCGACTTCGTCGGCCTGACGCCGCACGTCGTCGGGCCGGTGTTCGATCACCGCGTTGATCGCCGGATTCACCGCGTCGAGACGATCGAGCACGGCGTCCGCGACTTCGCGCGCGGACACGTCACGATGCCGGACGCGTTTCGCGAGTTCGGTTGCCGGCAGTTGCCACAGTTGCGTCATGACTCCCCCTCGTGAAAAGACATCTCCGTCACTCGCGCCACCGCGCTTTCCTGCGAAAGCGCGGCGCCGCGTTCACTCACTGCGTTTCCTGCTTCGCCCGTTCCGCCGCCGCGATGATCGCGTCGGCCACGGCCTTCGGCTGGCTCAGCATCGACACATGGCTGCCGTTCACGCGCGCGACCGTCGCGCCGATCCGCTTCGCCATCGTTTCCTGCAGCTTCGGATCGATCATCCGGTCCTGCGTCGCGACGACGAACGTCGACGGCTTCACATGCCACGCGGCCTGCGTGACCCTCTCCGAAATGCACCCGCCGTACCACGGCCCCTGGGTCGCCGCGACGATGCGCTGCTGTGCGGGCGGCAGGTCCGGCGCGAAATCCTGCGCGATCGCCTTGTCCGACAACGTGGCGAAGCCGCCCGCGTCCTTGCGCAGTTCGCCGGCCCATGCGGGTGCCGGCAGCCCCTGCGTGACGTCCGCGATCGACTGGCCGTTGTCGGGTGCGAACGCGGCGACGTACACGAGCGACTTCACCTTGTCGTCATTGCCCGCGTCGCTGATCACGACGCCGGCCCACGAATGGCCGACCAGCACGACCGGCCCCTTCTGTTCGTCGATCGCGCGCTTCGTCGCGGCTGCATCGTCGGCGAGCGAGCTCAGCGGATTCTGCACCGACACCACGTGCAGCCCGCGCGCCTCGAGCAGCGGAATCACGCGGTTCCAGCTCGACCCGTCGGCGAATGCGCCGTGCACGAGCACGACGTTCGTGCCCTTCAGGTCGTCCTTCTGCGCAGCCTGCGCCGCGACCGCACCGAACAGTCCGCCGATCACCGCGGCGGACACCAGAACGCGCTTCATCAAACCGGCCATCGTCTTGCTCCTTGCTCTGTTGTGTTGTCTGAATGTGCCGCGGTGGCGGCTGCGCCTGCGCACGAGGCAGGCGCGGCACCGGATCACGAATGCGCGTACAGGTCGTCGTATGCGTTGTGCGTGGCGTGCGCTTGCGCCGCGTCGCGATGGCCGGCACGCGTCGATGCGTCGGCCACGTTGTCGCCTTGCGACTTCGACGGGCCGTTCTGGTCGGAACGCGCGACCTGCAGCGCGGCGGCGACGTCTTCCGGGTAATGCGGTTCGCTACGCGCCGGGTTGTAGCCGGCCTGTTCCAGGCGGACGAGTTCGGCGCGCACGTCGGCACGCGTGAGGCCGTGGCCGGTATCGGCAAACGACAGGGCGGGGACGGCGGCGAGGACCGCAACGGCGAGGATGCGAGCGGCTTTCATGAGGGTTCTCCTTGAAGGAAGTAGGTCGGTCGATCATTCGGCATCCGATCCAGATCGCCTGGCATCGAACGTTTCCTGCATGTCGACAGTAGAACCCGCCCACGTATCCGGCATGTTTCTGAAGCAGGGTTTCAGTGCAATCCGATGTTTCCGGAGCAGCGCTAGATACAGTGCGATACAAACTCGTCGAATTCGCCATGCAGGTACGGACGATAACGACTCAATCACCGGCCGATCAGGACACGGCGCCGAGTACAAGTGCGTCACCCGGCGGCATCGGCGGATGACGAACCCGACCATCTCGACGGATTGAAAAACCGCTCGCTTCTGCCGCGCTTTTCCAGTGACGAAGCAACACGCCTGATTCCTGCCCGGAAACACATTCTGACAATATCCGTTCGTCGCCATCGCCCCTGAGCGCATTTTCACGGCATCCGCATTTCACACACGACGATGGGCGGCGGTGCCGGTCGCGATGCGGCTGCGTCCGGCGTAGCGGCCGTTGCCGCCGGTTCGTCGGTGCGCACCGACGACGGTCGCGGATCGAGAAATGATTCGACGGCAATCCGAGAGAGAAGTACTTCGACTATTTCATGCGCGGCAAACTTGACGATCTACCGATACAGGAATGGGTGCATATGGAAAACGGAGAAGGAAATATGCCCGACGCGATTGTCGATGAACGTGAAGGGGCGTTTTATCTGAAGGTCGGGGGTGCATTTTGAAGGCACTCATCGCTACATGGCAGCGACGTGTCGCTGTTGCCGTTTCGGTATGGCCCATTGCCGCAGTACTCATGGCGTCGCTGGTGACGCACGTCGAACAACCCGATCCAGCCCATCTGGAAATAGGAGAATGGATGAAACGAATCGTTGTCGTGCCCGCCCTGGCTGCGCTCATGGTGTTTCTGTTTATCACGGCCATGACGCGTCCTGCACAAGCCGCGCCTGCCCAGGAGCAAGTAGGGAGTATGGTGCTTGAAGATGCAGCGTCGGCGAAGCCGTTCGTCGCGCAGGTTGTCGGCCTGATCTGGATGAATCCGTTGCAACGGAGGGACTACCCGACCGAATGGCAATTGTTGTGGACGCAGGGGCTCGCCGCGCCAAACAAGAACGACGATATGGTCCGCACCGATCCGAAGTCCTTTACTACGCTGCAATCGGTAGCGGGTATCGCGTACGGCAACGAAGGCGCGGAGACGTTCAAGGGTTTCTATCACAAGTACATGAAGAGGTTCCCTCTGCTGCTTCATTCTCGCTACGCCTCCAATCCAAAATACTTCTACACGGTGAACCCCGACAACAAGAAAGATTGGCGCGAATTGGCAGGCATTCGCGTCGAGCTTGCGATTCCGGATCGACTCGAGGCGGACGAATCGCAGAGCTATTTGCAAAACTCGATTCGAAAGACGTTTTCGATCGGCAATCGGTATTTCCCGACGATGTGGAGCCGCGACACACTGCCCGATGTGCAAATCACGCAAGGCGGCGCAAACGCCGGCTTCGCGGCGCTGAACAAGGCGTTGGACTACCTGCGGGACAACCCCGACAAGACCGTGTGGGTGGTGAACTGGGATGCGCCGAATTTTCCGCCGCTCGACGCGCAGATCAACGAGAACCTCGTCGTGCTGTTTCTCGCCGGCCCGAACTTCGACACGCAGCGCGAACCGCTCGCCTGGATCGGCAAGGCCGCCACCGGCAACACGCGAGCGTTCTCGCCGAAGGTCGGCACGACGCGAACCGTGCAGGCGTGGAAAGCGACCATCGACCAGGCAGCGCGCAATGCCGGCGTCGCAGTCCCGGATCTCGAGTACATCGTGCACGACGCAGGGAAAGGCAGTGACGCGGCCTCGTCACGTCTCGTCGCACTCGCGCAGACCTTGACGGAAACGCTCCCGGAATACGATCCCCGGCAACAGGCCTTCAACACGGCCGCCCTGCTCGGTGACATGGGAACCGGCAGCGCCTTGACCGACGTTGCGCTGGCGATCGGCCGGATCAATCACTTCGGCGGTAACGCATTGGTCGCCGGCACGACCGACCCGGAGCATCCCGTCGCGGTCGTCGTCAGGCCACCGTCGACGCTCACGCCGATCGATCCGGACAAGGACTGGTTCCGCGCGCGTGGCGGGAACAATGCTTACCTGCCGTGGTGGGGTCGCCGGCACGACACCAATTACGGAATGCAGGGCTATTCGTGGTGACGCAGATGGCTCGGAGGCGCGATCCGTGGAACCAGGATCGCGTCGCCGAGTCATTCACGGGAATGGACGCAATACGGGAATCGGCCACGCAGGCGACGCGCCTACGGCGGCCGGGTCGAATCCAGAGCCGGCACGAGCGGGGTTATGGGGCGGGCAGTCGCACACCATTCGCCACCGATGACGGGACGTTAATGAGCCGCGTGTATCCCGGCGACTCACCTTGCTCACGCCTCCGTCACGGCGCCAGCCGCGTGAACACGTAATCGTGATTCTTCACCCGCGCCTGGTGGCACGCAAAGCACGTCTGGTGCTGGCCGATATCGGCCGGCACGCCGTTGATGAACCGCCCGAAGCCCCAGCCGCCCGTCGACGCATAGCGGCGCGAGTCCTTCACCATCACCTGCACGGTCGTCGCCTGTCCGGGCACCGTCGCGGGCGCGAACTCGTCGGACTGCTTGCGCTTGTACGCGAGCTTCACCAGGATCGTACCGTCCGGAAACGGCAGTGTCGCCTGTTCGAGCGCGCGGATCGCGACGGGATTGCCGAGCACGACACGCAGTTCATCGAGCGGCGCGGCTTCTTCGGCCGGGGCGACCACTTCCCACTTCCGGTAGCCGGGCGGGATCGTCACGCCGTAAATCGGCGACGCGGCGGCGGCAGCCGGCTTCGGCTGCTCCGCGAACGCGGCCGGGCCGCTCCCCGACCACGCGCCGGCCAGCAGCACGCCCGCGACGAACCCGCGGCGCACGCCGCGCCGCACGCCACCCATGCGCGCCCGCATCACAGGTGCTCCACTTGCAGGATCGCATCCGCGAACGCCTGCGGCGCTTCCTGCGGCAGGTTGTGGCCGATGCCGCCGGCGATCGTGCGGTGCTGGTACTTGCCGGTGAACTTCTTCGCGTACGCGGCCGGTTCCGGATGCGGCGCGCCGTTCGCATCGCCTTCCATCGTGATCGTCGGCACCGTAATCGCAGGGCCTGCCGCAAGGCGCCGCTCGAGGTCGTCGTATTGCGCCTCGCCCTTCGCGAGCCCGAGACGCCAGCGATAGTTGTGGATCACGACGGCCACGTGATCGGGGTTCTGGAACGACGCGGCCGTGCGCGCGTAGGTTTCGTCGGAGAACTGCCATTTCGGCGATGCGAGCTGCCAGATCAGCTTGTTGAACGCATCGCGGTTCGCCGCGTAGCCCAGCGCGCCACGCTCGGTCGTGAAGTAGAACTGATACCACCACTGGAATTCGGCCTGCGGCGGCAGCGGCTTGCGGTTCGCCTCCTGGCTGCCGATCAGGTAGCCGCTCACCGACACCAGCGCCTTCACGCGCTGCGGCCACAGCGCCGCGATGATGTCGGCCGTGCGCGCGCCCCAGTCGTAACCGCCGAACACCGCGCGGTCGATCTTCAGCGCATCCATCAGCGCAACGATGTCGACGGCCGTCACGGCCTGCTGGCCGTTGCGCACCGTGTCGGCCGAGCGGAACGTCGTCGACCCGTAGCCGCGCAGGTAAGGCACGATCACGCGATAGCCGGCCGCGACGAGCAGCGGCGCGACTTCCGCGTAGCTGTAGATGTCGTACGGCCAGCCGTGCAGCAGGAACACGACCGGGCCGTTCTTCGGCCCGAGGTCCGCATACCCGACGTTGAGCACGCCCGCGTCGATCTGGTGGATCGTCCCCAGCGACGCGGCGCCGGCCGCGCGCTTCGCAGGCGCTGCATCGGGCGCCGACTGCGCGTGCGCCAGGGCGCTGAAGCCGAGGTCGGCGAGGCTGAGGCTCGCCAGCGTCGTACCCAGGATCAGGCGGCGGCGGGTGTTCACGGTTTCGGGCATGACTCGTTCTCCAGTGTCGATCGCTAAGGAAGGTGACCGCGGCACGTGCGGGCACTCGGGAATCTGCATTCTCGGCAGCGGCGCATGGCATCGCGCCGCCGTGTGAATCGCTTCACCGGTTTTATACCCGAGCCCTGGCGAGGCTTTGTATCCCAACGTATCTGTCGGCGAACACGACACACGACGATTCAAAAATCGCTCGGGAAATGCGGGTTCGCAGGGGTCACGTGCCACGCGCCGGCCTGCCCCGCCGATGGCATGGCCACGCACCGCCTCTCGCTTCGGCGCCGAAACGCGGCGATACTACGCCGCTTGCCGTGACAACCCGCCCGATTGCAGGTGACCGAATTGACCGATGCCGACCAACAAGACGCTCCCGTGCGACAGGCGGGCACGCACGGGCCGCCGCTCTGGCTCGCGACCATCCTGACCGCGTTCGGGCTTGCGGCGCTTCTGCTCGCGTGGTTCTCCGGATACGCCACCGCCTACTGCGACACCCTGGGCGGTGCCGTGGTCTGGGTCGTGTTTTTCACGGCGGCTTTCGTTTTTGCCGCCTTCAGGGACAACTGGAACATCTTGCCGGTCGGGCTGGTTGCCTGCATCGCGCTCGCCGTGGTCGTCCGGCGGCTTCCGCGTTTCAAGGTAACGTGGCGTCGATTTTTGATCGTGCTGCCCTGTGTCTATGCCGCGATGATGCTTCTCACGTGGCTGAGGGACGTACACGGCACGTGCCGGATCATCTGACGGTGACGCCGCCCCGAGACACCGCGGAGGTATGACACCGCCCCACTCCGCCGATGAACACGGGCCGCATGCCGGCCTGCGCGCATTCACCGCTCGAACCACGCCGCCGCACGCAGCCGTTCAGTCCTTCCGGTCCGGCAGGATATGCGCGCGAATCGAGCGGCCCCGCCACGAGATGTGATCGATCCGGGCGCGCAGCGAGTAAAGCGCGACCGACGACAGCGTGTTGAACCGGAGCAGCGCGATGGGGGTGCCGATCCCGGCCGGCACGCGCTCGATCGCATCGAACTGCGGGAATCCATGCCGCGCCAGGAACGCGCCGACCTCGTCGTCGCGCGCGTGTTCTTCGACATTGACCAGCAGTAGTTCAGCCATGAGGATTCCTTGCTCGTTCACCCGTCACCGGATCAGCCGGTGCGTATGGCGCGCGATCATCAGTTCTTCGTCGGTCGGGATCACCCACGCCGATACGCGGCTCGATGCCGTCGTGATCAGCGGCCCGCCCGTGCCGTTCGCGTCGACGTCGATCTCGACGCCGAGCCACGCCGCACGGCGCAACACCCCCTCGCGAATCGCCGCCGCGTGCTCGCCGATCCCCGCCGTGAACACGACGGCGTCGATTCCCTCCATCGCGGCCGCGAGCGAACCGAGTTCGCGCGCGATGCGGTAGACGTACAGCTCGATGGCGAAGCGTGCGTGCGGGTCGTCGCTCGCGAGCAGGGTGCGCATGTCGCTCGACAGGCCGGACACGCCGAGCAACCCGGAACGCCGATAGAGCAGATCCTCGACGGCGCGCACGTCCATCCGGAGTGCTTCCATCAGGAAGATCACGACACCGGGATCGAGGTTGCCGCAACGCGTGCCCATCGGCAGCCCGTCGAGCGCCGTGAACCCCATCGTGCTCGCGACGCTCTTGCCTGCCACGAGCGCGCACATGCTCGCGCCGTTGCCGAGATGGGCGACGACCGTGCGCCCGCGCGCTGCCGCCGGCGCGACGTCGGGCAGCACGCTCGCGATGTACTCGTACGAGAGCCCGTGGAAACCGTAACGGCGCACGCCCCGGCTGGTGATCGACGCGGGCAGCGCGAACGCCTGGGTCACCGCGGGCTGCGTGCAGTGGAACGCCGTGTCGAAGCAGGCCACCTGCTCGACGCCGGGCCGCATCGTTTCGAGGATACGAATCGGCGTCAGGTTGTGCGGCTGATGCAACGGCGCGAGCGGGGTGAGTTTCTCCAGCTCGGCCACGATCTCGGGCGTGACGCGCACCGGGCCGCTGAAGCGTTGTCCGCCGTGCACGACGCGATGGCCCACCGCCGCGAGACGGTGCCCTTCCTGATGCGCGCCCAGGAACGCGGCGATCTGCTCGAGCCCTTCCTGATGGCCGAACGTATCGCCGCCGGCCCATTGCCGTTCGTGACGCTCCGCGTGGCGGTCGACAGCGCTGAAGTGCGCCGTGGCCGTGTACAGGCCCTCGACCTGGCCATGCACGATCAGGCCGAGCGTGTCGCCGTGCACGTCGAATGCGGAAAACTTGATGCTCGACGAGCCGGCATTCAACACCAGAATCACGTCTGCCATGGCGTCACCCCACGCGCCGGGCCGCTTCGCGCTGCACGTTCGCGACGAGCATCGCGACCGCGCAGGAAGCCAGCCGGGTGATCAACGAATCGGCACGACTCGTCAGGATGACCGGCACGCGCGCGCCGAGCACGATGCCCGCCGCGTCTGCACCGGCCAGGAACGACAGGCTCTTGGCAAGCATGTTGCCCGCTTCGAGGTTCGGCACCATCAGCACGTTCGCGTGCCCGGCCACCGGCGAATCGATCTGCTTGATGCGCGCGGCTTCGGGATCGATCGCGTTGTCGAGCGCCAGCGGGCCGTCGACGAGCGCGCCGGTAATCTGCCGCCGATCCACCATCTTGCACAGCGCGGCGGCTTCGAGCGTCGACGGCACTTTCGGGTTGACCGTCTCCATGGCCGAGAGGATCGCCACACGAACCTGCGGAAAATCCAGCGCATGCGCGAGATCGATCGCGTTCTGCAGGATGTCGACCTTTTCCTCGAGCGTCGGCGCGATATTGATCGCCGCGTCGGTCACGATCAGCGGGTCGGCGTGCGCGGGCACGTCCATCACGAAGCAATGGCTGATGCGCCGGCCCGTGCGCAACCCGGAATCGTGCCGCACCACTTCGGCCATGAGTTCGTCGGTGTGAAGGCTGCCCTTCATCAGCGCGGACGCGCGGCCGTCGCGTACGAGCCGCACCGCCGCCGCTGCCGACGCCTCGCTGTACGGCGCATCGACGATCTCGTGATCGCCGATCGGCAGCTGCAACTCCGCGGCGGTCGCTTCGATACGCGCACGCGGGCCGACCAGGATCGGCTCGATCAGCCCCTTGCGCGCCGCCTCCAGCGCGCCCTCGAGCGAGCTTCGATCGCACGGATGCGCGACGGCCGTCGGCATCGGCGCGAGTGTCTGGCAATGTTCGATGAGGCGGCGATATTTCTCGTGTCGGGTTTCCATTGCGGTTCCTTGCTGTCCGTCACTGCACGCGTTCGAGTGTCGCCAGCGCCCCCCTGGCCGGCAGCGTGGCAGGCGGCGCGCCCAGTACCGCGCGAATGCGTTGCAGCGCCGCCCACTGTTGCTCGCTCACCGACGCGCTTTGCACGCGCGCATCGCCCAGCAGCTTGTCCAGCAGCGTCAGCAGCCGCTGGCGGTCTTCCGGCCGGGCAAGCAGCACCGGCAGCGTGGCGACGGCCTGTTGGGGCGCGTAAGTCGCGATGATCTCCTGCTCGCCATAGATGCGCCGCCACTGGTCGGGCGGCAGGTTCGGCAGGTATTCGGCGTAGGTTTCGGCAAGCTCGCGCTCGGCCGCAAGCTGCGCCAGCGGAAACGGTTCGCCGTTGCGCTCGAGCAGGAACGCCGCCCGCGCAACCGCTTCGGTGTAGCCGCCACGGTCGATCGACGCGAGCGCCGCCTTCACGAACGGCAGGTCGCGGGGGTCCGCCGCCGCCGGCGCAGCCGCGTGGCGGTCGCGATACTGCTCCCCGAAATGAAGCAAGGCCGGCTGGGTGTACAGCGTGAAGAACAGCGACTCGATGCTTGCATCGCGCATCGCGCGGAAACAGTCGAGCGACGCGCTGACGATATCCGAGCCACGCCGTTCGAGCTTGCGCCATGGCTCGATGTCGTCGGCCGGCTGGCGGTGGGCCCTGAGCGTGTCGGCGGCGGGCTTCAGCCAGCGAAGCCAGGGATTCAGGTCCGAAAACGCCCAGCGCTGGAAGCGCAGCGGATGAAAGTCGCGCAACAGGTGCGCGGTGGTCTCGTTCGATGCCTGCTGCACGTATGGCTGCATGAACAGTTCATACGCGCGCTGCGTGAATTCGGACAGCGCGGCGACGGCCTCGAACGCTTGTTCGTCCTTGCGCCCGAAGCGGTTGAAGTATTGCGCGATCTCTTCCAGACGGTGCTCGGCGAAGGTGACGTCGTACGTGACCTTCCCGTCGGCGCCCTTCACTTCCTCGATCGACATCGCATAGAGGCCGGGCGGCAGCGTTTCGACGGCATCCAGCACGCTGACGATCTGCGCGTGCTCCTTCTTCGCGACCTTGCCGGAGACGAAGATGCCGAGATGCCCCACGTCCTCTTCCACCAACCCGATGATGACCTGCCCGCGCGCCTTGATCTCCTCCGTGCTGCCGTAGATGTCCGCGACCCAGTTGAACGCCTGCTGCGGCGGCGTGATGTTGTCGCCCATCGACGCGAAAAGGATGATCGGCGAGCGGATCTCGCGCAGGTCGAACGCCTTGCCCGATCCGTCTTTCACTTCGCCGGACCAGAGCTTGTTGCCGATGAACAGGTTGCGCGTGATCCATTCGATCTCGTCGCGGTTCATCAGGTAGTAGCCGCCCCACCAGCGCTCGAACTCGAGGAAGCGCGGCGGCTCGGTGTCGATGTGGTCGTACACGTGGTAATACTTGTCCCACAACGTGTTCGCCGGGTTCAGGTTCTCGAAGTTCTGCACGAGATAGGCGCCGTCGAACTTGCCGTTGCCCAGGTCCGACGCAAACGACGCGAGCCACGTGCCGCCGAGTATGCCGCCGGCATAGCGCATCGGATTGTCGCCGGGCCCCTCGCTCCACGCTCCGCTCCAGTACGACATCGGGGCGCCGTTGATGACGATCGGGCCCGTATCGTCCGCCGACGAACTCGCGAGCATCATCGCGGCCCAGCCGCCCTGGCAGTTGCCAACGATGGCCGGCTTGAGGCTGTCCGGATGCAGTTCCCGCACTTTCCGGACGAACGCCTGTTCCGCGGCACACACGTCGAGCAACGTCTGGCCGGGCTCGGGCTCCTGGAAGAACACGACGAAATACACGGGATGCCCCGCGCGCAACGCCACGCCGACTTGCGAATCGTCCTTGAAGCCGCCGATACCCGGGCCGTGCCCCGCGCGCGGATCGATGATCAGGTAGGGCCGCTTGCCGGCGTCGACGATCACGCCATCCGGCGGCTGGATGTGAACGAGCGCGTAATTGACGGGCCGTGCGAACTGCCGGCCGTCGAGCACGACGTCGTAGTCGAAATGCAGCACCGGCTTGAGCCCCTCGGCCATGCGCTCGACATATTGCGTGCCGCGCTCGCGCAGCGTGTCCCAGAACAGCAGCGCGCGCTGTGCGGCGTCGACCGCGTAATGCCACGCGCCCAGCGGCGAGAATGGCATGGCAAACGGGTCGGCGCCCGGCGCCCGGCCGGGGCCGTCGCTGCCGTCGAACGCTTCGCCCAACCGTTTCCCGTACTGTTCCAGCGCGTGCTGCGTGCGCTTTTGCAGGACGTGGACAATCTCCGTGGCGATCTCATGACTGCGCGCCAGTTGCGTGGCAGCATCCATAACACTGTTCTCCAGAGGGGCAAGGTGAATCTCGACGCATTCCGGGAGCGGCCGCCTCGCGCCAGGCGTCAGCCGAGCACGTGCATCCCCGCGTCGATGTAGTGAATACCGCCGGTCATCGCGCGTGCGGCATCGCCGGCGAGAAAGGTGCACAACGCACCGACGTCGTCGATGTCGAGCGGACGGCGCAATGGCGCACGCCGGGCGGTGTCGTCAAGCAGATGATCGAAGTTCGGCAGCCCGGAGGCCGCCCGCGTGGCCAGTGCACCGGGCGACACCGCATGCACGCGAATGCCGGCCGGCCCCAGCTCGACAGCGAGGTATCGGACGGTGGCCTCCAGCGCCGCCTTGACCGGGCCCATCACGCCGTACTCCGCGATGACCTGGTCGGCCCCGATATAGGTCATCGCCATCAGGCTTCCACCGGACGTCATCAACGGCTCGGCCAGTTTCGCCATCCTGATGAACGAGTGGCAGGAGGTATCCATCGCGAGCGCGAACCCTTCCGGCGAACTGTCGACGACGCGCCCGTGCAGATCGGCCCTGGGTGCATAGGCAACGGCATGCAACAGAAAATCGAGGCCGCCCCACTGTTCGCCGATCGTGTCGAACACCTCGCGCATCTGGTCGGCCCGGCTCACATCGAGCGGCATCGCAATCGCCGGCTTCAGCTGGTCCAGCAGCGGCTCGATGTACGGCAACGCCCGGTCGGATTGCCAGGTCACCGCCAGTTCGGCACCCGCCGCGCGAAATGCGCGCGCACATCCCCACGCGATGCTCTGCTCGTTCGCCAGGCCGACGACGATGCCTCTCCGACCTTCAAGCGGGCGCATGCCGTCGCAAGCCATGCGTGACTCGCGCACGTCGTTATTCGTCATCGCGAAACCTCGGGTCGTATTTTTTCACCGGACGAAACCGTGAAAAAGCCGATACGGCTTTTTGCCGCGTGCCAATAAACAGGATGATTTGTCCGCACTCAGGTGCAGTCGCGGATCATTGTATTGAGGGTTTCAATACATCAGTCAATTCACGCGACATATTTTGATTTTTATCAAAATCGCTTTTTAATCAAATAATTACGATGGAATGTTTCTTCCAGAACGGGTTTTGTTCATCGATATGTCATTCAATCGTGAACGGAAGCGCCGTGCTGTTTCTGCCGTAAAACGGCCGCTTAAACAGGTAACGCCGGCAGCAATAACGACGCTACGGTGAATTCAGGAACGTGCACGACGGAAGCAAACGCCGGCCGCATCCGCGCCGGCCCGCGTTCGCCCGTCCTCCCTCGCTTACACGCGCCGCAACGGCCGGAACCCGGCGCGCACTTCACGCGCGAACAACTCCGGTTCCTCCCATGCCGCGAAATGCCCGCCCTTGTCGACTTCGTTGAAGTAGATCAGGTTGTGATAGCTGCGCTCGGCCCAGCTGCGCGGCGCCTGGTAGATCTCGCCCGGAAACACCGTGATCGCGGCCGGCAACGCGATATCCACCGCGTTGAAGTTGTTCGAGTGATCCTCCCAGTAGATCTGCGCGGCGGACGTCGCGGTGTTCGTCAACCAGTACAGCGAGATGTCGTCGAGAATCTCGTCGCGCGGAATCGAACGCTCGGGCACGCCGCCGCTATAAGTCCACTGCGAAATCTTGTCGTACATCCATGCGGCCTGCCCGGACGGCGAATCGGCGAGTGCATAGCCGACCGTCTGCGGGCGCGTGACCATCATCGCCGAGTACCCGCAGTTGTCGCGATAGAACGTCGCGAGCTTCTCGTACGCGGCCTTCTCCTTCGGCGACAGCGACGCCGGCGCGGGTGCATCGGTCGCGAGCAGCGTCGCGATATCCGGCGGCACCGTCGCCGGCATGTTCACGTGAATCCCGGCCAGGCCCTGCACGCGCTGCATCGCCATCCGGTGCGAGATCACCGAGCCGCAGTCGCCGCCCTGCGACACGAAGCGCGTATAACCGAGCCGCGCCATCAGCTCGCCCCACGCGCGCGCGATGTGGTCGGAACCCCAGCCGGTCTGCGTCGGCCGGCCCGAGAAGCCGAAACCCGGCAACGACGGCACGACGACATGGAACGCATCGTCGGCGCTCGCGCCGTGCGCGGTCGGGTCGGTCAGCGGGCCGATCGCCTTCAGCAGCTCGAAGATCGAACCCGGCCAGCCGTGCGTCATGATCATCGGCATCGCGTTCTCGTGCCGCGAGCGCACGTGGATGAAATGAATGTCGAGCCCGTCGATTTCCGTGATGAACATCGGGAAACCGTTCAGGCGCGCCTCGCCCTTGCGCCAGTCGTAATCGGTGCCCCAGTAGCGCAGCAGCGCCTGCATGCGCGCCAGCCGCACACCCTGCGATTCGTCGGCGACGGTCTCGCGGCCCGGCCAGCGTGTTGCCGCGATGCGGCGGCGCAGGTCGGCGACGGCTTCGTCGGGAATGTGCGCGGTGAACGGGCGTATGCCGCTCGCGCCGGTCGCGGCATGCAGCGCCGTGGGCAGCATCGCGGAGACCCCTGCGGCCACGGACGTGGCAAGCAGGTGGCGACGCATCGGGGAAAACGGTGTGGAAGACATCGTTCGGCATCTCCTTTCGTGAAGTGGAAAGTGAACATGCCGCGCGCGGGGCCGCGCCTTCGCTTTCAATCCGGCGCGCCCGGCTCACGCGGCGTCGCCCATTTGAAAGGTCTGATGTATCCCGGATTTGTCTGGTTTGTACGCGTTTGTAGCGGCTGCGCGGCGAGCGGCCCGGCCGCTTCGGCCGCTCGCCCGCGCGACGTTCACAGCGCCTTGACGATCGCGCCGTCGACGCGAATGTTCTGCCCGGTGATGTAACCCGCGCCGTCGGACAGCAGGAACGCGACCGTCTTCGCGATCTCGCCGGTCTTGCCGAAGCGGCCGGCCGGGATGCGTGCGACGATCTCCGGCGTTTCCGGCCAGCTGTCGATGAAGCCCGGCAGCACCGCGTTCATCCGGATGTGCTCGGCCGCGTAACGTTCCGCGTAAAGACGCGTCCATGCGCTCAGCGCCGCGCGCAGTGCCGACGAAACGGGCATCGGCTGCTCGGGCGCGTCCGCCGCGAAGCTCGAGATGTTCACCACCGCGCCGCCGCCCTGCTTCTGGAAGACCGGCGTCACACGGCGCATCACGCGCACCACGTTCAGCAGGATCAGGTCGAGCCCGGCATGCCAGTTGTCGTCGGTGATCGCCAGCAGCTCGCCCTTCGGCGGATGCCCGGTGTTGTTCACGACCGCATCGATGCGGCCGTAGCGCGCGAGCGTTTCCTGCACCAGCCGGTCAATGTCGGCTTCTTCCGTCACCGAGCCCTGGATGCCGAACCCGCCCAGTTCCTCGCCGAGCGCCACCGCGCTGCCCGACGGCGACATCAGCGCGACGCGATAACCCGTCGCCGCCAGTTCGCGCGCGATCGCCGCGCCCATGCCCTTGCCCGCCGCCGTGATCAACGCCACTTTTTCTACAGTCACGATCTGCTCCTCATTCGAATCCTGCCGCCGCGCAACCGCCGTTCGGTGCGCCATGGTGGTAATGTAGGCGCATCGATACCGACTGTCGAACCAGTATTTCTGCCTCCAGCCGATAGTTTTTCTACAGCCTGACGATGCCGCCTCGCCCCTCCCGCCTGCCGCCGCTGAATGCGCTCCGCGCGTTCGAAGTGTCCGCGCGGCACCTCAATTTCCGCGCCGCCGCCGACGAGATCGGCGTCACGCAGGGCGCCGTCGCGCAGCAGGTGCGCCACCTCGAGGACGTGCTCGGCCTGAAGCTGTTCGAACGCCTGCCGCGCGGCCTCGCGCTGACGCACGACGGCGCCGCGTATTTCTCCGACGTGCAGCGCGCGCTGCACGCGATCGCCGACGCGACCGACAAGCTCGTGAAGCGGCGCGCCGCGCTGACCATCAGCACGACGCCGTCGTTCGCGTCGAAGTGGCTGATTCCGCGGCTCGCGCAGTTCACCGACGCACACCCCGACTACGACGTGCGGGTGATCGCCGACCCGCAGATCGCGACGTTCCGCCACGACGGCGTCGATCTCGCGATCCGTTACGGCAAGCCGCCGTTCGGCAAGCATCTCGCCACGCATGCGCTGTTCCCGCTCGACGTGTGTGCCGTGTGCAGCCCCGCGCTGCTGACCGCGCCGGCGTCGCCGCGCGCGCTTGCAAGCCACGTGCTGCTGCACGACGCGCACGACCTGTGGCCCGAGTTCCTCGCCGCGATGCCGGAGCCCGTCGACCTCGATCCGCACAAGGGGCTGCGCTTCAACCAGACGTCGCTCGCGATCGATGCGGCCGTCGCCGGCCAGGGCATCGCGCTCGCCACCGATCCGCTCGTCGAGCGCGACATCGCCGCGGGCCGCCTGTGCAAGCCGTTCGATTTCGCGTTTCCGCTGTCGATGGGGTTTTATCTCGTGTATCCGGCCGAGCGGCGCGACGACGACGCCATCGTCGTGATGCGCGAATGGATGACCGCGCAGGCGGCATCGGACGGGCGGCCGCCCGATTCACCCGACTCGGCGGGCAGCCGCGGCGCGAGAAAGAGCGCTTAGGGCGATATGCCGCGAGGAGACACTCGATGGGATGGGAAGAACGACACGGCGGCATCTGGACGGGCGTGCTGATGCCCGGCGAGCACCCCGTTGCCGAAACGCACCTCGCCGATCGGCATCTGGTCACGCTGATTGCGCAACGGCCCGATGGCCTGTATCGGGCCGTCGTCCTGGGGCATCACCCCGATCCGCAGTGGCGTCTGCCGTTCTGGGGAGAAGTCAGCGCGCCCGCGATCGTCGGGTCGATCGACGACGGCGAGCAGTACCTCGCCGCGGCATTGGCCCGTCACGTCGAAAGCGGCGCGTGAGCAGTCCGGCTCAGGGCGCGATCCACCGCCCTTCGTAGCCGCCTTCGTGCAGGTCGAACACCGCGCGGCGATGGCCGGCGCGCGCGAGTTCGAGCCAGTCGATGCGCGTCACGCTCACGTGAAGCAGGCAGAAGTTCTCGTAACCGTCGTCGTCGGGATTGGCGCGCGGGCTCGCCGACACATGCGCGGCTTCAGGCGACTCGACCGGCGCACCCGGCGGCAACGGTGCGCGATACAGCAGCAGCGTATGCGGGCGACTCGATTGCCAGATCGCGCGGCGCTGCGCTTCGTCGTCGCAGATCGAAGCAACGCCCTCCACGCGAATCTGCACGAGCGCATCGAGATCGCTGGCGACGAGCGCGATGCGCGGATCGCGGCGCAGCTCCGCGACCTTCTCCGAACGCGCATCGGTATGAAACGACAGCACACGATCGGCACGGTTCACCTGACGCAACACGATCGTGCGTACCTTCGGCGCGCCGTCGATACCGAGCGTCGCGGCCTGCAGCATCGTGAACGGCGAACGCTGCGCGCTCACGCCGGATGCGAGGCAGGACCAGAGGCGCTCGTATGTTTGCGCGAGCGATTCGGAAGTTGAGTCGGACATGGCGAAGCGGCGATCGTGCGTGTTGCGATCGCGCAAGCTTAACCGCTTGCGGCGGCGCCGGCACACGTGCGGCGCGCCGGCCGTCGCCGCGCGGCTCAGTTGTAGCCGAGCACGACCGATGCCGCATCGCCGATGTCGTCCGCCGGCTGTGCGCCGAAGCGGCCGAGCACGTCGGCCACATACTGCGGCCCTGCGCTGATCTGCGACGAGCGGTGCGCGACGGGCCGGTTATCGCCCGCGCGCGGTGCCGCGCCCATCGGTACGGTGTCGTTGACGGTGATGTTCACGTTGCTGTCTCCTCACGCGGCGAACGCCGCTCCATACGCGCGCACGAGGCGCGCGACGCCTTCCCGGATCGCATCGACGTCCGGCGCGGCGAACGACAGGCGCAGCGATGCCGCGTCGACGTTGTCCGCGAAGAATGCCTTGCCCGGCACGAACACGACCTTGTTCGCGATCGCCTGTTGCAGCAGCACGTCCGACGACACCGCGCCGATCCGCGCCCACACGAACATCCCGCCTTCGGGACGATGAAACTCGATCGCATCGCCGAGGCCGTCGCGCAATGCGTCGCACATCGCAGCGCATTTGCGCTGGTAAGCGGCCGTGATGCGCGGCAGATGGCGTTCGAGCGCGCCGTCGGCCAGATACTCGGCGGCGGTCGCCTGCGTCCACGGCGTGCTGCACAGGTCGACCGTCTGCTTCGCGATCACGCAGCGGCGCACGATCTCGGCCGGCGCGATCGTCCAGCCCACGCGCAGCCCCGGCGCGACGATCTTCGACAGGCTCGCGAAATGCACGATCCAGTCGCGTGCGCCGTCCACTTCGTCGGCCAGCGCAAGCATCGACGGCACGGCTTCGCCCGCGAAACGCAGGTCGCCGTACGGATCGTCCTCGACGATCAGGAAGCGGTATTGCACCGCGAGACGCAGCAGCTTCAGCCGTCGTTCGCGCGTGAGCGTTGCGCCCGTCGGGTTCGCGAAGGTCGGGACCGTGTAGAGCAGCTTCGGCTGCGCGATCGCGCCGGAGGAAAGCTGTTCGCCGAGACGATCGACGTCGAGCCCCGCGCCGTCGACCGGAATCGTCACGATGCGCGCCTGCTGCAGACGCATCGCCTGCAGCGTCGCCGGATAGGCCGGCTGCTCGGTCAGCACGACGTCGCCGGCCGACACCATCACGCGCAGCAACAGGTCGAGCCCCTGCTGCGAACCGGTCGTGACGAGCAGCTCCGCCGCCGTGCACGCCACACCGCGACGCGCCATCAACGCGATCAGCTGCTGCTTCAGTTCGGCAAGGCCATCGGTCGGGCCGTATTGCAGGCAGCGCACCGGCTGCGCATACGCGCGCCCGGCGGCCGCGTTCAGGCCGTCGACGTCGAACAGGTCGCTGGCCGGATAGCCGCCCGCGAAGGAAATCATGCCCGGTTCGGACAGGTACTTGAACAGTTCGCGGATCGGCGAGCCGGCGGGATTCTGGAATGAGGGAGTGAACGCGTACATGTCGTCGTGAGCTGGATGGCGCGGACGGCCGGGATAGCCGCCAGGTACCGGCCACCGCGGCACTTCTGGCGCCACGGCGGCGAAATCGAGCCACGATTGTCGATAGTCATTAAGGCCGCGGCAAACGATATCTATGCACTAGGTCTTGCGGTTTGGTCATCAAATGGGGCGTGGGGCAGGAGCAGCGAATGGGCGATCGGCCGCGTACGCCGCGTGCCGGGCACGCGTTGCCGCCGGAAAGCCGATCCGCCCGATTGTTTCGCCGCACGCGCGCCCTGGCCGCCCCGCTCGCCGGGTCCGAACCGGGTCAGTGCGCCGTGCCCACCGGCGCGGCCGGCGGCGGCTTCGGCTTCCACGTCGAGAGCGTGCGCGTGAGGTCGTCCGACACATAGTGCGGACCATCGAACAGGTAGACCGGATAACCGCGATACGCCAGCAGTTGCTTGCCCAGCTCGTCGGCGCTGGCTGAACGGAATCCGCCCCGCTCGGCAGGCCTGAACGCCTCGGCGATGACCCGCACGCGCCGTTTGCCCAATTTTGCAACCAGTTCGTCGAGGTAGGCGCGCGCGACATACGGCTCGCGGGCATAGACACCGCAGCCGTCCTGGAAGAACACGCCGACGTCCGCGGGCAGCCACGCCGCGAGCCAGTCCGCGAGCGCCTTTCCGCCGATGTTGGTCTGGTCGTACACGCTCACCCAGAGCGGCCGCGGCAGCCGTTGCAGGACGGCGGCGAGCTTTGGCGCGTCCTGCCAGGTCGGATCGATCTCGACCGGAAAGTAGTAGCCGGCGACATGCAGCGGAACCGGTGCGCGCGCCACTTCCAGCGACTGGTCGGCGAGCGTCGACAGATGGGTGCGCGCCCGTTTTTCGTCCTGGTAGCCGGCCAGCCCCAGGATGACGTTCCTGGCCCACGGCTCACGACCGATGCGCTCCCAGTCGGGCAGGTGCGCGGCAGGCTGGATCGAGGTGCCGGCGATGAACGCGGTGTCGTCGACGACGGTCCATTGAATCAGCAGATCGTGAATGCCGAGCATCTGCCAGTTGCCGACCGGATTCGTCGTCGAGTTGTCCACCTGCCAGACGATGCCGTCCGCGTGCACGTCGTGCGCGGTCCAGCTGCAGGCGGCCACGACGAGCGAGGCGCCGATCGCCGCGAGCGTCGCCGCCCGGGATGAACGCGGCGCGACTGAAAGCGGGCCCGGTCGCGCGGCGAGCCGAAGCCGGCCCATACGCCGTTGAATCCTGCGCCAGGCCGGGATCGCGTACGTGGTCATCGCTGGCTCTCCGGAAGCATGCCTGCGCGTCATCGTAGCCGATCGAACGCAAACGTGCGACCCGCATCGGCGATGCGGGTCGCACGGGGCTTTCGCTACACCTGCATCACTTGGCCGTCGTGCCGTCCACCCACGTGTAGCCGAGATTCGTAATGCCGGTAATCATGCTCTGGAAGTCCTGGAACGCCGGCAATCCGAGATCCGGTTCAAGCCAGTACGGATGGAAGAAGAACGACGCGAAACCGTCGCGTACCGCCAGGCCATACCGGGCATTGGTCACGATTTGCTGCCACGTGTACGTGATGCACGAGAACGGGTCGATATTGCAGATGTTGTACTGCACGCTGCCCAGGTTCTCCGGAACGATCCGCTGCCCGTAGTAATCGGCGTTGATGATGTACGGGAAAAACTGCCCGGCCGAAAAGTCCTGGTTGGCGGCACCCGTTCCGAGTTGGGGCTTGGTCGACGTGTAGTACACGGCCCGCTGGAACGTGGTCGGGAACGTGAGGGCTGTCGCCGACGACGCGGCCGGCGACATCTGGTACTGCGGCGCGGCCCAGCCGACGATCTTGTAGCCGTTGAGCGTGAACTCGAGCAGGCCGTCGGCCATTCGGCCTTCCGCCCATGGGATGGAGTCCTCATCAACCGGCCGGTTCTGCACCGCGTACCAGAACTCGTAGTCGCTGCCGCTGACTGCATTCAGCAGGTTCGGCGTCGAATCGTACTGGTGCGTATAACCGTGCATCACGATCGAGCCGCCGCGCGCGAGCGCGTAGTTCAGCGCCTTCTTGAGGCCCGTTGCCTGCGCCAGATGGATCGTCTCCGGCACGCCGCCGTTGTAATAGCCGTTCGGGTCCGTATACAACGGGATGGTTGCCATCGTGAACGGAATGTGCTTCGAGTACATGTAATTCGTCAGCTGCTGCATCGAACTCGTCGTCGTATACGCGTCGAGGTCTTCCAGACGGACGAGCGCACGATGATTCACCGGTGCATTGGTCTGCAGGATGTCGTGCAGGATGTCGCAGATCACCAGGTAGCGATCCGTCGGGCCGATGTAGGAAAACGGCATGTCCGCGAAGTACCAGAAGTTGCCCGAGCGCATGATGTACGGCGCGGTTGCGCCGCTCTGGCTGTTCTTGATGGTGACGAGCGCTTGCGCCTTGGTGGAATCGACGACCTGGGTCAATCCGATGTCCGGATCCGCGCTGATGACGCCCGTCGACGCGTTATAGGCGTAGTACTTGACCATCGACAGGTTCTTGTACGTGACCGTATCGTAGAAGCCCGGATTCGGATTGCTCGCCGACGGCGTCGCGTTCATCCCCGCGAGGCCCAGGAAGCTGAACCCGAAGGTCTGATTGAACGTGAACGCCGTGTTCCAGGCCAGTTGCCACAGGTTGTACTTGAACCAGACCACCGTCTTCTTGGTGGTCATCACGTCGCTCATGAACGCCGTCGGAATCGGGTTGTTGTAGTAGTCGCCGATATAGAACGTGACGTCGTGGCTGCCGACCATGCCGGACGTGTAGTTCTGGATCGGAACCAGATCGATCGTCGCATTGAAATGGCCAAGCAGGTTCCTCAGCATGATGCTGTACATCAGGCCGAGCTTCGAATAGGGGTCGTTGGCCGGGTTGTCGTACAGCACGAGCGTATGGGCAGTAGTGGCCTGCGCGTGCGCGGTGCCCGGCAATGTCATTTGCGCGAGCCCCGCTAGCAGGGCGATGACGAGCAAGATCTTTTTCATGGCCGTTTCTCCCTAGTCGCGTTCCACATTGCCGTTGAGTTTCTTGACGGAATTCTTGGTGAACTTCGGGCGCCCCGTTTCCTTGTATGCCTTCTCCCAATCCTCGTCGGCCATCCCTGCTTTCACGTTGACGTGGGCCGAGCCGTTCGGGAGCGGAGGCGGCTTGATGTTCATGACGGAAGCGTTGCCTGTCGCCTGCGCATTCGCATCCTGAACGCCGACGGCGATGGCGAACGTGGTGATCAATGCGACGAGTGATCCGGCGATGCTCAACCCGTTTCGAAAAGATTCATTGCGATGCGAAGGCATGATTTTCATCCTTTGATATGCAAAATAAGTTCATCTCGCTCACGAGACGAGCATGGAGAATCACCCTCCGGAATCGGGGCGCCATGTCGTTGACTTTTGCTGCGCAATTGAAACCAGACAAATAAATCCGGGAGGAGATGGCTTTACTTTCAAGCTAGATCCGTACCATCGGTCGCAAATGGGCTTGCGCCAAGGGGGTGAAATTGACGCATCGACGCCACTCAAAAATTGCGTCGATAAAACGTTTCAGGCGTGCAACGCGGCGGTGTCATGAATTTAATCGGACAAACGCGCGAACCCTGTTCGTACGATTCAGGGAAAACCAGTCAATCGCCGAGCTTCGCCGAGCACGACGCGAAAATTTCCTCCGATGACATGCATGTGCAATGACGACTGAAGCACCGGCTTTCCGGTTCGACGCCGGTTCATCCGGCTGGTCACCGCCGGAATCGCGTGACGATTTCCCGACAGCGACAATCGGGGCCCGGCAGCGGGTCGGGAAACGATGTGTCATCCGGTCGATCGACGGCGTGTTTCAGCACTGAAACATTTGGCTCGGATTCGGCGGGCCGATCCCGTTCGGCTAGCCGCGATGTACGTAACGTCAAGGGTCGCGCAGCGATGGCGCACGACTTGCTACATGACCTGTGTGCTGCGGAGTCGGTGCGCGGGGGCACTGCGCAAGCGTCGGGTGGAGAGCGGCTGCAGGCGATCAGGAATGCAGGGACGGAGGCAGGCAGGCAAGCGATAAACGGGCAGTCAAAAAGTCATCCACTGAACACGTTGCATCGTTCGCGATGCAACGTGACCACATCGGGAAAGCTCGCGTGCTGCCGGCTTTTTCGAACGGCGGGAATTCGCGCGGCGCAAGCCACGGAGTGGACGTGACGGGGCCGGCGAGGACGGGGAACTTTCGTCTTTCGTCGATACGAGGGGAAATAATCAAATAAAAGATAAAATCGCGGAAAAAATGATGGATAACATGATTTGGAGTGCGTACTTATACGCACTTAACCTTGTCGCCATTGTGACCGCAATTGTCATCCTGGTGAGCACACTGGATGACCTCACGCTGGATGCCTGTTACTGGTCGTTTGAAATCCGGCGCATCCTGCGCCGTGAAAAATCGCAAACGATCGATATCGGCATGCTGCGCGGGCTGGAAGAACGGCATCTGGCGCTGATGGTTCCGGCCTGGAAGGAATACGACGTGATCGCCAAGATGATCGAAAACACCTTGGCGACCCTCGAGTACGAGCGCTACGTGATATTCGTCGGCACCTATCACAACGATGCCGAAACCACGGCCGAGGTCGAACGCATGGTCCGCCGGTACCCGGGCAGGGTCACGCGCGCGACCGTGATGAACGACGGGCCGACCTGCAAGGCGGACTGCCTGAACTGGATCATCGAAGCGATCCTGCGCTACGAAGCGGTCCACCGGATTCAATTCGCGGGCGTCGTCATGCACGACTGCGAGGACGTCATTCATCCGGTCGAACTCAAGTACCTCAACCACGCGGTGGCGGATAGCGACCTGGTCCAGCTTCCCGTGCTGTCCTTGCCGCGAAAATGGAACGAGTTCGTCGCCGGATGCTACCTGGACGATTTCAGCGAAACGCACCAGAAGGACGTGCCGGTTCGGGCCCGCCTGACCGGCATCGTCCCGGGCGCGGGCGTTGCATCGTGCTACAGCAGGCGCTCGATCGAAGCGGCGATGAAGGAACGCAACGGCTCGCCGTTCAACACCAGTTCGCTGACCGAGGACTACGACTTCAGCTTCCGGTTGAGAGACCTGGGGATGAAGGAAACCTTTGCATGCATTCCATTGACGGGCATCACGCGCGATGCAGCGGAAAGACGCGCAACGGGTCGCGTCGCCAATCGCAACCTGCTGGCCACGCGCGAGTATTTTCCGAAGACATTTCGTACCGCGTACCGTCAGCGCACGCGCTGGATCCTCGGCATCGCCTTTCAGGGCTGGGAGCAACTCGGCTGGAAAGGCAATCTTCTCACCCGATACATGTTCTTCCACGATCGCAAGGGCATCGTGACCTCGCTGTTCTCGGTCATTGCCTATGGCGTGCTGGTCAACTTCCTGTTGCTCGGCGCACTTCAGCGATCCCTCCATGTCATCCCCGTCGGCGCCCCGCTCTTCATGGCGAGCCAATGGGTCGCGCCGCTGCTGTGGATCAACACCGCCATGCTGTTCGCGCGGGCCGGCCAGCGCTTCCATTTCGTCAGCAAGCTGAACGGCCCGACCCAGGGGCTGTTGTCGATCCCGCGAATGTTCGTCAACAACCTGATCAATTTCTATGCGGTTTGCCGCGCGTGGCGCATCTATATCGGCCACCTGGTGACCGGCAAGCCCATCGCGTGGGACAAGACCAGCCATACCTACCTGTCGAACGAAGCGCTCGGGAAAGCGCGCATGAAAGTCGGCGAGATCCTGGTCGGCTGGGGCGTGGTCACGCTGGAGCAATTGCAGGCAAGCCTCGAGAAGCAGCTGACCTGCGGCAAACGTCTCGGTGAACTGCTGGTCGAAGGCTGCGCGATATCCGCCGAATCGCTCGCGGATGCAATCGCCGAGCAAGCCGAACTGCCCCGGGTGAGCCTCGGCAACGTCGCGGTGGGCCACTTCGCGGATTCGCTGGCATTCGAGCTGCAGTACGCGTACCACGCCGTGCCGTTTTCGACCGCGGAAGACGGCACGTTGAACGTTGCGGTCGGGCGACCGCTCACGCCGGACGAACAGGACGTCGTGCGGCGCGGCGCCCGATCGAATGTGGCCTACTTCATCGCCTGCGATGCGGAGATTGCCGCCGAACTCTCGCGGCACTCGCGCTTCGTCGAACTCGCCCGCGCACGCGACGGCGACCCGGCGGCGCAGCAGGGCGCCCTCGTGACGAAACCGTCGGGAGAACAGGCATGAAGCATTCGAAACCCCCGATCGCGGCCGGCCTCAAGCGCTGCGCCCGGTTGAGCGCACTGGCGATCGCCGTGTCGCTGGTGTGGCACGCGCCGGCCTCCGCCGCGCAGCCGCTGACGCCCAAGGCCTACCGGCTCGCCGACAGCGCCTACAAGGCGATCAATGCCGGCGACCTGCCCCTCGCGGAAGTGTATGCGTCGCGCGCCATCCGGATTCAGCCCGGTAGCGAACAGCTCGGGCTGCTGCTCGTCGACGTATACAGGCGGGAAGGAAAGGTCGACGAAGCGGACGCATTGGTGGAATCGCTGATGGTTCGTTTTCCGAAAAGTGCGGCGGTGCGCGCGCAGCACGGCTACCTGGCGCAGCGGCAGATGCGCTACGACGTCGCCTGCAGCGATTTCTCGGCCGCCGTCGCAACCGGGACATGGAGCAAGGAGCAGCAGCGCAACCTGCGTCTCGCCTGGTCGGACAGCGCGCTCGCGGCGAATCGTCCGCATGAAGCCGGCATTGCGCTGGCCCCGCTCGCCGATGAAAAATCGGCCGTGGTGCAGCTGCGCATCGCGCAGTTGAGCCTGCAGGCGGGCGACCGCGATACCGCGATCCGGATGGCGGATCTCGCGGCCGGCGATGCGACGACCGAAGGCGAGCGCAACATGGCCGCGTCGATCGCGGCGCAGGCGCGGCAGGAAGACCAGCCCACCCAGGCGCCGGTGGACAATACCGCGCAACAGAAATTGCAGGAAGCCTATGACCTGCTGCGCGACCACAAGGATCGCGAGGCACTCGACGCATTCCAGGAGGGATTCGCCGGCGGCGCCGGCAACGCGATGAACTACGCGGACGCGGGTTATGCCGCCAAGCGGATCGGGTTGAACGACGAGTCCATCGACCTGTTCGAGCACAGCCTCGACGCCGACGAGAACGAACACAAATTCGATGCGCAGCACAAGTTCGGCTATCGACGGGAAGTCGAGCAGCTTCAGCGCACCTGGGGCTTCGTGCTGAGCGCGCCGTACCAGTCGGCCGCGTTCGGCCCGCAAGGCACGATCAGCGTGTTGCAGCCGGGTATCGAAGCGTATTGGCAGCCGCCGAAGATCGGCTACCAGAACGGCCGCATCTTCCAGTTCTTCGTGCGCGGATACGGCACGGCCTACGACGGGACGGGCAACGTGACCGGCATGCCGACCGTGCAGGGTTCGGTGGGCGCGCGCTACAAGCCGCTGCCCGACCAGAACGTCGTGCTGACCGCCGAGCGGCTGTTCCACGTCGGCAGCCTGTCGATGACGGACTGGCTGATGCGCGTGGGTTATTCGTCGGAGGCCGGGACCGACCTGAGGGTGACCGAACCGAGCTGGCGCAGCTGGCAGGCGTATGTCGAGGGCGCGTACTTCATCAGCGCGGGTCGATACATCATTTATTCAGAGCTGCGTTACGGGCACACCTGGCGTTTGCCGATGATCAGCGATCGGCTGACCATCTACCCGCACGCGGCGGTGGCCGGCGATCACGACAATCGACAGCCGGAAAAGACGGCGATCGGCGCCGGGCCCGGCATCCAGTTGCGGTACTGGTTCCGCGAAGGGCGGTACAGCGCGCCGGCAAGTTATCTGGATGTCACGGTGCAATACCGGTTCGGATTGACGTCAGCGGCACGCGCACGTGGTCTCGTGGTACGCGCGACATTGTGGTTCTAACCAACGACGCTGACGCTTGCTCCTGGATGGCGCTGTTCGCTTAGTTGGGCGCCTTGAGCGTGATGATCGTCTGACGCAACAGCTGGAAGTACGAGCTCGTCGAATACGGGAGCATTTGCTCGACGTAGTTCCACCAGAAGAATCCGCCGATGAAACGCGGATCGGCCATGCTGTTGACCATCGGGTAGTAGGTCTTGATCAGGTTCTGCTGCACCGATGCGGGCGCGGAGGTATCCGAGGTGCCGATTTCGCCGAAGCCGACCTTCGCGTTCGGGAAGATGCTTTCCAGCGCCGCGAAATCGTTCTTCCACGTCGGGTTCAGCCCCGGGCAATCCTGATACGGGTAGTAGCTGAACAGCGCGTAGTCGGCCTGCTGGCGAACCGTCGACGACAGGAACGTGGTCGGCCACGTCTTCCAGTAATCCTGCGGCTTCTCCCAGCAGTTGTTGCCCTTGCTGTCGTCGTTGTAGTACAGCGTGATGGCCGTCTTGCCGCCGTTCGATTTGACGATCTGGTTGGCCGCCGCGACCATCTGGCCGATCTGCTGCTCTTGCGAGTTGACCACGGAATTCGTGCCGCTCGGGTTGTTACGCAGCCATTCGCCGTTGATTTCGTTCGCGATCTCCCAGACGTCGACGGTGTTCTTCAGCTGCGACACCAGTTCCTGCGTTCGCGCCTGATACGTGGCGAGATCCGTCGGGAAATAGTAGGAATCGTAGACTTCGCCCATCACGTACGCGACTGCGTGCAGGCGCAGCAGAGGCGCGTAGTAGTCGGCGGCCGACGTACCCGGATCGAACACGACACGCACGGTGGGCTTGTACGGCAGGTTCTGCAGCGACGCGACGATGGCGTCCAGTTTGGTCAGGTCGTCGAGGGTCACACCGTAGACGGGATTCTTCAGAGGTTCGACCTGGGCTTCGGCGGGCCGGGATAAAGGCATGAGCCCGGCATAAGCGACGCATGCGGCGATGGCCGTGCGCGAGATATTTTTCGTCAGTCCTTTCAAAACGCTTTCCGTTATAAAGTAAGAGGAAGCGCGATTTTAGACGAAAATAAAAGCTAATTATCGGATGATAGGCGAAGTAGCGGGCCCTAAAACTTCGTTAGGATTGGTATCGAATACGTGCTATCCGGCGTGTCGCCACGGGCGATTGTTACGAAATACTGATTAAATCGGCGCGAGGCGCAGAGACGCGGCAGAGGCGTCCAAGGGTTTAGCCGATATCCGGGTGGTTGCTTGCAAACGATTGCGGACATCCCAAGCCGGTAGCAACGGATTTCGACTGACAAGCGCGGCAGCGTGAAGGGAGCCGCTCGCCAGGGCCGCGCCTCGAGGTTGAAACGGCCCGAAGAAATCAGGGCGGCCGGAACGTCCGTCGCGAGAGTGAGATCAGACGGGTAAGTCAAAACCCTGATCTCTCGGCCTGCGTCAGATCAGACCTGGGATTGCTTCGCCGTCACGCCACCACGGGCCGTGATCGACCCGAAGCCGACGTACGCCGGCGCATTCGCTGATGCCGAGAGCGAATGCTCAATTGAATATTCCGATTAGTCCGCGCCCCGAAGGGTTTCGGCGAATGGCCCGGACTTCAGGCATCCGCCGAGCGTTCGACCGTGAACCGATCGCCGATCGAGGAGCCGACCGGGCCACTGGCACCCGGCAGGCTTCGCAGACGCATGCGACATCACGCTTCCCAACGCTTGAAGACGACGCTGGCGTTCACGCCGCCGAAGCCGAAACCGTTGGCCATCGCGTGAACGATCGGCATGTGCCGCGGCGCATCGCGCACGATGTCCAGGCCCTCGGCGAGTGCGTCCGGCTGTTCGAGGTTCAGCGTCATCGGGACGACCTGATCGCGCAAGGCCAGGGCGGTGAAGATCGCCGCTACGCCACCGGCCGCGCCCAGCAAGTGGCCCGTCGCCGACTTGGTGGAGGTGATGGCGAGCGGGACGTCGACGCCGAACAGGTCGCGCACCGCGGCCAATTCGCCCAGGTCGCCGACCGGCGTCGAGGTGGCATGAGCGTTGAGATGCTGCAGGTCGGACGGAGTCAGGCCGGCCTGCGTCAGCGCCGTCTGCATCGAGCGTCGCGCGCCGCTGCCGTCTTCGGGGCCGGAGGTAATGTGAAACGCATCGGCGCTGGTGCCATATCCAATGAGTTCGACCAGGGGCGCGGCGCCGCGCGCAAGCGCGTGCTCGAGCGATTCGATCACCAGCATGCCGGCGCCTTCGCCCATCACGAAACCGTCGCGGGCCCGGTCGAAGGGTCGCGATGCGCGGGTGGGTGTGTCATTGAAGCCGGTGGACAAGGTCTTCGCTGCGGCGAAGGCGCCCAGGCTGACGCGATCGATTGCGGCCTCGGCGCCACCGCACACCGCGATGTCGGCCTCGCCGCAGCGAATCAGCCGCGCCGCGTCGCCGATGGCCTGGATGCTCGCGGCACAAGCCGTCACCGGGGCACCCATCGGCCCCTTCAGGCCGTGCCGGATCGACACGTGGCCCGCCGCAAGGTTGACGAGGAACGAGGGGATCGTGAACGGCGACAGACGCTTCGGTCCGCGCGTCTCGGTCGTCCGCACCGCGCCCGCAATCGCCGGAAATCCACCGATGCCCGACGCGATGACCGTGGCGGCGCGCCGCTGGGACGCTTCGTCGGCCGGAGCCCATTGCGCCTGCGCGAGTGCCTCTTGCGCGGCGGCGAGCGCGAAGGCGATGAAGCGGTCGATCTTGCGCTGGTCCTTGGTCGACACGAAGCGGTCGATGTCGAAGCCGCCGCACCCGTCCTCGTGCACGTCGGGCACCACACCGCCCACGCGGGCCGCGATGTCTGCCGTCATCGAATCCGGTAGCCGGCGCAAGCCCGACTGGCCGGCCAGCAGCCGCTGCCACGCCAGCTCGACTCCGCACCCCAGCGGCGAGACCATTCCCATCCCGGTGACGACGATTCGGCGGTTCGCAGTGGGCGTGATGTGCATGGATTCTGTCCTGGTCGATCTATTGATGATGATCGACATCATACAGTATTGAGTATGATTGTCATCAACACGCAATGCCATGCGCACGAAAGGATCTTCATGAAAGTCTCGAAAACGCAGGTGGCCGAGAACCGCCTGGCCATCCTGCAGGCTGCGGCCCGGCTATATCGCGAACGCGGTTTCACCGGCGTGGGAGTGGCCGACATCACACGCGAAGCCGGACTCACGCACGGCGGGCTGTACCGGCACTTCGAATCGAAGGATGCACTGGCGGCGGAGGCCGCGGAATATGCGTTCGAGTGGAAACTCTCCGAGCTGGAGACACCGGATGCCGATGCGAACACCGACGCCGACGGGTTCCTTCGAACCGGCGTCGCGAATTACCTGTCGCCGCAGCATCGCGACAGCGTCGGCCAGGGCTGCCCGGTGGCCGCGCTCGCGGCAGACGCGGCACGCGAAACGGGTGCGATCGCAGACGCTTTCGCCCAAGGCATCGGGCGCTACATGACGCTATTCGCGCAGCGGAGGCCCGATGGCACCGAGGCTGCGCAGATCGAACCCGAGGACCGGGTACGAGCAATTTCGATGCTGTCGACAATGGTGGGCGGATTGATCCTCGCCCGAGCCACCGCGCGGGGATTGCCCGAGCTATCGGACGAGATTCTCGCGACCTTGCGCGATCATCTTGCGGCCACATGGGGCCTCGATGAAGTCAACGTCGACGGGCGCGACTAGAAAGCCATCGCCGAAGGGGCGAGTCCCCCCGAACCACACCGCGTCCGGTGAACCCGCCCCCTTCCGGTTTCCGCTCAAACAGACGCGTTCCGGTTCGCCTCGATCACCGTCAACGCCGTCATGTTCACGATCCGCCGCACCGTCGCGCTGGACGTCAGAATGTTCACCGGCGCGTTGACGCCCAGCAGGAACGGTCCCACCGCCACATTGCTGCCCGCCTCCGTCTTGAGCAGGTTGTACGCGATATTCCCCGCATCCACGTTCGGGCACACGAGCAGGTTCGCCGCCCCCTTCAGTGGCGACATCGGCAGCAGCCTCGACCGCAAGCCCTCGTCGAGCGCGCAGTCGCCATGCATCTCGCCGTCCGCCTCGATATCGGGCGCCTGCTCCCGGATGATCTCCAGCGCCCGGCGCATCTTCACGCCCGACGCCGCACTCCCCGACCCGAAGTTCGACCGCGACAGCAACGCCGCCTTCGGCGTGAGGTTCAGCCATTCCATCTGACGAGCCGCGGCAATCGTGAATTCCGCGATCTGCCCGGCATCGGGATTGTCGTTGACGTGCGTGTCCACCAGCGCGACCGTCCGCTGGTCGAGCAACAGGATGTTCATCGCCGCATACGTGGACGCACCCGGCTTCCTGCCGATCACCTCGTCGACGAACCGCAGGTGGTTGTGATATTCGCCGACCGTGCCGCAAATCATCCCGTCCGCATCGCCGAGCCGCACCATCATCGCGCCGATCAGCGTCAGGCGGCGCCGCATCTCGACCCGCGCCATTTCCTTCGAGATGCCGTCCCGGCAGCGCAGCTCCCAATACGTCGTCCAGTACTGCGGGAACCGCTCGTCGTACTCGGGGTTCGTCACCTCGACATCCTGGCCGAGCCGGATCCGCAAGCCGAACCGCTCGATACGCGCCAGCAGCACTTCCGGGCGCCCGACCAGGATCGGACGCGCCAGCTTCTCGTCGACGATCACCTGCACCGCGCGGAGCACGCGCTCGTCCTCGCCTTCGGTGAAGACGATCCGCGCCTTGCCGCCGTCACGCACCAGCCGGCGCGCCGTCGCGAACAGCGGCTTCATGAACGCGCCGGAGTGGTAGACGAATTGCTGCAGTTGCTCGACATACGCGTCGAGATCCGTCAGCGGGCGCTTCGCCACGCCGCCTTCCATCGCCGCCTTCGCCACGGCCGGCGCGATACGGACGATCAGGCGCGGGTCGAACGGCTTCGGAATCAGGTATTGCGCGCCGAACGCCACGTCGTATGCGCCGTAGGCCGCCGCGACGACTTCGTTCTGCTCTTCCTCGGCCAGCCCCGCGATCGCGTGCACCGCGGCGATCTCCATGTCGCGGGTGATCGTCGTCGCGCCCACGTCCAGCGCGCCGCGGAAGATGTACGGGAAGCAGAGGACGTTGTTGACCTGGTTCGGGTAGTCCGAGCGGCCCGTCGCGATGACGACGTCGTCGCGCGTCGCATGCGCCAGTTCCGGGAAGATTTCCGGCGTGGGATTGGCCAGTGCGAGAATCAGCGGGCGCGGCGCCATCTCCTTCAGCATCTCGGCACTCAGGATGCCGCCGACCGACAGGCCCAGGAACACGTCCGCGCCGCCGATCACGTCGGCCAGCTTGCGCGCATCGGTTTCCTGCGCAAAGCGCGACTTGGCCGGGTCCATCAGCGCGGTGCGCCCGCGATAGACGACGCCTTCGATATCGGTCACCCACACGTTCTCGACCGGCAGCCCGAGGTCGACCAGCAGGTCCAGGCAGGCCAGCGCGGCGGCCCCTGCGCCCGACGTCACGACCTTCACTTCCGAAATCGACTTCCCGACGACCTTCAGCCCGTTGATGAACGCGGCGGACACGGTGATGGCGGTGCCGTGCTGATCGTCATGGAAGACCGGGATCTTCATGCGTTCGCGCAGCTTCTGCTCGACCGTGAAGCATTCGGGCGCCTTGATGTCCTCGAGGTTGATGCCGCCGAAGGTGGGCTCGAGGCCCGCGATGATGTCGACCAGCTTGTCCGGATCGGTCTCGTTGATCTCGATGTCGAAGACATCGATCCCCGCGAACTTCTTGAAGAGCACGGCCTTGCCTTCCATGACCGGCTTGGACGCGAGCGGGCCGATGTTGCCCAGACCCAGCACGGCCGTGCCGTTCGTGATCACGCCGACCAGGTTGCCGCGGCTGGTGAAGCGGTGCGCCTGCAGCGGATCGGCGGCGATGGCCTCGCACACGCCCGCCACGCCCGGCGTGTACGCCAGCGCGAGATCGCGCTGCGTCACGAGCGGCTTGCTGGCGACGACCGAGATCTTTCCCGGGGTCGGAAATTCGTGATAGTCGAACGCTGCCTGCTGCTGTGTCTCAGTCTGTTTCATGTTTTTCGATCCGGGCACGGGCGCCAGGCCAGTCCCGGCGCGATCCATGAAGGTGATTCTAGGGATCCGCCATAAGGTGATGATTCTGTTTTAATATCGCTCCATCACTTTTTCATGATGAATACGTGACCAGTCAATGACTTTTGACGCGAACGACGTGGTCAGGCGGCTGGGCGCGCGCCTGAAGATGCGGCACCTGGTGCTGTTGCTGCAGATCCAGCAGCACGGGTCGCTGACGCGTGTCGCGGAGCACATGGCCAGCAGCCAGCCGGCCGTGACGAATGCGCTGTCCGAGCTGGAGAGCATGTTCGGCACGCCGCTCTTCGAGCGCTCGTCGCGCGGCATGCGGCCTACCGCGCTCGGCGCGGTCGTGCTCGAGCGGGCGAAGGCGATGATCAAGGATCTCGACCACCTCGCCCGCGAAATGGAGGCCGTCGCCGCCGGGCATGCGGCCCACCTGCACATCGGCGTGATTCCGTTCATTTCCGGGCAGATGCTGTCGGCGGCGCTCAAGCGGCTGCAGGCGCGCATGGAACGGCGCCTGACCGTGACGATTCACGAAGGCACCAGCGATCAGCTCCTGCTGCAGCTCAAGGACCACAGCGTCGACATCGTGATCGGGCGGGCGTCGTCGGCGATCGACCTGGGGCAGGTTTCCTTCGAGGTGCTGTACCAGCAGCAGCCGCGCATGATCGCGAGCCGGCGTCTTGCCGCGAAACTGGCCCGCACCGCGCTGGACTGGCACAAGCTGCACGCGCTCGACTGGATTCTCGGCGCCCCGCATACGCCGATGCGGGAACAGGTCACCGACCTGTTCCTGTCGGCCGGCATCCCGCCGCCCGTGCCGATCGTCGAAAGTTACTCGTCCAAGCTGATCGGCGAGATGATCGCGTCGAGCGACGAGGCCGTATCGATCGTGCCCGCCGACATCGCGGAAGAACTGGTGCGGATCGCCGGCGTGGCGATCGTGCCGTACTCGCTGGTCTGGACGCTCCCGCCCATCGCGCTCTTTACCCGCGCCGCCGATTCGCGCTCGCCGGCGCGGGATCTCCTGGTCGACGCGTTGCGCGAGGTATGCAGGGAGACTTACGGGGAAGCGCAGCGATGAGGCTGCGGGCGGCCGCCTGAACGGCGGTTCGCCCTCGCCGGCAACCCACGCGCGCGGCGGCGGAGGCTCGCCGCACCGGCTGCGCGCTACTTGCTGGCGGCGAGGTGACGCAGAATGTCCGCACGCTCGGCGCTCAACACATGATCCGAGCCCTCGCCGCGGTCATAACGCTTCGCGATGCGGTAGGAAAACCGCTTCCTGTACTGCCCGATGGCGGGGTCGAACGTCCACGCGTCGACGACGAAAAAGTGCTTGCCGAAATGATCCTCGTCGTCGGCCCACACGAAGTCCGCCCGCACGAACACCGGATAGGGCGACACGTCCGGCACCTTCCACATCGCGCGATCGGCCGTCTCGGTCTGGGTGACTTCCGGCATCAGGTTCTCGATCTTGCCGTTCGCGCCATAACGCAATATCGCCACGCGCTCCAGCATCCCGCTGCCCCCGCCCGAGAACATCCCCGAGAAGAACACCCACGAGCCGCCCGACGCAATCGGCAGCCGCTCGGACCGCGGCATCAGTCCGAACTGGTAAAGCTCCTTCGACGAATGGGGAACCGGCTCGGGCGGCATCTCGAAGCATGGCGCACGATCGGGGAGCACGCAGAGTTTCACGCCGGACAGCGGAAGCCCGTCCGCATCCTGCCGGCCCTCCGCCTGGGTGAAACGCGGGAATGCCGGTTCGCTCGGGGCGGCCTGCGCACCCGCGATGCCGGCGAAGGAAATGCCCAGGATCACCCCGAGCGACTTGACGACCCTGCGCATGCACCTGCCCTCTCTCTCATGTTTTGATAGCCGCGAATTGTCGATGATCCGGCCGCTTCTGTCGAATGGGCGGTTGCGGCCGGCGCTGCGCGTCGCGCCGGTTCGTCAGACCGTCGCCAGAACCAGACGCCCCGGCGACGCGCCGATGTGCAGCCCGTCGGCGCGATTCGCGAGATAACGCCGGTTCAACTCGTCCGGCGTCCATGTGTTGCTGTGGCTGAAGCCCAGCGCGGCGAGCCTCGCGGTCAAGGCGTCGGGTTCGAAGAAGCTTTTCCACGGCTCGCCACGCTCGGCGAATCGCGCCGTCATCTGCTCCATCGCGATGCGCATGATCGGCGGCAGGCTCGACAACGGGACCACATATTCGAGCAGGACCGCGCTGCCTTTGGCACACCCGGCGATGAAGCGCAGCGTGTCGATCACTGCGGCCTCGTCGAGATACATCGTCACGCCGAGCCAGCTGAACAGCGCCGGTGCATCGGCATCGAAACCGGCGCGCGCCAGCCCTTGCGCGAGACCGACCCGCTCGAAATCGACCGGCACGAATTGCAGCGACGGCGGCACCGCCATGCCCGCCTCGCGCAGACGAGCCTGCTTCCACGCCTGCGTCGCCGGCAGGTCGACCTCGAACACGCGCCCCGGCGCATCGGCTCGCCGGTATGCGCTGGTATCGAGCCCCGCACCCAGCACCACATACTGGCGGATGCCGCGTTCGATCGCGTCGGCCCACACGTCGTCGGCAAGCCGGCTGCGTACCACCACCGTGCTGCGCATGCCCACCGTCATTGGCTGGCGGAACTTGTCGAGATTGTCGCGCAAGGCTTGCGCCTCAGCCGCACCGAGCACGGTCAGCGCGGCCGGATCGTCGAGCACCAGCGGCCGGTCGAGCAGCTGGTGCGCGGCCCGCTGCGTGGCCACCAGCAACGCGCTCGGCTTGGGCCCGGCGTTCACCGGCGTCGTGTCGTGGCCGACGACATGCGCCCGGTTCAGATAAGCAAGCAGCGCATCGTCGAGGCCGATGCCCAGTTGCAGATCCGGTTCGCGCATCATCGCATCGCGCACGCGTGCTTCGAGCGCCGCGTCGTCGCCGCAGAAGCTGTCGAGAAACAGCTGCTGCCAACGCTTGACGATCGCCTGCACCGGTGCGGCGCCGGCGTCGACGCCCGCATCCATTTGCGCTCTCAGTTCGGCCACCAGCGCCGGCCACGCTCGATGCTTCATGGCGGCGAACTGGCGCCGCCGCACCTCGTCGGCCTGGGTCGGGTCGAGGTGTTTCGCAAGCAGCGCGCAGCGCGCGTGCACGAACGCTTCGTCGATCCATGCCAGCATCTCCGCCGTAATGCCGACGATTTGCGGAGCACGCGGTTCGTCGAGCTGAATCGCCATCAGCTTGGTCGCGAGCGTCGGGTCGTTGCGGGTCATCCGGACCACGAGCCGGATCCAGCGCCATGCCAGTGCCTGGGCGGCCTCGCTGCCGGCCGGCAGCGCCTGCTGCCGGGCAACGCGAACTTCTTCGATCAGCGCGGCCCACGACGGATCCGTCGGCGCGATCGTATCCGGCCCGGATGCGAGCAACGCATCGAGTTCGTCGTCTTCAAGGTGTTTTTGGATCATGTTCATCCACTCCAGAGCGTTCAGCCAGTCGGTCGCCGTGGTCTCGTCGCCGGCGGCGATCATGTCCACGATGTATTGCAGGTGACGACTCAGGCGCTGCGCGCGCGATGCCTGTGCATCGAGTTCCGCGATCTGGCGCTGCAGAAGCTGGAGCGGCGAGCCGGCCAGTTGGCCGTCGAGGCTCGCCTTGATGTCCGGCAGCGAATACCCGAAGCGTTTCAGCGCCTCGATCCGATGCAGCCGGATGAGGTCGTCCCGCCCATACAGGCGCGCGCCGCCGTCCGTGCGCTGCGTCGGCGACAGCAGCCCGATCGCATCGTAGTGGTGCAACGCACGGACGCTCAGTCCCGCCTTCTTCGCCAGATCGCCGATTTTCAGTCGCATTTTTTTCCCGGTCGTCGGTGTCGACCATAAAAGCTGACGTAGCGTCAGGTGCAAGGGAAATCGAACGGGGCGTATCCAGTTGAACGCCAAGGAGCGGGTTTCTCGTACAGCGACCAGACAATCCCGTCCGATATCAACCCCACGCGAGTGAAGCCAAGCGACTCGTAATAAGCGCAGAGCGTCACGTTTTCGACGGCGCAATCGAGCCGGACATAATGCCGGTTCAAGCTGCTCACCTGGCGAGCGCACCAGTCGAGCATGAAACCGCCGAGCCCGAGCCCGTTGAAGCCTTGCCGCACGCACAACCCGTGCACGTAACCGGCGATCGGCTCCTGCGGCCCCCAGTGCCGGTCCTCGTCGAAGCCGAGCGAGAACGTTCCGGCCGGCGTGCCGTCCAGCTCGACGACATACACGTCCTTTTCAGAAACGTTGCTCCGCACCCACCGTTCGGAGAATCCGTCGCCTTCCTTGCCCCACGCATGGTCGCCGTACGTGAGCTTCTTCGCGTGTGCGTCGTTCCGGATCCGCGTCAGCGCCGGTACGTCGTCTGCCGTTGCCCTGCGGATGCTTGTCGAAGTCATCGCCCGTTTCTCCGTGGCGTCGTCACGTCGCGGCTCGACAGCCGCCATCCCGTCACGCCGCATTTTCGACAGCGGGCACTCGCCCGGTCAGCCGAAGGGACGACGCTCTCATGAAGCTGCCGCCTGGAACCAGCGCGTACACGGGCCCGTGTAAATAAGCACGGTCGCGATCGCATTGGCGAGAAAGCCCACTTCGATCAGGCTCAGCCTGAAAGGGAGCCCCATCACGAGAAGGGCCATCGTCGTGACGACCGTGAGCCCCAGTTCCAGCACACGCGCCAGCTTTTGTCGCTGGCACAGGCCCACGATCAGGCTCGCGTTCAGCAAAAGCCAGAAGGCCTGGATGATCCCGATCATCGCAGCACCTTTGCGCATGAGCACGGCTTTCGCCGCGGGGATTTCGCCAGCCTGGTCGAAACCCAGCATCGTGAGCCAGACGGCGAATCCGGCCTCGATGAGCCAGACAATCGTGAAGAGCGCGATAGCGTGACGGATCTGCAGCGGTGCGTCGGCGCGAAACGCCGGCATGGCCTTCAACTTGCTGATTGGCATCGTCTCTTTCAGGAAGCTTGCGCTCCCCGCCCCGGATTGTGTTCGTATCGTATTTGCCGCTTGCCGATTTCACGACGCAGCGAGTTTCGGCCGAGTGTAGTCCATCCGCGATCGCCGCAGACGCGTACGCGTACGCGCACGCACGCCGAACACGCGTCTAGTGCGAAGCATTCAAGCCCTGCCGGAGAGCCTCGTAGATCCCCGCGCCGGCATCAACGATGAACAGGAGGGCAATGGCGACGCACACAACGCGCCCGATACCGCGCAGGCGCGCCACGCCGACATACAACCCGACAGCGCCGACGCAAAGCGTCACGGGCCAGTAGATGGCCCCCATGAGAATCGCGATGACGGGAAAAGGCAGGTCAATGGCGATGTCACTCATCCCGGAAAGCTCCGTTGCTCGCATGAAGCAAGCGTTCGCTCATCGATTCGACGGCGTCGGTCGACCGCCGTCCCTCCGCACCTGACCTTGCAAGCCGCCGCGCCGCCCCATGCTGCCCGACAGGGCATCACCCCTGCGCCTGATGGCACACCACCTCGATATTGTGTCCATCCGGCCCGATGACAAATGCCGCGTAGTAGTTCGCGTGATAATGCGGCCGCAGCCCCGGCGCGCCATTGTCCTTCCCGCCCGCCTCCAGCGCCGCGCGATAGAACGCATCGACCTGCTGCCGGTCGTCGGCCACGAACGCGATGTGAAGATGCGCCGGCTTCTCCGACGTCTGGAACAGGCACAACGATGGTTTGCCAGGTGGTGACATCTCGATGCCGTACGACGGATCGCCCTCACCCACCACCACGACGCCAAGCGGTTCAAGTGCGTTGAGGAAAAACGTCTTGCTGGCTGCAAAGTCGCTTACGCCGAATTTGACATGGTCAAACATGACTCCCCCTTCGGATGGATGGGTCTGCCGGCACCCGGATCGGATATGCAAATCACCGCGATGTTGCCACATGCAGCGATCGGTGGCACACCTGCCCGCCCTCGAACATAAAAAGCCCGACACGGTCGGGCCAACGAGCGGGATACAAGAAGAATCCCGCTCACCCCTCATCGAGCGGTCACACCGCGCTGCCTGACGTCATCACGATCCGGGCAAGAGCCGACGATTGCACACGACGTTGCGACCGATCGTCGATCGTCAGGATTCCATGAAAGGGTTCGGAAAGAATGGCTATGGCGAAACGGGGGTGCCGGATGACGCACCCGCCGGCACGGTCGGGAGCGGAACGGCCGGTGGCGCCCGCCCGAAAAAATTGGCCCGCACCTGAAAACCTGAAAGCGCGGGCCAAGCCGAGAACACACAACACCTTGGGGGGGATCAAGGCGAGACCAGTCTAGCCCGAGTCGCCGGAAAGAAAATTTCAGGCCGGATTACAGCTATTACTCCATATGACGAAGCATCGGCCGCCGCCGTGTGCGGGCCAAGGGGCGACACATCGTCCGCGAGCGCGTGCGGCATCGCGGCGTGCCGTTCGCCGGTGTCGCTTCGTGCGGGCGATGGATGCAGTCGCGCCTCGGCATGCGTTGCCGCCTTCCCCGCAAACGCAGGCACCATCGAAGCCGGCGGTATCGCCATTCGCGCAAGCCGTGGACACCGCACGCACGCGCCGCAACCGGTCAGGTCAGCACGCGCCGGACAGATGCAGCGTGAACCACTCCACCGCTGCCCGGCTCGTTTCGTCGAAATGCTCGATATACGGCGTGAAATGCCCGCCCTTGATCTGCAGCAGGCGCTTCGGCTCCAGCGCGTTCTCCCACGCCTTGAGGCACAGGTCGGTCGGCGTCAGCAGATCCTCGTTGGCCACGATCATCAGCAACGGGGTTGGCGAGATGCGATCGACATACTGGCCCGGCTCATTCTCGCGCGACATCTCGGCGCTGCGCAGCGTCACTTCGTTTTTCCAGTTCGGCGCACACCGCGCCGCCGACTCGGTGAAGAACCGGTACGCATCCGCGCCCGCCATCGCGCAGGCTGTCGCGGGGTCCGCACTGACTGCCGGTAACATCGCCGGCACGCCGCCCGCGAATCGCTGCCTGCGATCTTCATCGAAGCGAGCCAGCGCCGCGGGCACCAGATCGGAACGCGTGCGGCGCAACGCCGACTGATATCCGCTGATCGTCGGCACCTGCGACACCACGCATTTGACGCGCCGGTCGATGGCCGCGACTTCGAGCACGTGGCCGCCGCTGTAGCTGGTGCCCCAGATGCCGATGCGTGCGGCATCGACGTCCGGGCGCGTCAGCAGATAGCTGATCGCATCGCGATAACCGCGCTTCTGCTGCACGGGGTCGATCTCCTGACGCGGGTACCCGTCGCTCGCGCCGAAATTCCGGTGATCGTAGAGCAGCACGCCAAAACCGCCGGCGGCAAATACCTCGGCGTAGCGGTCCAGATATTGTTCCTTCACGCCGGAGAAGCCGTGCGCCATCACGATGGCCGGATACGCCTGCGTGCCGGCGATGCGCTGCGCCGGTTCGTAGTACCAGCCTCGCAGCGTGGCGGCTTCGGACAGGAATTCGATGTCGTGTCGCGTCATGTCGGCTTGCCTCGTTCGGTCGGTGGATTCGATGACCGACACGATAAGCGTGCGCGCCGCGCCCCGCGTTTGCTGGAAAGACGTTTGCTACGCGGAATCGGACAGTTTCGCGTACGCGCTGGGTGTCATGCCGGCAAACCGGCGAAACACGGTCGAGAAGGCGCTCGTGGTTTCGTAGCCGAGCTCGGCCGCGACGGCGATCACGGAGCGCCCCGAGGCCAGCAGCGGACGCGCGGCCGAAATCCTGGCCTGCTGGCGCCACTGGCTGAACGACAGCCCGGTTTCGGCAGTGAACAGCCGGGCCAGTGTCCGGCTCGACGCACCGACTTCGTCGGCCCATTGCGTCAGCGTTCGCTGATCGGCCGGATTCGCGAGCATCGCGTCGCAGACCCGGGCAAGACGCCGGTCCTGGCCGGACGGCAGCCGCAACGGTTGCTCGGGAGACCACTCGATTTCCGCGAGCATGAGCTGGATGACGAGCGCGTCGCGTCCGTCGGGATCGACCTCGACCGGGAACGACGACGCACGCACGATCAACTCGCGCAGCAGCGGCGAAACGTTGACCAGGCCCGGCTGATCCGGGTACGCGGATCGGCAGGCTCGCGGGTCGACGTAGGCGGTGCGCATTTCGAGTTGCCCGTGTGCGCGCATCGCGTGCGGCAGGTCGGGCGGAATCCAGAGTGCGCGATGCGGCGGGATCATCCACAGCGACTGGCAGGCGATGACTTCGGCGATGCCTGTCGTGGTGTAGACGAGTTGCGCGCGCGTGTGCCGGTGCTCCGCGACGACGAAGCCGTCGGGAAATGCTTTCGGCATGACGGCCGCGATGGCGGGTGCATGCTGGTAGTCGCGCGGGTCGGTACTCTTCGTGACCGGTGGGACGCCGGCCCGCTTCGGATCCGCCGCCTCGCCGTGCCCGATCGCTTTGCCGTGGCCGCGCCTTTCGACCTTCATCGCTCGTCCTTTCATGTGTGCGGAATCGCCGGCGCGTGCGATCCGGCGAACCGGACGGATGATACGGGAATGTCGGAATGAAGCAGTAAATCGGCAACCCGATCTCACTGCCATACCGCAAACTCGACAAGCAGCGCCGGACTTCCGGTGTCGCCGGTTTCAGCGGCATGCCGCGCGAACTTGGAAGTTCGATTCCGTGCTGCTATCGTTGTGCACGCAATTAATTTTCCGGAGCAGCCGATACATGCCCTTGATCTTGCGCCGTGCGATGGCGGCCGATGCCGCGGAGGTGGCTGACGTGTATCTGCGGTCGCGCAACACGCTCGCCTCCTACGCGCCGCTCGCGCACTCCGAAGCCGCCGTCCGCGACTGGATTGCCGACGTACTCGTACCGTCGGGCAACGTGACCGTTGCGATGAACGACGATCGCATGGTCGGCATGGCCGCACACGTCATCACCGACGGTACGGCATGGCTCGACCAGTTGTACGTGTGCCCCGAATTCAAACGACAAGGGATCGGTTCCGCCCTCCTGGAATCGGTGAAGTCGCAGACGGTTGGCAAGCTCCAGCTCTATACGTTCCAGATGAATCGCGATGCCGCCGCGTTTTATGAACGGCATGGTTTCGTAGCCATTGCATATAACGACGGAAGCAGGAACGAGGAAGGTTGTCCCGATGTGTTGTATTGCCTGACGCGGTAGCTTCCGTCCGCATGCTCCACGTCGCCGGTCTGTCGTCGGCGGGATTGAAGCGGGCTCGGAGCCGGAAAAGACGGGTAAATTCGTCGGCGAACGGCCGTGTTGCGCCGGCCATCTCGATCCAGTGTTGCCATCACGTGTCACAAAAGCCGTAGCGACACGCGATCCGTCAATTGCCGGCTGGTTTTCCCGGCGTTTGCGTCGCATGAAGTGGCGCGCTGGCCATCGGCTTATGCGCCCCGCACACACAAGAACGAACCGGCTCCCGATGCGCCACAGGCCGCTGGTCCAATATATGATTCATCACCATTCAGCCGCTTCAGGTCGAACGAATGCCCAACTTCCCCCCGGATCTTCGCCAGTGGTATTACTTCGCGGCCGTTGCCGAGGAGCGGCACTTCGGCCGTGCGGCTGCGCGCCTCTCGATGACCCAGCCGCCGCTGTCGCAGGCAATACGCTCGCTGGAACGCGAGCTCGGCGTCGAGCTCTTCGCACGCACGAAGCGTGCGGTCGCGCTCACGGCAGTCGGCGAGGCGTTGCTTCCGACGGTGCTGAAACTGCTTGCCGCGGCCGAGGAGCTTCCCGCGCTGGCAAAGAGCCTCGCCCTCGGCGAGACCGGAAGACTGTCGCTCGCGTTCGTCTCGATTGCCGATTACGGGCTGCTGCCCTCGCTGCTGCGCGAATTCGGCATGCGCTATCCGCTGGTGCGATTGCAACTGACCGAAGCGACGAGCGACGTGCAGATCGAAGAGCTGGTCGCGGGCCACATCGACGCGGGCCTGATCATTCCGCCGTTGCCGCCACGCTACGTGGCCGAGCTGTCGTATCTGCCGCTCCTGAGCGAGCCGCTCGTGCTCGCGATGCCGAGCGCCGCGTCGACGGCACCCGACGATGTGCCGATTCACCTGAAGGAAGTTGCGGACCTTCCGCTCGTGATTTTTCCGCGCCGTCTCGCCCCGAGGTTTTACGACGCGATCATGGAGTGCTATAGCGACGTCGGTGTCGTCCCGCACATCGGTCAGGAAGCAATCCAGATGCAGACGATCGTCAGCCTCGTGTCCGCCGGTATGGGCGTCGCGCTGGTGCCGCAATCGTTGCGCAATCTGCGACGAACGGGTGTCGTCTATCGCCCGCTCGCACACGGCTCGTTCGTCGTCGAAACCGGCCTCGTCTGGCGCAAAGGCGATATCGGGCACGTCCTTGCCAGCTTCATCAATATCGTGCGGACACTGGCCTCGGCATGACGCCGGCCGCACGCAGATCCGTTCCGGCATGTCAGGGCCGATTCGCAGGCCACTCGCCGCGCGACGACGCGCGGGAAGCCGTCGACGCACGGCCGGCGCGTTCTCGCTCGCGGACGCGCCGGCCGACGCTCACGCCTTGCCGTGCCCCTGCGATCCCGGGCCCGACGAGAATTCGCGGACACCATCGCGATTGATGCCGAAGCCGAGGCCCGGCGTGTCGGGCAGTGCCAGCGTCCCGTTCTGCTCGGCCGGCAGGCCGGTAAACAGGTTCCGGCAGATCTCGACCGCGACGACGTGCCACTCGACCGAGCCGCCGTTCGCGAGCCCGCCGTGCAGATGCATGTTGTGGAACGGGAACGTGCCGCCATTGTCGATCGGCACGCCGAACGCCTGCGCGAGCGCGGCCGCGCGCGCCGCGACGGAGAACCCGCCGCACACGCACACGTTTGGCTGCAGGATGTCGACGGCGTCGTTCACGAGGAAATCCCTGAACCGGAACAACTGTCCCTCGCTTTGCCCGGTGGCGATCGGAATGCCGCCGCGCTTTCTCAGGTCGGCGAGCTTCGCGGGGTCGTTCTCGGCGATCGGCTCCTCGAAGAAACCGATGTCGCAATCGGCCACGCGCTCGGCAAGCCGCAGCGCGTGATAGTGGTCGAGCCCGCAGTTCGCGTCGATGTAAATCTCGGCGGCTGCGCCCACCGCATCGCGCACCGCGCGCACGCGCGCGACGTCGTCCGCGACGACCTGGTCGAGCGAGCGCCCTTCGTCGCGGCGCGCCAGCGCGTGATAACCGACGATCATCTTGATGCGGCGATGTCCGGCGCCGACGAGCGCACGCGCGGCATGTATCAGCTCCGGGCGCTCGAGCGACGCGAAGCCGAACGTCGTATACAGCGGCACGACCGGGCGCGCGCCGCCGAGCATTTTCCACACCGGCAGCCCGGCGATCTTGCCGATCGCATCCCAGACCGCGATGTCGATCGCGGAAATCACGTGCCCCGCATAGCCGGTCTGCCCGCGCGGGCATAACAGCCAGTACAGCTTGTCGAGAATCCGCTCGCGCTCGACGACGTTCATCCCGACCAGGTTGGGTGCGGCGACGTGATCGATCGCCGCGGCCACGACCGCTTCGTCGGTGATCGCCGTGAAGCCGTGGCCGACCACGCCCTGCGACGTCTCGATTTCGACGATGACGCCCGACAGCTTGCCGGACAACCGCACGCCGGCGATCTCAGCGTCGCCGCGCGCGAACACCGGCGTCGCGGTCACTTTCACGATGTTGTGCTGCATCTCTTCTCCGTTTTTTTGAGGGAATGGCAGAACTGCGGGGGCCGCGTCGTCGCGCGGCATCACCGGCCCTTCTCGCGACGCAGCACGAACGTCAGCCCGATGCCGGTCAGCAGGCCCCAGAACGCGCCGCCGATGCCGAGAAACGCATGGCCCGCCATCGTCACGAGGAAGGTCAGGATCGCGGCCTCGCGCGCGTCCTTGTCGGTGAATGCGTTGAGCAGCGCGCCGCCGAGGGCGTTCATCAGCGCGAGGCCGGCAACCGCTTCGATGATGATCGGCGGCGCGACCGCGATGAACAGCGTCGCGGCGCTCGCCGCGAACCCGTACACGATGTACGCGGCACCGCAGACGATGCCGGCCCAGTAGCGCCGCGATTCGTCGGGGCCGGCCTCCTCGCCGGCGCACAGCGCGGCGGTGATCGCGGCCAGCCCGATCGGCGGCGCGCCGAAAGGCGCCGCGAGCAGGCTGCACAGCCCCGTGGCCGTGAACAGCCGCGACGCCTCGGGCCGGTAGCCGTTGACGTTGAGCACCGCGACGCCCGGGATGTTCTGCGACGCCATCGTCACGATGAAGAGCGGCACCGCGACGCTCACCATCGTCGACGCCGAGAACACGGGCCCGACGAGCGCAAGGTGCGGCAACATCCCGGTCGCGCCGACGCCACCCGTCTTCGCGATGAATGCGATCACGACCAGCGTCGCGACCGCGGCGCACGGCACCGCGAGAATCTTGCGAACCCGCATCATCACGACCCACACGAGCAGGACCGGCGCGACGTACAGCGGATACTGCTCGAGTGCGTGCACCGGGGCGACGCAGAGGTTCAGGATGATCCCCGCGAGCATCGCGTTGGCGATCGGCAGCGGAATCCTCGAGATCGCGCGGCCGAGCGGCTTCCACAGCCCGGCCAGCGTGAGCAGCACGCCGGTCAGCACGAGCGCGCCGACCGCGGCCGGATAGCCGCCCTTCACGGCGCCCAGGCCGAGCAGCAGCGCGGCGCCGGGCGTCGACCACGCAGCGCTGACGGGCATCCGGGTCCGGTAGCTGAGCACGATGCCGGCCAGCCCCATCACGATCGAGACGGCCATCAGGCCGGACGCGGCCTGCGCGCGCGTTGCACCGACGTTCATGAGCGCATTCACGATCAGCGTGAACGTCGATGCAAAGCCGACGAACGACGCCAGCGCGCCCGCGCCGGCCGCCCGCGCCGAGAACCCGCGATCGGTCTTCATTTCCGCGATACTGCTCATCTGTCCTCCGTGAGATGGATTCGATACGGCGACGCCGTATCAGTGCGCACCATGTGTCGGCTCGCCGCACTCCTGGTTCAGCGTTCCCGCGTGATACGCGGCGAGAAACGCGTCGAAGTTGCCGATCTGCGTGCGCTCCAGGTCGGCCTGCCGGCTCAGCGATTCGGCCGCGATTGCGTCGAAATGCGCCTGCACGTCGGCCGGCAGCGGACGCGCGCGGAACGCCCCGGTATGCGCGAGCGTCTGCCGCATCCCGAACGCGAAGCACGCGCCGCCCGGATCGTCGCGCAGCGTGTGCAGTGCATCGAGTACGCGCGCCGACGGCGTCGCCCGCGGATCGTCGAGCTTCGCGTATTGCGCATCGAGCGCGGCGGTCGTGCGTGTGTCGCCGCGCTGCAGGTCCAGCACGCCGGCCGCCTCGTTGATTCGCGCGAGCAGTTCGTGCGCCCACACGCGCAACGCGACGCGCTCGCCGCCACGCTGCAACTCGAGCCCCGGGCGCCGGCCTTCCCGCGCAACCGCCGCGAAGTTGCGCCGGCACGCGTCCTGCTCGGCACCGGCGAGGCACGGACTGTCGTCGAGCGCGCAGAACAGCAGGAACGCGTCGACAAAGCGCAGCGTCGTCTCGGCGACGCCGTGCGGCGCGAACGGATCGATGTCGAGACAACGCACCTCGACGTATTCGACGCCGCGGCTGCGCAGCGCGTCGAGCGGCCGCTCGCCGCTGCGCACCGTGCGCTTCGGGCGGATCGACGAGTAGAACTCGTTCTCCATCTGCAGCAAGTGCGTGCTGAGCTGCAGCCATTCTCCGTCGCGCTTCGCGCCGATCGCCTGGTACTCGGGGCACGGCTGCGCGACGGCTCGAGCAAGGCCGTCCAGGTACGCAGGCAGGTTGTCGAGGCACGGCGCGAACGCACCCTGCACCCGGTTCTGGTAGCCGAGGTCGCTCATCCGCAAGCTCGTCGCGTGCGGCAGGTACAGCGTCTGCGCATCGAATGCGTCGAGCCCGTGCCGGTCGCCGGCGACGAAACCCGCGCACAGCGCCGGCGACGCGCCGAACAGATACAGCAGCAGCCAGCCGTAGCGATGGAAATTGCGGATCAGGGCGAGATAGCCTGCCGAGCGCATGTCGCGCGCGTCGCGGCCGGCCGGCTCGCATCCGTCGCGCACGTCGCGCAGCAGCGGCCACACGGCATCGGCGAGCGAATAGTTGTAGTGGATCCCGGCGATGCACTGCATCGCCTTGCCGTAGCGGAACGCCAGCCCGCGCCGGTACACGTGCTTCAGGATGCCGATGTTCGACGTGCCGTACCACGCGATCGGAATGCGCCGGTCGTCGTCGAGCGGGCACGGCATCGACTGACTCCACAGCAGCTCGTCGCCGATCGCGCGGCACGCGAAGCGGTGCAGCTCGTCGAGCCGCTCGATCACGTCGGCCGCGTCGTGCTGCGGCGGCGTGACGAACTCGAGCAGCGGCTCCGCGTAGTCGGTCGTGATCGACGGGTGCGTGAGCGCCGCGCCGAGCGCGTGCGGGTGTTGCGTCAGCGCGAGCCGGCCGGCGGCATCGACGCGCAGCGTCTCGCGCTCGACGCCGCATAACCCGTCGCCGAGCAGCGGCAGGTGTGCGGCGTCGCTCAGCACGCCGAGCCGGCGGCGGTACGGCGTCGTCATCCATGTGGATCGGGGTGAATCGTGGGTCATTGCGGTCTCCCGGAACGAAATCTGGCGGCGCGCCGCTCAGTCGAGCGGGCTCTTCGGCCGCGGCAGGCCGATGTGTTCGCGCAGCGTCGTGCCTTCGTAGCGGGTGCGAAACAGCCCGCGCCGCTGCAGCTCCGGCACCACCATCGTCACGAAGTCGTCGTAGCCGTCAGGCACCGTATAGAACACGACGATGAAGCCGTCGCACGCCTCCGTCATCAGCCACTCCTCCATCTGGTCGGCGATCTCGGACGCCGTGCCGACCATCTCGCCGGTGCCGGATTCGGCCGCCCGCTTCGCCAGCTCGCGCACCGTCAATCCCTCGCGGCGCGCGAGCGCCGCCCATTCGCGCTGGTTGCCCTGCCCCTGTTCCGTGTGCGGCAGCTCGGGCAACGGCTTGTCGGGATCGAACTTCGAGCAGTCGACGCCGAGCCGGATCGACAGGTTCGGGATGTTGCTGTCCACGTGGACGAGATCGTCCATGTAGCGCTTCTTCGCGAGCGCCTCCGCGCGCGTGCGGCCGACATACACCTGGTTGGCGGGCAGGATCTTCACGTGATCGGGGTTGCGCCCGGCCGCGACCGCGCGCGACTTCACGTCGCGGTAGAACGCACGGCCCGTCTCGATGCTGCGCGCGTTGCCGAACACCAGGTCGGCCGAACGCGCGGCCATGTCGCGCGCTTCCTCCGACGCACCGGCGAGCGCGATCACCGGCCAGCCCTGCACGGGCCGCGCGATGTTCAGCGGCCCCTTGACCGAGAAGAACTTGCCCTTGTGGTTGAGCGGCCGGATCTTGTCGAGATCGGAGAACACGCCCGCCTCCTTGTCCATCACGAGCGCGTGATCGGACCAGCCGTCCCACAGCCCCGTCACGACGTCGAAGAACTCCTCGGCGCGCTCGTAGCGTTCGGCGTGGCGCAGCGCGGTCTCGAGACCGAAGTTGAGCGCGGCCTCCGGGTTCACCGTCGTGACGATGTTCCAGCCCGCGCGGCCGCCGCTCAGGTGGTCGAGCGACGCGAAGCGGCGCGCAAGCAGGTACGGATCCTCGTAGCTCGTCGTGCCGGTCGCGATCAGGCCGATGCGGTCGGTGCATGCGGCGATCGCCGACAGCATCACGAGCGGGTCGTACGACGTGATCGTGCCGCTGCGCTTGAGCGCATTCGGCGGCATCGGCATCACCGCGAGGTGGTCGGCGGTGAAGACCGCGTCGAAGCACGCGTGCTCGAGCTTCTGCGCGAGCGACCGGATCACCGGCCAGTTGAAGTTCGCGAGCGTCGGCGCGCTCGGGTGCCGCCACCACGCCGTGTGCAGGCAGATGGGGCGCATGAATCCACCCAGGCAGAGTTGCTTCGTCATACGGGGTTCCTCGTCATTGGAATGCGGCGCGAAACGTGCGGGCCGTGCGCGTGCTGCTCGTGTCGGCGTCAGCGCGCGGCGTTGAAGCGGGCGAAGCCGGTCTCGAGGTCGCCGATCAGGTCGTCGACGTTTTCGAGCCCGATGTGAAAGCGCACGCACGGGCCGCCCGGGTCCCAGTGCGACGCGGTGCGGTACGCACTGCAGTCGAACGGCATCGCGAGGCTTTCATAGCCGCCCCATGAATAACCGAGCCCGAAATACGCGAGCCCCTCGAGCAGCGCGGCGACGGCCTGCGCGGGCGCCGGGCGCAGCACGACGGAGAACAGCCCCGTCGCGCCGCCGAAGTCGCGCACCCACAGCGCATGGCCGGGATCGTCCTCGAGCGCCGGATGGCACACGCGCCGCACTTCCGGACGCGCGGCGAGCCAGCGTGCGACACGCAGCGCGTTCGCCTGGTGCTGGCGAAGCCGCACGCCGAGCGTCCGGATGCCGCGCAGCGTGAGAAACGCGTCGTCCGAGCCGACGCACTGCCCCGTGTCGCGCTGATACTGTTCGAGCGCCGGCAGCGCGCGCGCGGACGCCGACACCATGCCGATCATCACGTCCGCATGACCGGCGAGGTACTTGGTGCCGGCCTGGATCACGAGATCGGCGCCGTGCGCGAACGCGTCGAAGAACAGCGGCGTCGCCCACGTGTTGTCGAACAGCACCACGAGCCCGCGGTCGCGCGCGAGCGCGGCGAACGCCGGCACGTCGCACAGCTCCATGCTCTGCGACGCGGGCGCTTCGAGATACAGCGCGCGCGTGTTCGGCCGGATCAGCGCGGCGAGCGCGTCAACCGACGCGAGCGGATCGAAGTAGGTCGTCTCGATGCCCGCGCGCCGCAGCACGCCGTCGCACAGCTGGCGCGCGGGCTTGTACACCGCATCCGTCATCAGCAGATGGTCGCCGGCCGACAGGCACGACGACAGCGCGGTCGTGATCGCGGCAAGCCCCGACGGGCACAGCACGACACCCGCGCCGTGATCGAGCGCGCGCACCGCGTCCTGCAGCGCGGCCGTGGTCGGCGTGCCGCGCCGGCCGTACACGTACGGCTGCGTGTAGCCGAGCAGGTCGGCCACGCTCGGCGCGAGCACCGTCGAGCCGCGATACACCGGCGGGTTGACGAAGCCGTGATGCGCGGCCGGCGCGCGGCCGCCCGTGACGAGCACGGTGTCGACCTGCGCATCGGCCGCCGGATGGTTCGGGGCGGGCCGCACGGTCAGCCCTTCACGATCCGCACGGCGCCGCGCGCCGCGCTCGTCGTCATCGCCGCGTATGCGCGCAGCGCGCCCGACACGCGGCGCTGCCGCTTCTCGGGCTGCCACGCACGCGCGCCGCGCTCCTCCATCGCCGCGCGGCGCCGCCGCAGTTCGTCGTCGGACACGAGGACGTTGATCGAGCGGTTCGGGATGTCGATCTCGATCGCGTCGCCGTTCTCGAGCAGCCCGATCTCGCCGCCCTCCGCCGCCTCGGGCGACACGTGCCCGATCGACAGCCCCGACGAGCCGCCGGAGAAACGACCGTCGGTGATCAGCGCGCACTGCTTCGCGAGCCCCTTCGATTTCAGGTAGCTGGTCGGATAGAGCATCTCCTGCATGCCCGGGCCGCCCCGCGGCCCCTCGTAGCGGACGATCACGATGTCGCCCGGGCCGACCGCACCGCCGAGGATGCCTTCGACCGCCTCCTCCTGCCCTTCGAACACGCGCGCGGTGCCGGTGAATTTCAGCATCCCGCCGTCGACGCCCGCGGTCTTCACGATGCAGCCGTCGCGCGCGATGTTGCCGAACAGCACCGCGAGCCCGCCGTCGCGCGAGAACGCGTGCTCGGCATCGCGGATGCAGCCGTTCGCGCGGTCGAGATCGAGTTCGTCGTAGCGGTTGTCCTGGCTGAACGCGACGTGCGTGCGCACGCCGCCGGGCGCCGCGCGATAGAAGCGCGACACCGAATCGACGCGGTTGCGCATCACGTCCCAGCGCGCGAGCACGTGCGCGACGCTCGGCGCATGAACGGTCGGCAGCGTCGTGTTCAGCAGCCCCGCGCGATCGAGTTCGCCCATGATCCCGATCACGCCGCCGGCCCGGTGCACGTCCTCCATGTGGACGTCCTGCACCGACGGCGCGACCTTGCACAGCACCGGCACGCGGCGCGACAGCCGGTCGATGTCGGCCATCGTGAAGTGCACGTCGCCTTCGTGCGCGGCGGCGAGCAGGTGCAATACCGTATTGGTCGAGCCGCCCATCGCGATGTCGAGCGTCATCGCGTTCTCGAACGCATCGCGCGTCGCGATCGAGCGCGGCAGCACGCTCGCGTCGTCCTGCTCGTAGTAGCGGCGCGCGAGATCGACGATCGTGCGCCCAGCCTCGATGAACAGGCGCTTGCGCTCGGCATGCGTCGCCAGCACCGAGCCGTTGCCGGGCAGCGCGAGCCCGAGCGCCTCGGCGAGGCAGTTCATCGAGTTCGCGGTAAACATCCCGGAACACGAGCCGCAGGTCGGGCACGCGACGTTCTCGACCGCGCGCACCTCGTCGTCCGTCACCTGGGAGTCGGCCGCCACCACCATTGCGTCGATCAGGTCGAACGCGCGGCGCTTGCCGCGGAACGTCAGCTTGCCGGATTCCATCGGGCCGCCGGACACGAAGACCACCGGGATGTTCAGGCGCATCGCGGCCATCAGCATTCCCGGCGTGATCTTGTCGCAGTTCGAGATGCAGACCATCGCGTCCGCGCAGTGCGCGTTGACCATGTACTCGACGCTGTCGGCGATCAGCTCGCGCGACGGCAGGCTGTACAGCATGCCGTCGTGGCCCATCGCGATGCCGTCGTCGATCGCGATCGTGTTGAACTCCTTCGCGACCGCGCCGGCCGCTTCGATCTCGCGCGCGACCAGCTGGCCGAGATCCTTCAGGTGCACGTGACCGGGCACGAACTGCGTGAACGAATTGACGACCGCGATGATCGGCTTGTCGAAATCGGCGTCGGTCATCCCGGTGGCGCGCCACAGGCTGCGCGCGCCCGCCATGTTGCGGCCGTGCGTGGAAGTGCGTGAACGATAGGTGGGCATCGTGATCCTCGGTTGATTCGTTGCGAAATGGGGGCGGGCGGCGGGCTTCCGTCAATGCGGCCTGCCGGCCGCGCCCCAGTTGTTGTCGTTCTTCGCGAGCGTCGGCAGCACGAACGACAGGATCTTTCTCCGGTCGAGATCGGACGACACGCTGAGCTTGTATTCGAGCGCCGTCAGCTTGATCACGATGGACCTGAGCGCCTGGGTCAGGCGTTCGTAGCCCCCTTCGAAATAGAGTGAGCCGCCACGCTGCGCGATCACGCCGTGACGGGACAGGTAATGAAACAGCGCGACCGACGAGCGCGCGTCGTAGTTGTCGAGCGGCGGCGCCTGCAGCGGGTAGCGGATCAGGCGCTCGGCCAGGATGTACTGGATCGAGGCGCGCAGCACGCGGTCGTCCGAGCGCAGCCGGAACAGCGCGAGGATCGACAGGATGTCGACCCGCAACTCCTCCGCGCCCGCACCGTTGCGCGTGCTCTTCGCATCGAGGTACTCCGGGATCGGCAGGAAGCCCGTGCGATGGTGGTACTCGTGCAGATGGACCCAGATCGCGCTCGCCTGCGTCAGCAGCTCGTCGTCCGCCGAGAGCAGATCCGGGAACGCGGTGGGCGACCAGTTCGCTTCGATTGCCGGGCGCGTATGGCGCTTGAAGCGCTCGACGAACTTGTCGATGAAGTAGTACGCCTTGTGATACGCGCGCAGGTCGGCGTCGATGAAGTTCTCGCCGAATACCGCGACCGCGAGCGGATTGAGAAAGCCGTCCGTGCACATGCGGATCTGCACCGGCAACGCGTTGCCGTCCGGCGCGATCGCGAGCACGCTCGGCGGAATCGGCACGGGCGCGATCGCGGCCGCCTCGAGGAACGCGTCGGCGTTGTAGGGCACGTCGAAGAACCCGAGGATGAAGCTCGGGTCCACCGAGTACGTGAGATCGAGCAGGCGCCCCGATGCGAGGCAGCGGTTCTCCAGCGCCACGAGCAGCGCTCGCACATGCGGGTTGTCGGCATAGTCGCCGAGATGCGCGCGTGCGCACTGCGCGATGCGCACGACGTCGGTGCGAAAACCGCCGGCGAGGATCTCGCCGCGGCAGCGGTTGGTGGCTAGTACGATTTCGCGTTTCATGTCGGTCATCCTGTCGGCACGCGTCGTCACACGACGCGGAACTCCCGCTGCAGATAGACGAGCGTGTCGTCGTCGGGCGCCGCACAGTGCAGCGCCACGACTTCGCCGACCAGCAGTTCATGCGTCGCCGCGCTCATCGACGCGACGAGCCGGCAGTCGAGCGCGATGCGCGCGCTCGCCAGCACCGGCGCGCGCGTCGCGAGCTCGCCCCATTCGCCCACCGTGAAGCGCGCGTCGCGCTCGTGCGCGGTCCGGCCCGCGAACACGTCGGCGAGAAACCGGTCGGCGGCGCCGAGCGTGTTCACGCAGAACACCTCGTTCGCGATCAGCCGCTGCGCCGATACGCTGCCGCGATTGACGGACACGAGCACCGTCGGCGGCGCATCGGACACCGACAGCACGGCGGTCGCCGTCATGCCGCAGCGCCCGGCAGGTCCGTCGCTCGTGAGTACGTGAACGGCCGACGCCACGCGGCACATCGCGTCGCGAAAGCGCTGCGGCGAGGCGCCCATCGACTGGTCGGGGAACAGTGCGGGTTCGTTGTGGATCATGTCCTGTCTCCGTGCATGGGGGAAAAGCCGCGCATCGCTACCGGTTCACCAGCGCCTTCGGCAGCGACAGCGCGAGCAGTCCGCCCAGCGCCATGCAGCCGGCCATCATGTAGAGGCCCGCGTCGTTCGATGCGGTCAGTTGCTTGAGCAGCCCCATCAGGTAAGGGCCGAGGAAACCTGCGAGGTTGCCGACGGAATTGATCATCGCGATCCCGGCGGCGGCCGCGGTGCCGCCGAGGAACGCGGTCGGCAGGCTCCAGAACAGCGGGATCGCGGTGAGGATGCCCATCGTCGCGAGCGTCAGCGCCGCGATCGCAAGCCCCGTCTGATGCGCCCAGCCGACCGCGAGCACGAGCCCCACCGTGCCCATCGCACCGGGCACCGCAAGGTGCCAGCGGCGTTCGCGAAGGCGATCCGAACTGCGTGCGATCGCGATCATCGCGACCACCGCAAGCGCATACGGCACCGTCGACAGCAGCCCGATCGTCAGCGGATCGGCCACGCCCGTCGCATGGATGAGCGTCGGCAGCCAGAAGCCGACGCCGTACAGGCCGATCACGAACGAGAAGTAGATCGCGCACATCAGCCACACGCGCGGATTCGCGAGCACCGCCCCGAGCGACAGGTGAGACTTGACCGCGTCCTCGGCATTCACGTTGCGTTCGAGCAGCGCGCGCTCCTCGTCGCTCAGCCACTTCGCCTGCGCGATCCGGTCGTCGAGCAGCGCGTAGACGAGCAAGCCTGCGACGATCGACGGCAGCCCTTCGAGCAGATACAGCCACTGCCAGCCGTGCCACCCGTTGATGCCGTCGAATGCTTTCAGGATGTAGCCGGAAATCGGGCCGCCGACGACGCCCGACAGCGCAACGGCCGTCATGAACACCGTCGTGATCCGCCCGCGCCGATGGGCCGGATACCAGTAGGTCAGGTACAGGATCACGCCCGGAAAGAAACCGGCCTCGGCGGCGCCGAGCAGGAACCGCATCGCGTAGAACGCCGTCGGCGTCGTGACGAACATCGTCAGCGCGGACACCGCGCCCCACGTCACCATGATTCGCGCGATCCAGACGCGTGCGCCGATGCGGTGGAGGATCAGGTTGCTCGGCACCTCGAAGATGAAATAACCGAAGAAGAAGATGCCGGCGCCGAGCCCGTAGGCCGCGTCGGACAGCCCGAGATCGCCGGCCATCTGCAGCTTCGCGAAGCCCACGTTCACGCGGTCGAGATACGACACCAGGTAACAGAACAGCAGCAACGGCATCAGCCGCCACGCGACCTTGCGATAGGCGGCGTCTTCCGACACCCCCGCTGCGGGCAATACGGTCGATACGAGCGTCTCCATGATTTTTTTCCTTGTTTGCGATCGATTGTCATTCGTTGCGCACGGCGCCTTGCACGCGTCGCCCGACGGCGGCACCCGCGATCCGGCGCACGAGGCAGCGAGCCGTCCTCCTCCGGTCGGCGCGTTCTCGCATGCGGGGTGCCGCGTGCCGCACACCTGTGTGCGGCACGCCGGGCGGGTGTCGATCCGGCTCGCGGGCGCGGATCAGGTGCGCATCGGCCTCGCGAGGTTCGTTCGTGGCGTTGCCGCGGATCCGGGGGCTCGTTGTACGTCGTTGTGCCCGGGCGCTGCGTCGCGGGCAACGCGCAAGATGCGCATGACGCGCGGATGGTCGAAAGCCTGGTTCATGTTCAACCTTTTGCTCACATGCCCGCTTAGGGCGCCTTTAAAACGCTCGTCGACGTTCGAAGTCGCGAACGCACCGCTGGATCGGGCGCTCTTGTGGAGCGCACGATGCCTTGATTCCGTCATGCCGCACGCGGCGGCCGATCGCGCAGCCCCGCCATGTAGGCGACCGTGCGCTCGCAATACGCCGCCGACACGCCCGCGTCGGCCAGCCCGCGAACCAGCAGGTCGCGGTAGCGCGCGCTCGGCGCGGCGTCGCAATCGAGCGTGACCGCACCGCGATATGTCAGCGCATGTACGCGCCGCCCGCCGGACGCCAGCACCTCGACCGCGTAGCGCACGTAGCGGCCGAGATGCACGCCTTCGCGACGCTCGAGCGCGTCGAGCATGCGCATCGGCAACCGATACAGCGCGCCCTCGACGATCGCACCGGCCGCCGGCTCGATGTTCGCGCAGCAGACCGGCTCGTTGAGCGACGCGTAATTGAACGCGAGGCGATGGCCGTCGAGCTGCGCCGCGCCCGCGAAGTACGTCGCCGCGTCGCAGCCGAGCGACGTCGACAGGCTCGCGAGGTTCATGCACGAGCCGTATGCGAAATACGTGAACGCCTCGTCACGAAGCAGGTCGTCCGGCGTCATCGCGACGCGCTCGCGGCATGCGGCGTGCCGAGCACGTAGTGGTCGTAGATCGCCGCGACCGACGCGATCGAGTCGAGCACGAAGTCGCCGATCGGGATGTCGATCCTGAGCGTCTGCTCGATGAACAGCACGAAGTGCACGAGCGACAGCGAGTCGAGCAGATTGGCGTCGAGCAGGTTCGTCTGCGCGGTCACGCACGCCGGCGCGCCCGGGTCGATCCCGGCCAGAAACGTCTTCACGCTGTCGATCAATTCGTCGAGGCTCATCATCCGCATCACGATCACGCTCCAGAAACGCACGTTCATCCCGGCCCGCGCGCATCGCACTGGCCGGCTTCGTCTTCACCGAACCGCAAGATCCTTCACATCGTCCTTCGCTTTTGACTTTCGATCGGGCGTCATGCACCATGCGACGCGTCGACACGACAAACCCGGTCAGCATCTCCACCAGAGATAAATAGGAGACTTAATCAATATGACAACTCATACGCTGTTCTACTGCCCAGGCCATCTTTCGTTTGCACCGCACGTCATCCTGCGCGAGCTGGGCGAACCATTCGAACTCGCACTCGTCTCGATCAAGGACGGTGCGACGCAGAGCGCCGAATTCCGGCAGCTCAACCCGAAAGGCAAGGTGCCCGTGCTGCACACCGGCGACGACGTGCTGACGGAGTCGTCGGCGATCCTGCTTTATCTCGCGCTGCGCTTTCCGCAGGCGCGGCTCGTGCCCGATACCCCGATGGGCCTCGCACGTGCCGTCGAGTGGATGAACTGGCTGGCGTCAGTGTTGCCCGGAACGGTCGCGCTCAACTTCCATCCGTCGCGTTTCAGCGAGGACCCGGCCGCGCACGACGGCATTCGCGCGAAAGGCCGCGCGGGCATCCTCGCTGCGTATGCGCAGATCGACGAACGACTCGCGGCGCGCGACTGGGCGCTCGGCGAGCACTACTCGATCGTCGATCCGATGCTGCTGATATTTTTCAAATGGGGGAACATGCTGAAGCTCGACATGCGCGGGTTCGAACATTGGGCCGCGCATACGGAGCGCATGCTCCGCCGCCCTGCCGTCGCGACCGCGTTGTCGGTCGAACAGATTTCGATCTGGGCGTAGCGGCGAAGCCGGGTCGGGTTTGCGCCCGATCCGGAATGCCGCCCGCGTCCGTCGCGTCTCCTTCATCTTCTCAGGTCCTTTTCGCCGCTTTTCTTTGTCTGTTGCGCCGATCCTGCATACGCGCGCGCACAGGCGTCGCGCACGCCGCGGATCGTCCAGGCCGCGACTCCGGGAACAGGAGCCACGACCGCAATCGCATATGACGTTCTCTGCTTGTGCGGCGCTACACCGCTCAGCTCATTTTCTGCGATCGCATCGAATGCGTGAACAATGCAACATCCATTTCGTGACGTCCAATATATTTTTCGTCTTCCACTAAGTCGCCACGCATATTAATCAGCGATTGGCCGGCGAGTCCGATATTGCCAATCCTTGCGAATTGATTGCAACGGATGGAGCGGGATTAGCGTGCATTGCCGGGGCAAAATTGGCTTCAACTGGCGAGTAACCCCGAGCGGTTTCGATATAGCAGGTCAGCAACGCAATCGAGCTTCCGGATTTCGTTGAGTGCATTCGCTGAATGCTTCGGCTGCCGACGTCGTGCCGACTTGTTCCGCCGAGGTCGTTGTTAGCGCAACGAAAGCCACGATGGCCATGCGGAACAGCGGCCCGCCGCTCGCGAACGACAAAGTCGAGCCCGGCTGCGTATTGCTGGGTATTGCTGGATATCGCCGGGTATTGCCGAACGCACGGCGCCAGCTGACCTGTGGCCCATTCGGATCGCCGATGCCGACACGGCGGCGCAGGTGCGCCGTGCCGCCGAATAAAAGGAAATTGACCGGCTCGCCATCGGCAGCAAACGCGTCGCCGCCTGGGGCCGTGAGCATGACAACGAAAAGCACGCGCGCTCAGTGCAAAAGCGTGTCGACAAACTCGAGGAAGACCGGACCGTCGCCACGATGAGCGGCGGTGAGCGCGCACATCTGCTGTCTCCGGCACTGTCGACGGCCAGCGATCACCCGCGACGATCGGCCTCCCGCACGCTACGCAATCCGCAGGAACATCCCCGCCTTCTCCGGCAGCGACGACGGCTGGAAACCATAACGTTCATAGAACTTCGGCGTGCCGTGATCGGCCATCAGGCTGACATACGCGGTCGGCGGTGCATTCTCGTGAACGTAGCCCATCAGCGCCCGCATGATCAGGTCACCTACGCCTTTCTTCTGGTGAGCGGGCAACACCGCGATGTCCACGATCTCGAAGAAGCAGCCGCCGTCGCCGATGACCCTGCCGATTCCGACCGGCGCATCGTCGCGGTAAGCCACGACGCTGAAGAGCCCGTTCTTCAACCCGATCGTCGCGGCCTGTTCCGACTTCCTGCTCAACCCTGCGGCGAGACGAATGTCGATGTAGGTGGATACCGGCGGAACTTCGTGTCGAACGATGTAAGCCATGCGAGCCTTTCAGGTAAGCCGTACAGGCGGATGGACCGACCCCGCCGCGGATGAGTCCGTCGAACCCGGAGCCCGGGCGCGCGCATCGAACGAGACCATGACGATGAATGTGGCGAGGCGGCAGGCCCCGGGTACAACGCCCCAGCGCCCACGGCCTCGCCCAAATCCGCAAAGCGGCTTAGAGAATCCGCTCCAGCGCGTCGGCAAACCGCGCAACCGCACCGTCGACATCATGCAGCTTGTCCAAACCGAACAACCCCAGACGGAAGGTCTTGAAATCCTCCGGCTCGTCGCATTGCAGCGGCACGCCGGCCGCGATCTGCAAGCCCACGTCGGCGAACTTCTTCCCCGATCGAATCCCGTCGTCGTCCGTGTAGCTGACCACGACACCCGGCGCCTCGAAGCCTTCAGCCGCCACGCTCCGGAAACCCTTGTCGGCCAGCAGCGCGCGAATGCGCTTGCCGAGCTCGAGCTGCTCCGCCTTCACCTTGTCGAACCCGTATGCCTCGGTTTCCTTCATCACGTCGCGCAGCGTCGTGAGGCTGTCCGTGGGCATCGTCGCGTGGTACGCGAACCCGCCGCCCTCGTAGGCTTCCATGATCTGCAGCCACTTGCGGAGATCGCACGCGAAGCTGGTGCTGGTCGTGCCGTCGATGCGCTCGCGGGCGAGCGGGCTCAGCATGACCATCGCGCAGCACGGCGACGCACTCCAGCCCTTCTGCGGCGCGCTGATCAGGATGTCGACGCCGCTCGCCTGCATGTCGACCCACACCGTGCCGGACGCGATGCAATCCAGCACGAACATGCCGCCGACCGCATGCACGGCGTCGGCCACCGCGCGCAGATACGCATCGGGCAGCATCATCCCGGACGCGGTCTCGACATGCGGCGCAAAGACCAGATCCGGCTTGTGTTCCTTGATCGCGGCGACCACTTCGTCGAGCGGGGCCGGCGCATACGCGGCCTGCCGCCCCGCTTCGACCGGGCGCGCCTTCAGCACCGTCGTTTCGGACGGAATGCTGCCCATGTCGAAAATCTGCGACCAGCGGAAACTGAACCAGCCGTTGCGGATGACCAGGCACTTCTTGTTCGTTGCAAACTGCCGCGCGACGGCTTCCATGCCGAACGTCCCGCTGCCCGGGACGATCACGACCGACTTCGCGTTGTAGACTTTTTTCAGGGTGTCGGAGATGTCGCGCATGACGCCCTGAAAGCGCTGCGACATATGGTTGACCGAGCGATCGGTGTACACCACCGAATATTCGAGGAGCCCCTCGCGGTCAACATCGGGAAGTAAACCTGGCATGCTCGCCTCCGGTGAAAAATGAACGATGAATTCCGGGCAAGCAGTGTCCGTGACGCGATACCGCCCTGCCCCAATGCAATTGCGCTGTTTCCTCGACGACAGCTGATTCTAACGAACGCCGCCCGCCGCTTGGGGCATATTTTGGCGGCTGCCCGGCGCAGGCCCGGCATGACGCACCGCAACGCGGCTGCCGTGGCGCCCGGTTCAATCTCCTGCCCCGTGGCCGCCCGCGCCGGCCGGTGCGGCGCACGAAGCCCTGTTCGACGTATGGATAAACGCCACTTCCGGCGCATGCCGCCTACCATGTCGGCACACCTTTCACGACAGAGTCTTCGATGATCCCCAACCGCGCATCATCCCGGCAGCCGTCGGCCGATCCCGCACTCGCCGAGCGCGTCGATGCGGTACTGTCCCGTCAACTCGAAACACATCGCCTCGTCGGTGTGGTCGTCCTGATCGCACGCGACGGCGAACTCGTCTATCGCCGCGCGGCCGGGTTCGCCGATCGCGAAGCGCGCACGCCGATGCGCGAGGACACGCTGTTCAGGCTCGCATCGGTGACGAAGCCGATCGTCTCGGCGGCCGCGATGGCGCTCGTCGCGCAACACAAGCTGTCGCTCGACGACGACGTCACGCGCTGGCTGCCCGAGTTCCGCCCGGCGCTGCGCGACGGCAGCATGCCGGTGATCAGGGTGCGCCACCTGCTCACGCACACGGCCGGCCTCGGCTATCGCTTCACGGAAGCCGACGCGACCGGCCCCTATGCGCGCGCGGGCGCCTCCGACGGGCTCGATGCCGCATCGATCACGCTCGCCGAAAACCTGCGCAGGATCGCGAGCGTGCCGCTGCAGTTCGCGCCGGGAACCGGCTGGAACTATTCGCTTTCCATCGACGTGGTCGGCGCGCTGATCGAGGCCGTCAGCGGGCTGCCGCTCGCCGACGCCATCGACACGCTCGTGCTCCGCCCGCTCGGCGCCCGCGACACGGGATTCGTCGCACGCGATCCCGCGCGGCTCGCGACGCCCTACGTCAACGACACGCCGCAACCGCACCGGCTCGCCGAAAACGAGACCGTACCCATCTTCGACGGAACCGTCGGCGTGACGTATTCGCCGTCGCGCGCGCTCGACGCGGATGCCTTCCCGTCGGGCGGCGCCGGGATGGTCGGCACCGCCGGCGACGTGCTGAACGTGCTGGACACGCTGCGTGCCGGTGGCGGCTCGCTATTGCCGGCCGACCTGGTCGACGAGATGGGCCGCATCCACACCGGCAACCTCGAATTGCCCGACCTTCCCGGCGCGGGGTTCGGAATCGGGTTCTCGGTATTGCGCGACCCGCTCGCGGCAGCATCGCCGGAGTCGGTGGGCACGTGGCGCTGGGGCGGCGTGTACGGGCATTCGTGGTTCGTCGACCGCGCCCGGGGGCTCACCGTCGTGTCGCTGTCGAACACGCTTTACGAAGGGATGAACGGCCAGTACACGATCGATCTGCGCGACGCGATCTACGGCGCCGGCTGACACGCGCAACAAAAAAAGGCCCGACACGGTCGGGCCAACGAGTCGAGACACAAGGAGAATCCCGCCCACCACACGGGGCGGGGTACGCCGCGCTACACGACGTTCTTTTCGACGATCGGCCGGTTTTCCAGCACCCGCGCCCAGCCGAGCGTCGACAGGTCGAGCGTGTCGTAACGCCCGCCCAGAATGAGTTCGCTGACCCCGCGCCCCGTCGCCGGCCCCTGCTGCAGCCCGTGGCCGCTGTAGCCGTTCGCGAACACGACGTTGTCGAGGTCCGGGTGATACCCGATGATCGCGTTGTGGTCGAACACGTTGTACTCGTAGTACCCGGACCAGCAGTTCTCCACGCGCAGCGCCTCGAACTCCGGCACGCGGTTCGCGAGCGTCGGCCAGATCACCTCGTCGAACAGGTCGTGGTCGACTTCGTCGAGCGGCAGGTCGTCCGGATCGCGATCCGGGCTCGGCGACGTCCCGCAGATGTACGTGCGCCCTTCCGGCCGGAAATACACGCCGGTCGGGTCGATCAGCAGCGGGCAATCCGTGAGCCTGGCGGGCGACGACACGTTGAAGATGCTGCGCCGCCGCGCATGGACGGGGATGTCGATGCCCATCATCGACGACAGCGTGCGGGCCCATGCACCGGCCGCGTTGACGAGCGTGTCGCACGCATGGCGTTCGCCGTCGGCCGTGACCGCATGCGTCACCTTGCGGCCGTCGCGCACCACCGCCGTCACGTCGGACGGCACGTAGCGCGCGCCCAGCGCCTGCGCCTTCTTGCGCAATGCCTGCACGAGCCCGTAGCCGTCGAACCAGCCTTCGCCGCTCACGCCATATGAGCCCGACACGAGATCGTCGACGTTCAGCCACGGAAACTTCGCGCGCAGCGCATCGCGGTCCATCAGCCGGATATCCGCGCCGAGGCTCGTCTGCAGCGCATGGTTCTCGCGCAGCGTCGCGTCGCCGGCCGGCGTCGCGAGGAACAGGTAGCCGCCTTCGTGCAGGTCGATCGACGGCTGGTGGCCGTCCACTTCGAGCCGCTCGCCGATCGTGCGCAGGAAGTCGATGCCGAACAGCGACATCTGGATCGACAGCGGCGTCGAGAACTGCTGACGAATCGACGCGGCCGACAACGCCGACGACGATCTCGCATAGGTGGGGTCGCGCTCGATGACGGTCACGGATACCGTGGGATCGGTGGCGCGCAGGAAATAGGCGATCGAGCTGCCGATCACACCACCGCCGACGATGACGACTTGAGAACTCACGACTGACTCCAGTTGCACATGAAGGGCGCGGCCGGCCGGCTGCGCCCGTGGGTTGTTCGTGCCGCGTCGCACGCGGCGTCGCGCGCGCGGACTCGTGCGGCTGCCGCACCGGCGTGCGCCGCGATCGCAACCGATCGCCGATGGCATTTCAGCACGTCCGGCAGCACCGCGAAAGTCCGCGCGCGCCTGTTGCGTTCAATCCGCCGATTTCGTCGTGACGGGCTGCCACGCGGCGTTCTTCACCTCGTAAAGCGTCGAGCTCGGGTTCTTCAGGTCGCCCGTGTTCGTGAACGCGATCGTGCCCGTGATGCCGTCGTAGCGCGTGCCCTTCAGCGCGCCGTTGAAATCGGCCGGCTTCGTCGAGTTCGCCTTCTGCATCGCGTTGATCGCGATCCATGTCGCGTCGTACGCGAACGGCGCATACGCGAGCATGTCGACACCGTACTTCTGCCGGAATTTCGTTTCGAACGTCTTGCCCTTCGCGAGACGCGACAGCGGCTGCCCGTATTCCCACACGGCCGCGCCTTCCGCCGCGTTGCCGGCCAGCTTGATGAAGTTCGCGTTCATCACGCCGCCGCCCGCGAGGAACTGCGCGCGAATGCCGAGCTGACGCATGCGTTTCACGAGCATCGCGGCCTGCGCGTCGAGGCCGCCGAAGAACACGAGATCGGCGTTGGTGCTCTTGATCTTCGTGAGCTGCGCGCTGAAATCCACCGCCTTGTCGTTCGTGAATTCGCGCGCGACGATCGTGCCGCCGTTCGCCTTCACGGCCTTCTCGAATTCGTCGGCTTCGCCCTGGCCGAACGCCGTGCGGTCGTCGATGATCGCGATGCGCTTCGCCTTGGTCACGCTCGCCGCATAGGCGCCTGCATTGCCGGCGTTCTGCGTATCGGTCGCGATCACGCGATACACGGTGCCGAGCCCGGCGCGCGTGATGTCGGGATTGGTCGCCGACGGCGTGATCATCGGAATGCCGGCCTTCGCGTAGATCTTCGACGCGGGCAGCGTCGTGCCCGAATTGAAGTGGCCGATCACGACGGCCACCTGCGCGTCGGCGAGCTGCTGCGCGGCCTGCACGCCGGTGCGCGGATCGCTCTGATCGTCCTGCGACGCGACGACGAACTTCACGGGCTTGCCGCCCACCGTCGGATGCGCGGCATTCGCTTCGTCGACTGCCATGCGCACGCCGTTCTCGATGTCCTTGCCGTAGGCGGCGCCGCCTCCCGTCAGCGGGCCGGCGACGCCGACCTTGACGACCGTCTCCTGCGCGTGGGCCGCGCCCGTCTGGAGCGCGAGAATCGCGGCGGTCAATGCGACGCCGGAAAGCGAACGAATGCGGAACGTCATGACAATCCTTGTTCTGGGGGCCGGGATGCAACGCGCGACCACCGCGCGTCGGCGCCCTCTCGCGTGCCGGTCGTCTCGTCCGCTACCGGGGCGTCGTGCAACGCACCTGGCCGGTCGATCGCCGCAGCTCCGTCTCCGAAGAGCCTTTCATCGCGAAAGAGGTGAATGGATTGTGGGCAGCCAATACCCGTGCAGCAAACGAAATATCGGAACTATGTTGTGAGGATTTGTCATCAAGTTCCGCATGCGCGGCCGGCCCGCGGCCCGCGCAACCGTGAACCGCGGGCAGGCAGTTTTCATGGGAAGCGGCGCCGGCGCCCGTCCATCAAGGCCGGTCGTGGTCATGCCGGCAGCGCATCATCGTTGCGATGACGGCCCGGCCGGCCACCGCGACGCCCGCGGCGCCGCGTCATCGGTCAGTGCCGATCGGCGTCCGTCTGCTTGCGCGCCGCATCCGCCGCCTCGCCGGCCTGCTCCTGAAGCTTGCCGGCCTGCTGTTCGGCGACGCCTTCCAGTTCCGTCTTGCGGTCGCCCGTGACCTTGCCGAGCGCTTCCTTGACCGAACCCTTGACCTGTTTCAGCTTGCCTTCGATCCGATTCCTGTCCATGGTCGTCTCCTGCGATGGTTGGGGAGAACCGGCGGCGTGACGGCCAGCGCCGCACCGCCGAGTGGACAGGATCGCAAGCGGGCGCCGCGCGCGGCAGATGCGGATGCACCAGCGCGCATGGTGCATTCGTACCGACGAACGTCAGTCCTTGCCGTTTTCGCCCGCCTTCGCGCCGCGCGTGCCGTTCGCATCGGCCGCGCCGACGATCCCGCGTTCGCGCGCCCACACGATCGCCTCGGCGCGGCTGTGCACGTCGAGCTTCGCGTAGATCGTCGCGACGTGATTGCGCACGGTGTTCGGCGCGAGCCCGAGGCGGCCGGCGATTTCCTTGTCGGCGAGACCGTGGCACAGCAGGTCGAACACGTCGCGCTCGCGCGCGGTCAGGTCCGACAGTTGCGCGCCCGCATCCGGCGCGTTCGCGCGCCGCACGTTCGCCAGCTTCTCGATCAGCGTGCGGCTGAACCATGACGCATCCTGCATCGCCGTTTCGATCGCGTACACGAGTTCCATCTCCGTGCGCTTGCGATCGCTGATGTCGAGCAGCGCGACGAGCAGGCAGTCGCGCCCGTGTATCGCGACGGGGTCGGCCGACACGACGCAATCGCGCACGTCACCGTCGCGCGTGCGAATCTGCACGTCGGCGTTGCGCACGTTGCCGTCGCGCGCGAGCCGGCCTTCGATGCGCTGCCACGCGCCGCGTTCGGCCCACAACCCGATTTCCTCCGCGGATTTGCCGAGCAGGTCGTCCTGCGCATGGCCCGTCATCGCGGCGAACGCGTCGTTCACGTCGAGCAATTCGAAGCGGTCGGCCGTGACGATCGCGGTGGCGACCGGCGCCATCCGGAACGCCGTCGCGAAGCGTTCCTCGCTCTGCCGCAGCGCGCGCTCGGCCTGCTTGCGCGGCTCGAGATCCATGAACGTAAACAGCATGCATGCCTCGTCGTTCATGTCGATCGGCTGCCCGGCGACGACCACGGCCTTCGTGCTGCCGTCCGCGAGTTTCAGCACGGCCTCCATCTGCGGAATCGTCGCGCCTTCGCCGAGCCGCTCGATCGCGAGCTCGCGCCGTTCGGCCTGTTCGAGCACGTCGACCTCGTATACCGAGCGGCCGAGCACGTCGTCGCGCGCGTGGCCGGTCATGTCCAGAAAACCCTGGTTGACCTTCACGTAGCGCAGGTCGTCGAGCCGGCAGATCACGGCCGGCGCCGGGTTTGCGTTGAAGGTGCGCTCGAAGCGCTCCTCGGCGCTCGCCCATTCGGTCGCGTCGTGCAGCACCAGCGCGAGGCAGTCGGGTTCGCCGGCCGCGTTCGTCAGCACGAGGCTGCGGATGCGGTGGACCCAGCTCACGGTTTCGTCGGCGGCCGATTCCACTTCGACCGTCACGTCGCTGAACTCCTCGCCCGCGATCACGCGATCCATCGGATAGTGGCCGTCGCGCACCGGATGGTTGTTCCGGTAGCGCAGCCGGAAGCGCTCGCGGTAATCGGTGACGGTCTCGCCGAGCGCCTTCAGCTCGGTCACGCCGTGCATCGCGAGCGCGGCCTCGTTCGCCCAGACGATCCGCTGGTCGGGCTCGACCAGGATCACGCCCTCGGTGAGCCCCGCGATGATCTGGTGCAGCTGGCGCCGGTCGGTATGCGACTTCAGCGCCTGTTCGTTTACCTGTTCGTTCATCGAATGGTTGTCCATGTCGTCAGCATGACCGCCGGCCCGGTCGCCGCTTCGTCGGCACGCGCCGGCCGGCGCGTGTGGCGATGATCGCGCGCCGCATCCGTGCGCGACAGGCGCGGATGCACTAACCGCCATAGTACATTCGCATCGCGTGCCGCCACCGTGCGGCATCCCGCCGATCCCCGAAGCATTCTCCGCGCCTGCTTTGCGCGCGCCGCAACCCGCGGGCGCACCCCCTCCCCTTCACGATGCCCCCGTGCAAACGCACTAGCCGATCAGGTGAATTTGCGCGATGCCCGTGCACGTTCGACCCGGTACGCTGGTTCTGCATCGGCGCTCATGCGCTGCCATCCGAACCGCAGAGGAGAAGCACGATGAAGCTGCATCAGACACCCGATCCGACGCGGCCTGAACCGCCTCCGGACAACCCGCCCGAACCGCCGCCCGGCACCGATCCGCCGGTTCCGCTGCCGCCCGACGTGCCGCGCCCGGACATGCCGCCGCGCGAGCCCGGCTACGACACGCCGATCGCCGGGTAATGAAGTCACGCGGTAGTAACGCGCGGCACGATCCGTGCTCCACGATCGGTCCACTCACCCCATCAATCGAAGGAGAACATCAATGAACAAAATCTCGCCCCTTTCGACACTGCTCGCCGTCAGCGCGGCTTTCCTGCTCGGCGCCGCGCCGCTCACGAACGCGGTTGCGCAGGACGCATCCACCGACAACGGCGTGAAGACCGAATCGAACCAGCCCGTCACCGACACATGGATCACGACCAAGGTGAAGGGCCAGCTGGCCGCCACCGACGGCCTGAAGAGCGTCGACATCAGCGTGAAGACCGTCGACGGCGTCGTCACGCTGACGGGCGTGCTGCCGACGAAGATCGCCGTGAAGAAGGCGATTGCCGTGTCGCGCGCGGTCAAGGGCGTGAAGCACGTCGACGCATCCGGCCTGAAGGCGAAGGCCTGACCTCCCGGCGCGGCACGCCGCCGCGCTTTTTATCCCTGCACGACAAGGAGCACATGATGAACGAGGACAAGATCAAGGGCCAGTGGAAGCAGCTCACCGGCAAGCTGAAGGCCAAGTGGGGCAAGCTGACCGACGACGACCTGGCCGTCGCCGACGGCAATCGCGAGTATCTCGCCGGGAAGATCCAGGAACGGTACGGGATCGCCCGCGACGCGGCCGAGAAGCAGCTGAAGGAATTCGACCGCGAGCTGTGACACGACAGCACATTCATCCAACCGCCGCGGCGCCGACGGCGTCGCGGCCACCAGGACCTACGACATGGGCAAATACCTGATCGCCTGGCTGCTCGGCGTGCCGGTCGGGCTGCTGGTGCTGTTCTTTCTGATCACGCACGTGTTCTGACGGCACGGCGCGCGGCATGCGCCGGCCGCTATGCCGCTTTCCAATCTCCACTTTCCACTTTCCCCCATCGCATCGATGACCGTGACGCCGCGATCCGGCATTCGCCCGATCGCGCGTATTGCACGGCATCGCGGGGCCCCCAACGCAAATCGGGCAGGACGCCCTTGCGCCCCGCCCGATCCGCTCGTCTCTTCCGAAAGCGACGAACCGCGCTTTCGCTTCGTTACTTCGCCGCGTTCGCCGTCATCTTGAAGATGCCCTGCGCGTTGCCCGCATCGAAACGCAGATCGGTCACCCAGCGGCGCGCCGCCTGGTCGAACGTGCGCTTGCGCGTGATGAACTCGTAGAACGAGCCCGGCACATTGCGCTTCACCGTGCCGCCGTCGCGCGTGCGGAACTCGCGCTCGACGGTGTCGGCACGATACGCGGTCTGGAACACGCGGCCCGAGCGCGAACGCTCGACTTCCGGCTTCATCGGCCGGCCCTTCGCCTTCTCGTCGTCGGACAGCTTGAACACGTCCGCGACGCGGTCGGTCGCATGGTTGAACGCGTTGCCTTCGGTCGCGATCCACGCCATTTCCGCCGATTCCAGCAGCAGCGTTTCGTAATCGAGTTCGTTCGGCACATCGTGCTGGCGCGCGAACGCACCGACGATCTCCGGCAGCAGCGCGTGCGCGGCGTCGAGCGACAGCCAGCCTTCGCGCTCGACTTCCCACAGCAGCGCGACGGCCGCCGGCGACAGCGGATCGCGCGACGAGCTGACGACGTTCGTCACGGCCTGCTGGAATTCCTTCGAGAAACGTTCCGGATGCAGTTCGCTGACGAAGAACTGCGCGATTTCGTCCGGCGCGTCTTCATGCGCATACGCGCGGCCCGTCATGCCGAGCTTGTCGAGCGGGTAACGACCGTTCAGGCGGAAACCGAGCGGACGCAGGATGCGCGTGAACGCGGCCTCGCCCGGCGGCAGCGCGCCCGTGTGCGGCCAGCGCACCGTGCGCAGCGCACCGTGGTCGAAATAAACCGAGCCGCCGCTTTCGATCGCGTCGGCCGTATACGCACGGCCGTTCGCCGAACGCTCGAGCAGCCCTTCGAACAGCGCCATGTTCATCGCCTGCGCGATTTCCGCGCGCGTCACGACACCTTCTTCCCATTCTTCCAGGATGGCAGGCATGTTCAGGGTCGAGAACAGGGCGTCGGTCTTCGCCTGTCCCAGCAGCTTCGTCAGCAAGCTCTCGATATTCGGATTGCGCATCAGGATTCTCGTCTCGGGGGACCGCCGGCAAACGTGCCGGCAACTCGTCGGCCGGCTGCCCAGCGGGCGCCTGACCTTGCGTGGGGAGCATTATTCAAAGGGTTGCAGCCGGGCGTAAAGCGAGATTAAATTGATACGTGATGAGTTTTTGGAATTATCAGCCGTTCCTCGGCCCCGCCTTCCGCCCGGCGCCGCGCGGGCCTGACCGTCAGACGAATCGAACATCATGCGCAAATTCAAGATCCCCAACATGGGCGCGCTCGTGGCTTTCGAAGCCGCCGCCCGCCACGAGAGCTTCACGCACGCGGCCAAGGAGCTGTTCCTGACGGAAAGCGCGGTCTCGCGCCAGATCGCGACGCTGGAAGCCAGCCTCGGCGTGCGGCTGTTCGCACGCGTGAAGCAGCGCGTCGTGCTGACGCGCGCCGGCAAGCTCTACGGCACGCAGGTGCGCCGCGCGCTGGAGGCGCTCGACCGCGACACGCTGTCGATCATCGCGCACGGCAGCGGCGGCGGCTACCTGGAGCTGGCGGTGCTGCCGACCTTCGCGTCGCACTGGCTGATCCCGCGTATCAAGAGCTTCTACGACCGCACGCCCGACGTGCGCGTGAACATGGGCAGCCGCACCGACCTGTTCTCGTTCGAGGACACGCACTTCGAGGCCGCGATCCACTACGGCAAGCCGACCTGGCCCGGTACGTCGTCCGACTACCTGTTCGGCGAGGAAGTCGTGCCGATCTGCTCGCCCGCGCTGCTCGACCGGCCCGTCGAGCGCGTCGAGGATCTGCTCGCCTACCCGCTGCTGCACTCGACGACACGCCCCGGCGCGTGGGCGCAGTGGTTCGAGACACACGGCGTCGAGGACATCCGCACGATGCAGGGCGTGCGCTACGAGCTGCACACGATGCTGATCAGCGCGGCCGCGGCCGGGCTCGGCGTCGCGCTCGTGCCGAAATTCTTCGTCGAGGAACAGTTGCAGCAGCTCGGCCTGGTCGTGCCGTGCGATGCGGCGACGGTCGGCGATTCGGCGTACTACCTCGTGTATCCGACGGAGTTCAGCCACAGCAAGCCGCTCGAACTGTTTCGCGGCTGGCTGCTCGAGCAGGCGAGCGCGTATGCGGCGCCGGAGTGCGCGGAAGAGGATGCCGATCTGGAGGATGACGAGGACGTCGAGTAACGAAACACGGAGGCAAATCGCCGCCGCCAATCCCACCGGCAGCCCGGTCGTCAATCATGCGTCGCGACCGGGCATCACGAAAGCGACGCTCATCGCGTCGCCGCATCGCATGGACTCTGCGTTGGCGAGCCTGCGGAAACAACTCTTTTCAGGATCGCACGATCCGTTGCCTCTTGCCCCGGACAAACCGTTTCAAGGTCGCTAATCACGATTGTCGCTCGCCCATTGAGTCGGCACACACCATCGGGCTGTGCAATGGGAAGTCGCAGGTAGCGCAGCGCATCTTGCTGATTCGAAAAGACGATCAGACCGGCGCGCTGCGAGCGGTCCGGCAGTTGGCTGGCCGAAGCGCCGTCCTCCACGAACCAGACTTCGGATCCGTTGAATTCGTCGTCGTAGTCGATCGAGTAAGTGCCCGACAAGGTGATCTCTTGCACGATCCGGACCTCTGCGCAGGCCAATTCGTCGTCAACCGGGATCGACCACGCGCCCCCCAGGGCGGGTCCAGAAACAAGAAGCAACATGCACAGCGCGTGGGCACATCGCACCTTTCTCGACGACTCAATAAATTTCAGGATCATTGGCCGTGATGTGCAGGTGATCGTTATGGATTTGCTCGTTTCGAGACTGCCCACGGTTCATATCGCCCGTACGATCTTCAACGTTCGGATTCGTAGCCCGCATGAACCATGGTGCAAACAGCTGGCGGATATGTGGACTCTGTTTCAGCATCGTGCGATATGCGGTAACAAGCGACTTTTCTTCGAGTGAAGCAACCTGAGCACGCAATTGCGCAAGCTTTTCGTTCTGCTCCGGCGTACGACTAGTCATGCTCTCCAGTTCGTCGATCTGGACATGCTTTCTGTAGCGATCCTGAGCGTTCTGACTCGACATCGCCACACGGTCCATCTTCAAACCGTCATCCAGCAAATAATTTACGTCCAGCCCCACTCCGACTCGATGCAGCACGCTCCCAATCATTGGGCGCCATCCACTGCTCAGGTGAACCTCGTCTATCCGTGCGTCGACAGCTGCCTTGAATGCCGCGTAGTAGCAAAGAGGCGATACGCGCCCGATATATTCGATCAGCGGAACGGTTGCCGGCGGGTCTGCCGACATATAGACACCTCGTATATTTTCCCTGCAGTTGTTGAACGCGCTCGCTTCCCAAAAGATCGTGGTCGGGTCATCCGGCACCATTTCGATCCTCAATCGCTTGACACCTGTCAACGTGCCTCGCAACTGCGCATACTGCAATTCACCAGCATCGTCGAGATCATCTTCGTACACGCGACTAATAAGCGCGATCCATTCGTCTGATGCTCCAACATCCTCAAGAATCGACGCCGCCTCAAGTGCCGTGTATTTGGGGCTAAACAACGCCCAGGTATCTCCCCAGAGTTGTCCCTGCCATTGCCCTGCCTTATCGGGTGCAACCTTGAACGCACGCTTTCCGACCGCATCGTCATTCCACGCGTTCAAGTCAACCTTGCCACGACGCTCACTGATTTTAACGATGTTAACCCCTGAATCAGCCACGATCTCGTACAAAACCTGACGCCGGAACATGGGCTTCGTGTCCGCTCCGAGCTGAATACCAATTCGGTCCCCTGCATTGACGCGTACAGCAACAGTCCTCCCGTCCGCACCCAACTTGTCCAGTTTCAACTGTTCGGTACCATCCTTGACGATTCGGTACTTGAGCGACGTCAATTTCGAGGTGGCATGCGCAAACTCATACCGAACCGTCGAGGCGGTCAGAGTCGCGACCTGCTCGGTTCCCTCGGCGGACAAGACTAGATTGCTCTGTGTCATTTTCTTCCCCCATCAACAGGTAAGCACCTCGTCCCCCGCACCAGACTCATCGAACTGATCCGGATCCCAGACCACGTGCAACTGATCTGCCAGAGCAGCCGTTACCGCGAGCGTCCGGCCCTCCTCATCTGTGTAGCCGTAATACACGCGCGAACCATCCGCATGCTGAATCCGGTATCGAATGCCAGCTACCGGCCGCCCGGCGTGGTCGACTGCCTTGAACCAACCCGAGTACACCTCGTTCGTCGCAAGCACCGGCAATGGGTAGTCCAGGCGTTTCGGACCGTCGAAGCTGAATGAAGCCCCTTTGAAGTCCAACTTTCCGGGCGCATGGAGTTCAATGTCGCCGCCTTTCAATCGAATGTAAGCCCCACCGGCTGTCATTAGAATTTCGCCCTTCGCACCCATCTCGATCTTGTCCGCAATAGACAAGAGCTTGATGGCAGCCTGTGCCAGCAATTCGATCGCTCCAGTGTGCGTCGCTGTTCTCACATCGCCTTTGTTCGCAACGAACTGCATCCCTCCGTTCTGTGCGAACAAGCTAACGAGTTCGCGTGCAGCCACATTCAGAGATTGCCCCGAAGCGATGTTCGTGTCTCGACAACTGACCAGATTGATGTTTCGATCGGCGGTATAGTGAATTGATTTCTGTGTAGATGCGGAGATTCCAGCCGGACCGGCAATCGCAATTAGCGGCTCCTTGAATGCGTTGGCAGTTCCTGTCCCACCGTTCGCGGTCCGCCCGCCCATGGGCTGCGGTGTCACTGGTCTTTGCATCGAATCGACGAACAGGGACAAGGCTTCGTGACCGGTTCTCATACTTCCCGCCTGACTCCGCTCGCTCGCCTCAGACAGTGACTTCATCAACGCGGTCGATCCGATAATTTGTCGACACACCTCGGTCACATCGAGTTGTTCGCCGTCGTAGTGACGGTGATACGTCGTGATGAGCGCCCCTTTATTTGCCCCTACCGCCAAATAGTCATCGGTATGAATCTTGATTCCCATTCCAACGTACCGCCCGCGCACATTGCCTTCGTGCTGAATCAGGTAACCTTGATGAATCAAGCTGTAGCTGCCGTTTGAATAACTGGTAAATCGTTGCCCACCCTGGTGTGTGGCATCGTCCTGAACGATGCTATTGAAGTATCCGGTGTTCCCGAATCCCCGCGAGCGAAAGCCCGAAAGGAGAGCATTGTCGTGCCATTGTGGAGAACTAGTAGAACCGTACAGCCGCCCCAGTACATACGGCCTGTCACAGTCGTTCCCCCAAAATCCGACGATGACCCATTCCCCCGCTCTCGGTACGTGAACCGAACCGTATCCGTTGCCTGTATCGGCCTGCAGAGATAGCAGCGGCGGTGACGTTCTCGAATCGCCGGGCTTGCTACGTCGATCCCACCGAAACCGCACGTATATCCGATTTCGCCCGTCAGTCCAGGCTTCCTCATTGCCCGGTGCGCAAACAAGCGCATGCTCGGTATGCATGTCCGGCTTTTTGTGCTGTAGCGGACTTCGATATGGAAGATCAGTTCGCTGGGCTTCGATCTCGACCAAGTAGAATCCGCGTGCACCATCGACAATGTGCGCCTGGGAATCGAATCGGTTGCCGTGTATTGCCTTGACAGTGGCAAGCATGTCTTGAAGGCTGAGCGGATAGGCCGCTCCGTGGCCGATAGGTATGTTGTTTTCGATGACAGACCGAACTTCGATAGCCACGAACTCACGATCGTTTGGATCTGCCGAGGCGTGTCGAGGGTGATTCTCCAGCGTAAAACGCATCCCGGCATCGGTCCAGCGCATGCCGCCCAATCCGTAATATCGACACGCCGCCGAATCCCATGCTTCGGTTCGAATTTTCGCATGCCTGTTTCCCGCAAGTGAGTCTGGATAGCCATACGACAGCGATTCAAAGACCTCCATTGGCGCGGCTGGAACGCTACGGACTTCGTCAGATCGATATTGCCGGACGGTGTAGGTGACAGTGCTCAGATCCCTTTCTCTCAGTATCGAATACGGATATTCAATATTCTTGTAATTCGTCGAGGTCGACGCATACGTCATGCTCTGCGCAGTTTGCATCGTGGCCCATCGCGTAAGGCTATCTGTGCCGTCACTTTCACCTCCACGATAGAACTCGGCACGTCTGGCTTCCGGCAACGACCAGACGCTATCGACAACAACAAGTGTTGACCCCTTAAAATGATCATCATGACGAGTCGGTGCATGATCCCAATAGAAGTACCATCCTTCCGATTCGAGAATGCGATGCAGGAAATTCAGATCTGTTTCGCTTTGCCGTGTATAAGAGCGCTTCACCGGCTGTCGCGTGAGTGCGAATCTAAAGCGCCCTTGAAGTTGTGGATACTTGTTGAGAAGATCGGAAACGATCTCGCGCGCAGTCATGTCGAACCATTGATTTTCATCTCTCGCATACTCGAGAAAAAACAATGCTGACTGAAACTCCAGTTGATAGAGCGAAAGGCCTCCATCGTATCCAATCGATCCAAATCGCCTCACAAACCCGTGAACAGCCCTATATTCCACATCTGCATAGATTTGAGTGAATTGCTGGATAGACAGTGAGACCTGCTGATGCATCAGCTCGCGCCCATCGATGTCATTTCGCGTTGACGCAACATCGACGACCCAGCCATAACCTCGTCCGACTTTGGACCACCCCTGCGCACGCAACGGAATCAAAGTATTTTCTCCGAGCGGCGTATGAAGCATCAATAGCCGACCGCGCTGCATCATCCCCCGATGAATCGCTTGAAAAATGTCACGAAACGTCAACGATTTATCATTGGCCTGACGATCTATCATCCTGCCGCTCCTTTTCTCCTGAACCTCCGTTGTAGCTGAGCTACGTACCCCGGAGCTTCGTCAAGGAGCTGTGAAGCACCGATTCGGCAAGCGCGACCCTCGTATCGCGCTTCCGACTTACGGTTCAGCATCGCTAGTTTTAAAAAGTCGGTCATTTATCGGATCGTCCAAGTAGGATCATCGAACAAGATAGTTCTGGAATACCTTATTACGATATTTCCGCAACGACTCGATTAGCAAGATCTTCTTGCCAGGCTATCTCGATAGTGCCTCCTGGAAAGGCACCCTCATTTCCTGGGCACTTCTGAAATATTCAACCGATACCATTAACAGCGTACTTCACTTCACACTTCAATCACTGACCCGCCTAAATGCAATTGACTGTGAAATATCGTTTCGCTGCTGGCTGCCCGGACATATGAGAGCGCGAAAGCGGTGCCGGAGCACGACGCAGATAACGCCGGCGAAAAGGATGACGAGGACGTTGAGTAGTCCGCCCCTCGCTTCAGATCACGGCACGGCGACGTCGCAAATGCGCAGCGTCGGCGTATTGACACACATCGAACTGCGACCTAGCGCGCAGCCGCCAGTCCGCTCACTGCTGCGCAAACGCGCGCCATGCATGCGCGACACATCAAGCGCTTGGCTGATCATGGGTAGCGGAAGGCGGGCCATCGTGACGACGACCCGCATTGTCGCGCATCGCACGCGTGATGCGCGTGACGAGCGTTACATGTGCCACTTCACCGTCGCGGTGAGCGTGCGCGGGTCGCCGGGCATGTTGTACAGGTCCGCATTGCCGTGTGCGGCAATGAAGTAGCGACGATCGAACAGGTTGTCGAGCGTGAGCGTCACGTCGACCTTCTTGCTGCGATAGCCGGCGCCGAGATTGAACGCGGTAAACGACGGCAGCGTGACGAGATCGCTCGCCGACGTATAACGCGCCGACTGGAACTGCATGCCGGCCGCCGCATAGAAGCCGTACGGCAACTCGCGCTTGATCCACAGGTTCGCGCTGTGGCGCGGCATCAGCCCGGGCGTGTTGCTCGCCACCGTGACGCCCGCTGCCGTCGATTGCGCCGAGCCGTCGACCGTCCCGTTCAGGTACGCGTAACCCGCATACACCGACCACTTCGGCGCGATCTCGCCGGTGAAGCCCAGCTCCATCCCGTGCACGTGCTGCGTGCCGATCGGCAGCGCGTAGCCGGGATTGTTCGGGTCGCCGATCTGCTGGTTGGTCTGTCGCATGTCGAACAGCGCGACGCTCGCCGTCGCCTTGCCGCCGAGGTCGAAGCGCGAGCCGACTTCATACGCGGTGGTCTTCTGCGGCGCGAGCGCGGCGCCGTTCGCGAACGCGCCGGCACTGATCAGCGTATCGGCGAGCGGCGAGAACGACTGGCTGAACGACCCGTACAGCGTCAGCCAGTCGAGCGGTTCGTAGATCAGCCCGACGCGCGGGCTCCACGCGTGATCGGTACGGTCGAGGTTGACGTTCGACGACGTGTAGTCGTGGCGGATCTGGTTCAGGTAGTCGAAACGCAGCCCCGCGAGCACCTTCCAGTGCTCGGTCAGCGAGATCAGGTCCTGCGCGTAGACGCCCGCGAGCCCGATGACGGTCGACGCGTTCGTCTTCGCCCGCGCGCCGGTCGGCACGCCGGGCAGGATCACCTGCTGCGGATTGAACAGATCGTAGGTCGCGACCTTCGACACGCTGTAGATCGTGTCGAACTTCTGCTGCTGCGACAGCTCGAGCCCGTACAGCAGCTCGTGGCGCATGCCGAACAGCGAGGTCTTCTGCGTGAGCTCGAACAGGCCGTCGATGCCGTGGTCGGTGCGCTGGCGCGTCGACTGGTCGAGCGTGACGACCGGGTGCGCGGCGGTCTTGATCGGCTCGTACGTCACGTAGTTCTTGCGTTCGAGCGAAAAGTCGTACGCGCGGATCGCGCCGTGAAACGACAGCGAATCGCTGAAGCGGTGATCGAGCGACACCGTCGCGCTCTTCGCGGAGATGTCGTTGTACGAGCTGTTCGCCGCGTCCGCCGAGCCGTAATACGTGTTGATCGGCACGTCGACCGGCCGGCCGAGATACGCCGGCAGCCCCTGGTCGGACGTGCGGCGGTCGTGCAGGTAGTCGAATTCGACGTTCAGCACCGTGTCGCGGTCGAGCTTGAACTGCGCGGACGGCGCGAACGCCTGGCGGTTGAGCTGGAACTGGTCGCGGAAACTGTTCGAATTCTCGGCCGCGCCGGTCATGCGGAAACGCGCCGCATCGTTCGCGTTCCAGCCGAGGTCGAATTCGCCGCGCCGCTCGCCGCGCGTGCCGAGCGTCACGCCCACGTCGCGCACCGGGTTCGCTTCCGGCCGCTTCAGCACGCGATTCACGATGCCGCCCGCCGAGCCGCGCCCGTACAGCACGGCCGCCGGCCCCTTCAGCACCTCGACGCGATCGACGTTCGACAGGTCGCGGTAGTACAGCGCGTCGTCGCGGATGCCGTCGACGTACTGGTCCGTGATGCTGTTGAAGCCGCGGATCGTGATCTGGTCGCGCTGGCCGTCGCCGACCGAAAAGCCGATGCCCGGCACGTTGCGCAGCGCATCCTGCATCGACGTCGCGTTCTGGTCCTCGATCACCGCGTGCGGAACGACGTTCACCGTCTGCGGCACGTCCATCAGCGACATGTCGGTCTTGGTCGCCGCGCGCGAGTGGCCGCCGTCGTACGACGCATGCTCGGCAGCCGCATTGACGGAGATCGCGGGCAGGGTCGCCGCAGTGTCGCTCGCCTGCGCGAACGAGGTGCGTGCGCCGGCCAGCGACGTGGCGATCAGAAGCGCATGGCAGGCGCTCTTGTTGAGTTTCATCGTGAACGTAGGGGCTGAAGGAAAAACGGCGAACGAAAACGCATCCGGCCAACGCGCGCATCACGCGGCGAATCGACCGACGAAGCGTTCCGTGAAAGAGACGATGCGCGGGGGATCTCCCCGTCGCATCCGCCGGCCGACGCACAGCCGGCGCGGGTGGCTGCCGGCCGGCGGAACCGGCACGAAACGAGCCGCGGCGTTCTGTCGCGACTTGTAACGGAGCGAAATATTAAACGAGAATGATTCGTGTTTTTAGTAAATTTTCGACGTGTCGCCTGCCCGCAACGTGCATGCGCTCGGCGCTCTGCATTCCTGACGAATACCTTTCTGTTTCGCGCTTTGGCGCGGCTTTGGCGTAATTAAAACGAAAGAATTTCATCTCCCCCATCGGGCGATGAAGGGCCGGGCACCAGACGGGATTCGGGATTTGACGACTAAGAGACTGGAGAGGATCACGAAGCATCCGTCGAAGCAGACGGCATGCATTCGAAGTCCGGTGCGCGCCGGACCGGGCAACCCCGACCCGGCGCTCCGGGCAGCCGACCTCGCATCGGCGGTGCGGCGGATCTTCTTCTGTTCACTGCGTGTGCTCTCAGGTTCGCTACATTTTTTTCTTCGCCGCGCCGAGCCATTATCCGCGCAATCCGGCCACAGGGAAACGTTTGCGGGTGCCTGTGGCGTGTTATATCCAGCATTCCGCAACAGTCTTTCCGGATGCTCTCAAGGCATGCGGCACGATTCGGCAAATCTTGCATTCACGCCGGCGTTCCTTTTTAATGGAACTGGTTCCATTTGCTGATTCGGCCATGTTTCCCCGTGACGCTTCGTCGTGCGCGCGTCATCATGCCGATTCAGGATCGAGGATCGCTCAGCTCAGGATTCGCATCGCCCGTCCTTCCCGGACACCCCGTCAAACGAGACCGTCATGCCCGATTCCGCCTCCCTGCAACAGCTGTTTCCCGCCCTTGAGGACATCCCCGCCGAGTACCGGCTCGCTTCGCCGATCCACCAGCGCGTGTCGCTCGTCGACGGCGAATTGCGCCCGTGGGACGGCGCGACCAAGACCGTGCTGTCGCCCGTGTGCGTGCGACAGGCGGACGGCAGCGTCGAGCAGGTCGAGATCGGCAGCTATCCCGTGATGGGCGAGCCGGAAAGCGACGCGGCGCTCGACGCCGCGGTGCGCGCGTACGATTCGGGCCGCGGCGAGTGGCCGACGATGAAGGTCGAGCAGCGCATCGCGTGCATGCAGGACTTCATCAAGCGGATGGTCGCGCAGCGCGAACTGGTGGTGAACCTGATCATGTGGGAGATCGGCAAGAGCCTCGCCGATTCGCAGAAGGAGTTCGACCGTACCGTCACGTACATGACGCAGACGATCGACGCGCTGAAGGAGCTCGACAACGCGAACTCGCGCTTCGTGATCGCGGAAGGCACGATCGGCCAGATCCGCCGCACGCCGCTCGGCGTCGTGCTGTGCATGGGCCCGTACAACTATCCGCTGAACGAGACGTTCGCGACGCTGATCCCCGCGCTGCTGATGGGCAACACCGTGGTGTTCAAGCCGCCGCAATACGGCACGCTGCTGTTCGAGCCGCTGCTCGAGGCGTTCCGCGACGCGTTCCCGAAGGGCGTGATCAACACGATCTACGCGCCCGGCGCGGTGGTCGTGCCGCACATGCTCGCGTCGGGCAAGATCAACGTGCTCGCGCTGATCGGCTCCAGCAAGGTGGCCGACCACCTGAAGAAGCAGCACCCGAAGTCGCACCGGCTGCGCGCGATCCTCGGCCTCGATGCGAAGAACGCGGCGATCGTGCTGCCCGACGCCGATCTCGACCTCACCGTGAAGGAGTGCCTGCTCGGCGCGCTGTCGTTCAACGGTCAGCGCTGCACCGCGCTGAAGATGCTGCTCGTGCACCGCTCGATCGTCGACGAATTCCTGAAGCGCTTCACCGCCGCGCTCGAGCAGCTGAAGATCGGCATGCCGTGGGAGAAGGGTGTCAGCATCACGCCGCTGCCCGGCATGCATCGCACGGCCTACATGACGGACGCGATCGACGACGCGAAGGCCAGGGGCGCGCAGGTCGTCAACCATTCGGGCGGCGAGTTCAGCAAGACGCTGTTCTATCCGGCCGTCGTGTACCCGGTGTCGGAAGGGATGAAACTGTACCGCGAGGAACAGTTCGGGCCGATCATTCCGGTCGCGCCGTTCGACGACGTCGAGACGGCGCTCGACTACGTGACGACGTCGGATCACGGCCAGCAGGTCAGCATCTTCGGCTCCGATCCGGTGCAGATCGGCGCGCTCGTCGATCCGCTCGTGAACCAGGTGTGCCGCGTGAACCTCAACTGCCAGTGCCAGCGCGGGCCCGACGTGTTCCCGTTCGCGGGCCGCAAGGATTCGGCGGAAGGCACGCTGTCGGTGAGCGACGCGCTGCGCGCGTTCTCGATCCGCTCGATGGTCGCGGCGAAGCAGACCGACAGCAGCAAGCAGCTGCTCGATTCGATCGTGTCGGATCACACGTCGAAGTTCATCAACACGGGCTTCATTTTCTGAGTACGGCGGCCGCGCGGCACGGCTCGCTCACTCGCGAGCCGCTTGCGCCGGCCGTGCGCCCGCATGGCGAGCGCATGCGCTACACGTTCGACACCAGCAGCCGAATCCCCGCCACGCCGAACACGACGGCGAGACACGCTTCCATCGCGCGCCGGCCGCGCACGTACAGCCGGCGCGCGCCGTTCATCGAGAACACGAGCGCATAGCCGCCGAACACCAGGCACCCGATCACGAGGCAGCCCGGCACGACGGCGCCGTGCGACGCGCCCGCGCCATTCGACGACAGCGCGACGATCGACACCCACACGAGGATCGCCTTCGGATTGGTCAGGTGCAGCATTGCGCCGCGTACGTAGAAACGCGACAGCCGTTGCTCGCCCGCTGCGTTCAGCGACGCCGCCGCCTTGCCCGACCATGCCGTGCGCCCCGACTTGAATGCCAGCCACATCAGGTACAACCCGCCGAAGATCTTGATCGCGACCAGCAGCTTCGACCATGCCAGCAGCGCGGCCGACACGCCGAGCGCCGCCACCGTCGCCCAGACCATCGACCCTGAAATCACGCCGAGCGCAAACGCGAGCGCCGCCTTGCGGCCCTGGTTCGCGGCGACCGACATGATCGCGAGATTGCTCGGCCCGGGGCTGGCCGTCCCGATGAAATAGGCCGTGTAGGCCAGCAGCAGGTTGGCCGAGAAAAAAGAGTGGACGCTCATGTCGAACCTCGCAGGGATGATCAATGCATTGTTGGCAAACGCGCGCCGTCTGCCCATGGACAATTGGCCGGCAATTCGCTGGGCCAGTTGGACAGGTCGTGCAGCCGGCTCGCCGTGGGCGAATCCGTCTCGGTTTTGAAACACCCGTCACGTTCGCCGCCGGTTTTCGCCGCCGGTGGCGGCCATCCCGCAGCGCCGCCTCCGGCCGGCCGAACGCCTGACAGGCGCAGGCGGCAGGCGCGCGGCGGCCCGTTTCGTCGGCCCGCCATGGAACGCGCGACGCAATTTATCCCCGCGTTACGTTACATCCGTGAAGCATTTCGCTTCGCCGGACCGCCCCGCGCGCCCGACATGCATCGCGCCGCGCAGGTAGACGGCCTCCTCGATCGCCGCCACGATCCAGTACCGGCGGGACTCGCCGCCCGGCATCGCACCGTCGCTCAACATTGCTCAACAATCGTCCCGCTGCGCTGGTACGGAACCTGCATTCCATTCGGGCGAGACAGCCGCGCCGGTCATCGCGCGGACACAAACCCACCCTCGGGCGCGTCCAGCCGATACGCCCGAACGATTCGCGCAAGCAACGAGGCCTTTCATGGATGCGCTGCCCAATTCGTCCGACACGTCGTTCCAGCTCTTTCTCGCGAAACTGCTCGAACAGCCGTTGCCCGACTGGACCGAAAAACAGCAGATGGAACTCGAGATGGCGCGCTCGCTGTCGACCGAAATGGTCCACCTCGCCGAGGACATGCGCGGCCGCACGCCCGATCTCGCGCGCTGCCTCGTGCTGCTCCGCTACGCGAAGGTGCTCGACTTCATGCTGACGTCGCTCGCCGCGCACCGCGACATTCATCCGCAGACGCTGCGCACGCTGTTCCGCCTCGCGAACCTGAAAGTCGACGATGCGTACCCGGCCTGAGCCGGCACCACGCAGCGGCTGCCGCGGGCGGCAAGCACGGCCACGGCGGCCATTCCCGATTCGCGCGCACGCCCGATAATCTCGCCGCATGAGCATCAGGAACCGGACATCCCGGCTGGCCGGCGCGCTCGGCGTGTTCGTGAAACGCTACGGGCGCAAGGCTCAAAAGCATCTCGACCCGAACGACCGCCGCTACGATCGCGACGTCGAGCGGGCGATGCGGCGCATGTCGCCCGGCGACCTGTCCGCGCTGCTCGCCGGCGACGACGACACCGCGAACGACCTCCGGGCCGGTTTCGCCGACACGAGACGCACGCCGTGAACGCCGCCGACTTCGACCGGATCTGGCCGGCCATCTGCGACACTCCGGCCTGGTCGGTGACGAAGGGCCAGGGCAGCTTTCTCACGTTCGAATTCGGGCAGCCCGCGCTGCATGTCAGGGAGCCGCTCGCCGGCTCGCCGGGCCTGTCCGCGGCGTCCCGGGACAGGCTCGCGTCGCGGCACGTGACGGTCGCCGGCAGCGGGCATCTGTGGATCTGCTACTGCCACTGGTCGATCGCGCTCGACGGCCTCGAACTCGCGCACAGCGAATCCCGCTCCGGCGACATCGCCGCCGCCGCGCAGCGTCTCGACGGACAGATCCTGCAATCGGTCGCGCCGCACGCCCAGCCGGGTTCGTGGGCATTCGACTTCGACCTCGGCGGCAAGCTGACGACCTGGCCGTACGGCGACGATCCGGCCGACGAGCAGTGGCATCTCTACGACCGGCGCTCGGGCAACGTGCTCACCGCCCGCGCGGACGGCACCTGGTCGTATGGCCCGGCGAACGCGCCGCCGGAAAGCGGATCGCCCGGTTCCGGATAGCCGCCGCGCGCGCGCCGCCTCCGCTTCCGGCAGCACGCCGGCCTGATGCCGTGCATCAGCGTGACGAGCGGCCCCGCACCGCAAACGGAGGTACAATCGCGCGCCATGAACGCACTTCGCCGCTTCCTGCTCCGGCCAGGCGTCGCGCGACAGCTTCTGTGGGGGTTCCTCCTCGTGACGCTGCTGTCCCGCGCGCTGATGTCGGGCGCCGTGATGCTCGATCCGGACGGTCCGGATGCGGGCTCGGTGGTGCTGTGTTCGGGCCGCGGCCCGCTGATCGTCGACGTGGCCGCGCTGGCTGCCCGTTTCGATGCCGGCGCGCCGATCACGCCGGCCAACGATGCGCACGCGCTTGCCGATGCGCTCAAGCATGACGCGCACGCCGACAACCCGGCTTCCGCCGGAGGCGGCGACAGCCTGTGCGCATTCGGCGCCGCGCTGTTCACGGCGCTCGCGTCGTTCGTGCTGCTGGTGCTGCTGTTTCCGGCCGCGATACCGCGGCGCTTCCGGATTCACGTCGCCCCTCTTCCGTTCGTGCGATCGATCTTCGACGATCGCCCTCCTTCCCGCGCGCCTCCCCTGTTCTGCTGACGGTTCCGCCTCGCGGCCTGCGCGCATCGATATGCACGGGCCTGCACGCCGTTCGTCTCATACGACCTGATTCAAGCGTTCATCCGCCTGCCCGCACCGCGCGGGCGACGCCGTCATGCGCACCGTCCGCGCATGGCGCCGCGCCGCCCGCTCCGTCGCTGCGCGCAGGCGGGCGCAACGCACGTTGACGTCCGCCGGCACGCGCCGGCGTGGCCGCTCAACGAACACGAGGAGCTGACACCATGTCGACCACCGTCGAGCGGGCCCTCTCGCCCGCCCATTCCGCCCACGCGGGTTACCGGACGCTCTGGCGCTGGCACTTCTATGCCGGCCTGTTCGTCATGCCTTTCCTGGTGATCCTCGCGATCACGGGCACGCTGTATTGCTTCCAGCCGCAGATCGAGCCGCTGCTGTATCCGCACCGGCTCGTCGTCGAGCCGCGTGCCACGCCGCGCCTCGATCCCGACGTGCTGCTCGCGAGTGCGCGCACCGCGATGCCGGCCGGCGCGACGCCGGTTTCCGTCCAGGTCTCGACCGCGCCGGACCACAGCGCCGAATACGTGTTCCGGCTGCGCGACGGCAGCCGCGAGAGCGTGTACGTGAACCCGTACGACGGTAGCGTGCTCGGTACGCTGAGCGTCGAGAACCGCTTCATGCAGATCGACCGGATGCTGCATCGCAAGCTGCTGCTCGGCAAGACGGGCGAACTGCTGATGGAGCTCGCCGCGTGCTGGACCTTCGTGATGATCGGCACCGGCATCGCACTGTGGTGGCCGCGCGGCACGGCGCGCGTCGGGCGCGCATTGCGGCCCGACCTGTCGCTGCGCGGCCGGCCGCTGTGGAAAAACCTCCACGCGACGGCCGGCATCTGGCTCGCGGCCGGCACGGTGGCATTCATCCTGACGGGGCTGCCGTGGTCGGGTTCGTGGGGCAAGAATTTCAAGGCGCTGGCCGCGACCGTGAACCTCGGCGCACCGGAAGGCGCATGGGGCGGCGCGTCGGTGCGCTCGACGCGCCCGGGTGCCGCCGCGGCGCCCGGGCATGCGCCCGCGCAGGCCGCCGCACCCTCGGGCCATCACCACGAATCCGGCGAGTCGATGCCGGGGATGGTGATGGACGACCTGCCGTTGCCGCAAACGCCGTGGGCGGTCGGCAACGTGCCCGTCCCGCATTCGCCGTCGGCGCCGACCCCGGCCCCGCTGCCGCTGGCCCGCGCGATCGCAATCGTCGCGGGCCTCGGCGTGACGAGCGGCTACACGCTCGCGCTGCCGTCCGGCGCGGACGGCGTGTTCACCGCGTCGTACTTCCCCGACGACCCGCAGGCCGAGCGGACGATCTACCTCGACCAGTACAACGGCGCCGTGTTGAAGGACATCCGCTACGACGACTACGGCGCGGTATCGCGCGCCGTGTCGTACGGCACGTCGCTGCACATGGGCCGCTACTTCGGGCTCGCGAACCAGATCGTCTGCGCGGTGTTGTCGCTCGGGCTGGCCGCGATGGCCGTCACCGGCACCGTGATGTGGTGGAAACGGCGCCCGGCCGGCAAGCTCGGCGCGCCGTCGCGCGAACGCGGCACGCCGCCGATGCGCGGCTGGATCGCGGGGCTCGTGCTGCTCGGCATCGTCTTTCCGCTGATGGGCGCGACGATCGTCGCGGTCTGGTTGATCGACCGTCTGCTGTTCGGCCGTGCGGCACGCGCGGCAGCCTGATTCGTCACGCGCCGGCGCACGCCGCGCGCCGACACGGCAAGCCCGGGCCACGGCGTGGCTCGGGCTGTTCGCGCTCGTGCTCGCGCTGGTCGCGCCGCTGATCTCGCAACTGCGCGCGAGCGCATCCGAATCCGTTGGCGGCCTGCCGGCCGCGCCGATCTGCTCGGCAACCGGCAATACGCTCGTGGCGCACGCGGAACCGCATGCGCCCGCCGATGCGCATTTCGAACGCTGCGGTTATTGCGGCCTGCTCGCCGGCCATCCGCCGTTGCAGTACGCGGCGTTCCTGTCCGCCGCCCCGGCCGTGCGGCATGCGACGCCCGCGCCGCCGATCCCCGCGGCCCGCCCCCCTTCGAAGCGCTACGCGCTCGCCGCCCGCGGGCCACCCTCCTCCCGCGCCTGACGCACCTCGCGACCGCGTCGCCGCACATCGCGCGGCGCCGTCCGCTTCGCCTGCCCGCCTTGCTGCTGCCCGATGCCGAGCCCGCGCGCGTGACCACGCGCGGCGGCCGGCGCCGCGCATGGCGCGCATCGTGTCCGTTTCATCATCGTCATTCCAACCCTACGTACAACGACATGTTTCCCTCGACCCGTATTGCCGTCGCGCTGTCCGGCGCGATCTCCGTGCTCTCCGCGTCAGCCGCATGCGCACAAGGCGCCGCGCCGACCGACGCGCCGACCGCATCGACGCTGCCCGCGATCAACGTCAACGCGACTCGCGCGGCAGACTCCCTGACGTCGAAATCGACCGTCGACCTGAAGCGCACGCTCGACCAGACGGTCGGCTCGGTGGGCTTCGTCGATGCCGACAGCTACCAGAACACCTACGCCTTCACACTGCGCGACGTGCTGAAGGACGTGCCCGGCGTGTTCGTCGAGAACCGCTACGGCCAGGAGTTGCGCCTGTCGATCCGCGGCTCGGGGATTGCCCGCTCGTATCACACGCGCGGCCTCGAGATCCTGCAGGACGGCATCCCGACCAACCTCGCCGACGGCAGCGGCGACTACTACCAGATCGATCCGCTCGCGCTGCAGGCGGTGCAGGTCTACAAGGGCGGCAACGGCCTCGCGTACGGCGCATCGACCCTCGGCGGCGCGATCGACTTCATCACACCGACCGCCCACACCGCCGACGCGCCGAACATCGTGCGCGTGGAAGGCGGCAGCTACGGCACGGTGCGCACGAGCGCGCAGATCTCGCGCGTGCTCGGCCCGCTCGACTTCCTCGCGAACTTCAGCGTCAATCATTCGGACGGTTATCGCGATCATTCGAAGGGGCAATACGAGCAGTTCAACGCGAACGTCGGCTACCGGTTCAGCCCGGCCGTCGAAACGCGCTTCTACGTCGGCGTGTACGTCGTCGACCAGCTGCTGCCGGGCACGCTGTCGCTGTCCGACGCGCTGAACGATCCGACCAGGGCAGCGCCGAACGCGATATCGGGCGATCAGGCGCGCAACACGCGCACCGAGCGGATCGCCAACCGCACGACGGTGAAGCTCGATTCGGGCGAACTGCAATTCGACACGTGGGCGATTCACAAGAGCCTCTATCACCCGATCTTCCAGGCGCTCGACCAGGACGGCTGGACCTACGGTTTCGCACCGCGCTACACCGGCCGCCTGACGCTCGGCGGGATGCGCAACGACCTGATCGTCGGCGCGCGCTTCTTCGGCGGCCGCACGCAGGCGAACCAGTACGTGAACGTCAACGGCAACAAGGGCGCGCAGACGCTCGACTCGACGCAGACGGCGTTCAACTATGAAGCGTACGTCGAGAACCGGCTGTTCTTCATGCCGACCGTCGCGCTGATGACCGGCGTGAAGGCGCTGCATTCGGTGCGCGAGTACATCGACAACGGCGGGCTGCCGCGCGACCCGAACTACAAGTCGACGAACGCGAGCTACAGCGGCGTCAATCCGAAGCTCGGGCTGCTGTGGCAGCCGGACGCGAACACCCAGGCCTACGTCGATATCACGCGCAGCCAGGACGTGCCCGACTTCACCGACCTCACGCAGACCTTCTCGAACACGACGCGCTTCACGCCGCTCGCGGCGCAGCACGCATGGACGATCGAGTTCGGCACGCGCGGCTCGCGCGAGCGCGTGAGCTGGGACGTGACCGCCTATCGCTCGCTCGTGCGCGACCAGTTGCTGCAGTACACGACGAACCCGGACGTGCCGGCGGCGACGTTCAATGCGAACAGGACGGTGCTGCAGGGGATCGAGGCCGGTGCGTCGGTCGAGCTGTTGCGCAACGTCACCGGCCGCGGCGTGGGCGACAAGATCACGCTGTCCGGCATCTGGAACCTGAACGACTTCCGCTTCAAGAACGACCCGCAGTACGGCAACAACCGGATCGCGGGCGTGCCGCTGAACGTGCTGCGCGCGACGCTGGGTTACGCGCGCCCGAGCGGCTTCCACATCGCGGCCACGCTCGACTGGGTGCCGTCGGGCGCATGGGCCGACGATGCGAACACGTTGCGCGTGCCGAGCTACGCGCTGCTCGGGCTGCAGGCCGGCTACGACTTTCGCAATGGACTGTCGCTGTTCGTCGACGCGCGCAACCTGACCAACAAGCGCTACGTCAGCGACATCAGCACCGTCGCGAATGCGCGCACCGCGAACACCGCGATCTTCTATCCGGGCGAAGGACGCAGCGTGTTCGCCGGCATGCGGTACGCGTTCTGACGCGCCGCCTGCGGTATCGCTCGTTACACAGATTCAAAGGAAACCGAAACATGAAGTTCAGTTCGATGCTGCCCGCCGCCTTGCTCGCGGCCTTCGCGCCGGCCGGGCAGGCCCAGGAAAGCGACGCCGCGAACACCGGCGCCACGCTTGCGCCGATTCGCGTCAACGCGCAGAAGGCAACGCCGCTCACGCAACCGCTGGATACCGGCAGCCGTCTCGGCCTGTCGTCGCTCGAAACGCCCGCGAGCGTCGAACAGATCGATCGCAAGACGCTCGACACGCGCGGCGACAGTTCGATCGTCGACGCCGTGAGCCGCGCCGCCGGCATCAGCGCATCACCGCATCCCGGCAACGGCGGCTCGGAGCTCGGCGCGCGCGGCTTCGTCGGCGCGTCGTCGGTCACGCAGCTCTATGACGGCGTGCGCCCGTACGGCGCGATCGGCATCACCTTTCCGTTCGATACGTGGTCGGTCGACCATATCGACGTGCTGCGCGGCCCGGCTTCGGTGATCTACGGCGAAGGGGCGATCGGCGGTGTCGTCAACATCGTCCCGAAGAAGCCGACGCGCGGCCCGATCCGCAACGAGCTGCAGGCGGGCGGCGGCACCGAGGGCACCGCGCGGGTCGCGTTCGGCAGCGGCGGCGCGATCAACGACAGGCTGTCGTACCGCTTCGACATCAGCGGCAACCGCTCGTCGAACTGGGTGGACCGCGGCAATTCCCGCAACCTGTCGATCTCCGGTGCGCTGCGCTACGACGTGACGTCCGACCTGTACGTGACGGCGTCGTACGCGCAGGGCTTCCAGCATCCGATGCAGTATTTCGGCGTGCCGCTCGTCAACGGCGCGCGCGATCGTGCGCTCGACAAGAAGAACTACAACGTCGGCGACAGCGACATCGCGTTCCGCGACAGCTGGGCGACGGTATCGGCGAACTGGCAGCCGAGCGACAGCCTGAACGTGACGACCACGCTGTACCGGATGAAAAGCAACCGTCACTGGAAGGATGCGGAGTACTACACGTATCTGCCGTCGACCACGCAGGTCCGGCGCAGCAGCTACACGGAAATCTTCCACGACCAGGAGCAGTACGGGAACGTGACGGCGGCGACCGTGACCACCGCGCTGCTCGGCATGCGCAACACGTTCTCGACGGGTGTCGAGTTCAATCACACGACGTTCCAGCACGACAACAACGCGCCCTATTCGGGCACGTCGACGGTCGACCCGTTCAGCTTCGATCCGGGCAGCTTCATCAACACGGCCGGCACCTATCCGAAGTACCGCAGCCAGGCGAACCAGTACGCGCTGTTCGCCGAGAACCGGCTGGCCATCACGCCGCGCTGGTCGGTGATCGGCGGGCTGCGCTACGACCACGCGAGCGTGAATCGCGACGATCTCGTGAACGGCGGCGCGTTCACGAAGGTGTTCGCGAACACGGGCTGGCGCATCGGCACCGTGTACGACGTGCAGCCGGGCCTCGCCGTGTACGGCCAGTATTCGGTCGCGGCCGACCCGATCAGCTCGCTGCTGTCGCTGAATGCGTCGAAGGCGAACTTCACGCTCGCGACCGGCCGGCAGATCGAAATCGGCGTGAAGCAGTCGTTCCTGGACGGCAAGGCGGAATGGACGCTCGCGGCATACCGGATCGTCAAGAGCAATCTGCTGACGGCCGATCCGCTGAACCCGAACCAGTCGATCCAGGTCGGCCGGCAGTCGTCGCGCGGGCTCGAGGCGACGGTCGGCGCGGAGATCGCGAAGGACTGGCGCGTCGACGCGAACGTGTCGATCCTGCGCGCGAAATACGATGACTTCCAGCAGACGTCCGGCGGCACGACGGTCTCGCGCGCGGGCAACGTGCCGGTGTCGGTGCCACAGCGGCTCGCGAACCTGTGGGTGAGCTGGCGCTTCGCGCCGGACTGGACGGGCATCGCGGGCGTCAAGTACGTCGGCAAGCGCTTCGCCGATACCGCGAACCAGCTCGTGATGCCGTCGTATACCACCGTCGACCTCGGCCTCGCATGGAAACCGCGCAAGGACACGACGATCACGGCGCGCGCGTACAACGTGTTCAATCGCCGCTTCGTGCAGTCCGCGTACTACAACGAGACGCAGTACCTGCTCGGCAACGACCGGCGGCTCGAAGTGCTCGCGAGCTACCGGTTCTGACGCGGCGCGCGTGCCGCCGGAACAGGCACGGCGGCGCGCACATCACGCACGCGTGGCCGCCGCGCGCCCCGCCATCCACTTGCGGTAGCGCCGCGTCTGGCACTGCGCGGCCAGTTGCTGCCCGACCAGCGCGCGGAGCGGCGACACCTGCGGATGCGTGCGCCGGCCTTCGCTGAGCCGCGTCAGCTGGAACTTGACGACGGCCATGTTCGCCAGCGAGCCCAGCACCTTGTTCTTCCATCGGATCGGCTGCAGCACCGGCGCGCTGTCCTTGCCGGCTCGCCAGTCGCGCGGCAGGTTCGGGTCGATCGACAGCGCGGTCGCGATGCCGACCATCGCCACGCCGCTGTCCACCACCTGCTCGGCCACCGCGCGGCGCCGGATGCCGCCCGTGACCATCAGCGGCATCTGCGCGACCGCCGTGATATCGCGCGCGAATTCGAGGAAATACGCTTCGCGGGCCAGCGTGCGCCCGTCGCGCGCCTCGCCCTGCATCGCCGGCACTTCATAGCTGCCGCCCGACAGTTCGACGAGATCGACGCCGAGCGGATTCAGCAGTTCGACCACGCGCTTCGCATCGTCCGCGCTGAAGCCGCCGCGCTGGAAATCGGCCGAGTTCAGCTTCACCGCGACGACGAATGCCGGCGACACCGCCGCGCGCACCGCCTTCACGATGTCGAGCAGCAGGCGCGCGCGATTCTCGATGCTGCCGCCCCACTGATCCTGCCGACGGTTCGTCAGCGGCGACAGGAACTGGCTCAGCAGATAGCCGTGCGCCGCGTGCACTTGCACGCCGGTGAAGCCGCTTTGCTCCGCGAGCTGCGCGGCGCGCACGAAGCGCTGCTGCACGTCCGCGATATCGGCTGCCGTCATTTCCTTCGGCACCGGAAACTGCTTCGACAGCGCGCCGAGCGCGAGCGGCACGGCCGACGGCGCGAGCGTCGTCTGGCCGAGCGCCGCCTGCATCTGGCGCCCCGGGTGATTGATCTGCATCCACACGTGCGCGCCGTTCGAGCGCGCGATCTGCGCCCAGCGGCGGAAACGGTCGAGATGCGCGTCGCTTTCGAGCACGACGCCGTTCGGTCCCGTCATCGCGCGACCGTCCACCATCACGTTGCCGGTCAGGATCAGCCCGACCTGACCGTCGGCCCACGCCTGGTACAGGCGCAGCAGTGCGTCGGATGGCGCGTGGTTCGCATCGGCCATGTTCTCTTCCATCGCGGCCTTGGCCAGACGGTTCGGAATCACCGCCCCGTTGGGCAGTGTCAGCGGCGTAAACAGGTTCATGGAGGGCACCCTCGATTGACGATGCCCAACGATAACTTTAAAGTCAACTTTAAGGTCAAGCCCTTTTGGAGCCCACCATGAAAATCGGCGAACTGGCGAAGGCGAGCGGCCTCGCGGCGTCGCGCATCCGCTTCTACGAAGCGAGCGGCCTGCTCGAGCCGGCCCGCCGCCAGGCGAACGGCTATCGGGAATACGGGCCGGAAGCGTTGACGCGGCTCGCGATCATCGACCGCGCGCAGGGCGCGGGCTTCTCGCTCGACGAGATCCGCGCGGTGCTGCCGCCGAATCTCGGTGCATGGCCGCACGACGAACTGCTGGTCGCGCTGCGCCACAAGGTCGACGAAATCGCGCTGCTCGAACGGCGTCTCGCGCAGAACCGGCAGCATCTGGAAACGCTGATCGACGAGATCGAAAACAAGCCGGCGGGCGAGGATTGCGCGGACGCCGCGCAGCGGATGCTCGATCGGCTGTGCGAGCAGGCCGACGCACCGCCGGCGCCCGCGCCCGTGCCGGCCCCGAGGCCGACGCGCAAGCGCGCATGACCGGTTACACTGCGCCCCCGACGAACGATCAACCCGCGCTGCGGCGAGACGAGTCGGCGCGTGTGCGCCGGCTTTCGCGGCGCGACCTCCAGACCCGATCCGCATGACGATCTCCCGCATCACAGGATGCCTCGTCGCCGCGCTGCTGACGTCCGGCATCGGCGGCACCTACGCCGCGACGTGCGGCGACACGCCTTCTTCAATCCGTTGCCCGGATACACCCGCCCTTCCGGACGATATCGTCGCGCAGCTTCCCGCCGGCTACGAAGCGCTGGATGCCGCGTCGGGACGCCTGACCGACAGCTCCCGCATCGGCTATGTGGTCGTCGCGCACCAGCCCGGCGATTCGATGCGCAACGCATCGCTGCGTCCGCTGATGATCTTCCTGCCGGGCAAGGACGGGCACTACCGGCTCGCGGCGCGCAACGACACCGTGATCATGAAAGCCGACGAAGGCGGGATGGGCGACCCGTATCTCGATGGCGTCGCCGAGAACGCGCTCACGATCGAACCCCGCACCTTCACGGTCGAACAGGGCGTATTCGCGGGGCCGAGCCACTGGCGCGACCGCGTGACGTTTCGCTACGACGCCGCGCACCGCACGTGGGTGTTTCATCGCGAAGTCATGCGGAACTGGCGGCTCAACGACGACCCGAACGGCGATGCGCTGAAAGCCGACCCGGTGCGCGTCACGCGCGCCGATGCGGCAAAAGCCGTCACGTTCGAAGCGTGGCGGCCGGGTTACTGGTGCGATTCGGCCGAGCGGCGCGGAACCGATCCGGCTTGCAGCAAGCCGCGTTGACGAATGCGTAGCTGTACGAATGACGCTGCGTGCGGGCGCGCTTGCGGGCAAGCGATATGCGTAGATGCTGCCGCACCACCCGGGCGGCGTGTCTGCCGGCACGTGCCATCGTTAGCGGCCGCGCGGATTTCCTTACGTCGCAGGTAATCGACGCGCGCCGCCCGCACCGTGATCATGGCTCCATCGACTCACCTCACGCCACGGAGCCCGCCATGACCGCCTACGCCATCGCCCACCTGCACGACGTCGAGATGTGCGACGACATCGTCGAGTACCTCGAACGCATCGACGGCACGCTCGCGCCGTATGACGGCCATTTCGTGATTCACGGCGCACGGCCGGAAGTACGCGAAGGCGTGTGGCGCGGCGACCTGATCGCGATCGCGTTCCCCGATCTCGCCACCGCGCGTGCATGGTACGAATCGGATGCGTATCGGCAGATCCAGCCGCTGCGCGCGCGTCACGCGAGCGGCCCGCTGATCCTGATCGACGGTGTCGACGCGCGGCACCGCGCGACCGACATCCTGCGCTGAACCGCCGCCGCGACGCCGGCGGCGCTTACGACGCGTTGCGCTCCATCGGCTCGCCGACGACGAACCCGCCGCCCTGGAACCGCTGCGCGGGATCGTCGTAGTCGGCGGTCGGCGCCGCCACCGGGAACAACCCGGCGAACTGCTCCGAACTGTCGCGCGGGCGGAAGCCGAGGAAGCCGGCCTTCGTGTTGTCCCACCACTTCACCGGGTTGTCCGACGCGCCGTACACGATCGCATGCCCGACGCGGTTCGTCAGCAGCGAGCAGCGCACGAGCTCGATGAAGTCGCGATAGCTGAGGAACGTCACCAGCATGCGCGGATTCTTCGGTACTTCGAACGACGAGCCGATCCGCAGGCATACCGTCTCGATCCCGAAGCGGTCGAAGTAATAGCGCGACAGCGATTCGCCGAAGCACTTCGTCACGCCATACAGGCTGTCGGGGCGCAGCGGCGAATCGGCATCGAGCACTTCCGTGACCGGATGGAAACCGATCGCATGATTCGAGCTCGCGAACACGACGCGCTTCACGCCATGCTTGCGCGCGGCTTCGTACAGGTTGTACGTGCCGGTGATGTTCGCACCGACGAGGTCGTCGAACGGTGCATCGACCGAAATGCCGCCGAGGTGGACGATCGCGTCCACGCCGTCGACGAGCTGCATCACGGCCGGGCGATCGGCCAGGTCGACGACGCGGGTTTCTTCATGCGCGGCCGCGTCGCCGAGCGTCGCGATGTCGCTGACGCGCACGACGTCGGCCCAGTCGGCGAGCGCGCCGCGCAACTGGCGGCCGAGGTTGCCGGCCGCGCCCGTCAGCAGCAGGCGCCCGAACGGTTTGCGCGCGCCGGTGGATGAGGCGTTCATCGAATCTCCTTGAATCTGACCTGAAATCTGACTGGATCGGAAAACGTTTTCCAACTATACGCGGGAGCGCGGCCGAACGTCAATGGCCGAACCCGCTCGCAGCCATCCGCACTTTCCCGATATCGGCGCGTGGCCGCACGGCCCCGTTTTCTGCCACAATCCGGCGTTATCGAACGAAAACGTTACCCTCCGCATGAAAAAAGTTTCCCCGACGATCCGCGACGTGGCGGCGGAAGCCGGCGTGTCGGTCGCGACGGTATCGAAGTACGTGAACGGCACGCAGCGCTTTTCGCCGACCGTCGAGGCCCGGCTCAAGGAGGCGATCGAGCGGCTCGGCTACCGTTCGAACCCGCTCGCGCGCTCGATGATCACCGGCCGCACGCGCACCATCGGCCTCGTGATCCTCGACATCAGCAACCCGCACTTCACGAACGTGGTGAAGGGGGCGAACCGCGTCGCGCTGCAGCACGACTACACGCTGCTGCTCGTCGATACCGAGGAGAACCAGGCACGCGAACGCTCGCTGATCGAGGCGCTCGCGCAGCGCGTCGACGGGCTGATCGTCAGCACGCGGATGCCCGACGACGAAGCCGGCTGGATGCTCGACCTCAACAAGCCGCTCGTGCTGCTGCGCCGCAGCCCCGGCCTGCCGATTCCGAGCGTCGGCATCGACAACCGGCTGTCGACCTACATGCTCGCGCGCCATCTGCTCAATCTCGGCCACACGCGCATCGCGTATCTCGGCTTCGGCACCGCGCGCGTGAACGACGAGCGGATCCAGGGCGCGCGCGACTGCCTCGCCGAAGCCGGGCTCACGCTCGACGTGCACGATGCGCATGCGCCGACCGCCGAGGCCGGCGAGCGCGCGTGTTCGCGCGTGATGCTCGGGCCGCAGCGTCCGCAAGCCGTGATCTGCTACAACGACCTGATCGCGCTCGGCTTCATGAAGGAAGCCGCGTCGCTCGGCTTCCGGCTGCCGCAAGACGTATCGGTCGCGGGCATCGACAACGTGCCGTACGGCGAATACGCGGCGCCCGCGCTGACGACCGTCGACATCCAGAGCGAGAACATGGGCGAGCTCGCGATGCAGAAGCTGATCGACGCGCTCGCGGGGCGCACCGATGCGAGTTATTCGACGTTCGAGCCGCGGCTGATCATGCGCGCGTCGACGGCCGCGGCCGGTTGAGTTCCCCGCCTCGAGCCACCAAACGAAACGCGCCGCCCAAGGGCGGCGCGTTCGTTTTCGGATATGCGATGCCGTGAATACGCGATCACGCCTTCACGCGTCGAGTTGCGCCGGCTTCATCTTCGGCGTGAGCATGTGCATCACGGCCAGCGCGAGCAGGTAGGCCGACGCGCCGATCGCGAACAGCACCCAGTAGTGGCCCGTGCGCTGCAGCACCTGGCCGATCACTTCCGAGAACAGCACGCCGCCGATCGAACCGGCCATCCCGCCGATCCCGACCACCGAGGCAACCGCGCGGCGCGGAAACAGGTCGGACGCCGTCGTGAACAGGTTCGCCGACCAGCCCTGGTGCGCGGCGGCGGCGAGGCCGACGATCAGCACCGCGACCCACAGGCTCTGCACCTGCGACACGAACGCGATCGGCAGCACGCAGCACGCGCAGATCAGCATCGCCGTCTTGCGCGCGCGGTTCACGCTCCAGCCCGCGCGCAGCAGCATCGACGACAGCCAGCCGCCGCCGATGCTGCCGACCGTCGTCAACGCATAGATGCAGACGAGCGGCAGGCCGATGTGCTGCATGTCCATCCCGCGCGATTCGTTGAGCCACTTCGGCAGCCAGAACAGGTAGAACCACCACACCGGGTCGGTCAGGAACTTGCCGATCAGGAACGCCCACGTTTCGCGCTTGCGGATCAGTTCGCCCCAGCGCGGCGCGCCGGCGTTCGCGTTCGCCGCGTCGAGCGCTTCCGCTTCATCGCGCGGCTCGTCGTATTCCGCGGCGAGCGCGCGCGTATCGGCCTGGCGATAGAGCACGAGCCACACCGCGAGCCACACGATGCCGATCGCGCCGATGATCACGAACGCCGCACGCCAGCCGTAGGCCACCGCGATGGCCGGGATGATCGCCGGCGCGAACACCGCGCCGATGTTCGCGCCCGAGTTGAAGATGCCGGTGGCGAGCGCACGTTCGCGGCGCGGAAACCATTCGGCCGTCGTCTTGATCGCGGCCGGGAAGTTGCCGCCCTCGCCGATCCCGAGCAGCGCACGCACGAACGCGAAACCCATGACCGAGCCGACCGCCGCGTGCAGCATCGCGGCGATGCTCCACACGAGCATCGCGACCGCGTACGAGACGCGCGTGCCGAGCCAGTCGACGATCCGCCCGAAGCCGAGCAGGCCGAGGGCATAGAACGCGGAAAACGCCATCACGATCCGGCCGTACTGCACCTGGGTCCAGCCGATGTCGTGCTGGAGCATCGGTGCGAGCAGGCCGAGGATCTGCCGGTCCATGTAGTTGATCACGGTCGCGAAAAACAGCAGCGCACAGACGGTCCAGCGGTAGCGGCTGGCGGCCGCGCGCACGGCGCCGACGACGGCAGATTGCATGAATGTCTCCGATGCGCGGCCGCGCCCGTCGCGCCGCACGGTATTCGTTGACCGGCGACCGGCGCCGGGGCGGACGGCGGCGCGCTGTCGCGCACGGCCGAATCCGCCGATCAATCTGGAAAACGTTTTTCAAAGGATAGGTCGTCAGCCGGCGCCCTGTCAGTCGGGGATTTCGATGAGTCATCTCAAATTGGTCGCGGCAAAAGAGACGACTGTTTTGCAATGTGGCATTAACCGTTTTTCCGGGATTTTCCCGCCACCAGGGCGAGCGCACGGTCACGGATGCACATGTCCGAATCCGGCCAGGATCGGGGCCGGGATGGTTTACAGTCGCCCCATGCGCGTCGATTCCCCTCGCCTGCCGCGACGCATGCGGCGCGCCGGGCGCCGTGGTGCGCGTATGCCGCTCGTGCGGCCCCTTCACGGAGAAATGTTGCGTTGACTCCTGCTCACCTGATTCCGAGCCCGCTGGGCGACATCGCGGTACGTATCGAGCACGATGCGCTGACGGGCCTCTACTTCGTCGGCCAGAAATACTTCCCGCCGGTTGCGATCGTGACCGAAGCGGACGCGCTCGCGACGCCACCGATCGCGCGCAAGGTCGCGGAAGAAATCGCCGAGTACTTCACCGGCACGCGCGAAACGTTCTCGGTGCCGATTCAACTGCGCGGCACCGCGTTTCAGCGACGTGTATGGAAGGAACTGCTCGCGATTCCGTTCGGCGAACTCGTGACGTACGGCGACATCACCGAGCGCGTCGGGTTGCCGATGAGCGGCGCGCGCGCCGTGGGCGGTGCAGTCGGCCGGAACCCCGTATCGATCATGGTGCCGTGCCATCGCGTGGTCGGCGCATCGGGCAGCCTGACCGGTTATGCGGGCGGCATCGACCGCAAGCGTGCGCTGCTGTCGCTCGAAGGCGCGGGGTTCGAGCGCGGCACCGGCCGTCCGGCGCAGCAGACGCTCGCGTTCTGAGCGAGGGCGGGCCGCCGCGTCACGCGCTCAGCACGGGCCGGCGCGCTTCACGCTTCGCATACGCGCCGGGCGTCACGCGGAATTTCGCCTGGAACAGCGCGATGAACGACGACGTCGAGTCGTAGCCCAGTTGCGCGGCCACCGCGCCGATCGGCTCGCCCGCCTCGAGCAGCGGCAGCGACGCCAGCAGCCGCACCGCCTGCCGCCATTCGGTGAACGACAGCCCCGTGTCCTGCCGGAACAGCCGCGACAGCGTCCGTCGCGTCGCACCGACCTGATGCCCCCATTCGTCGAGATTGCGCGTATCGCCCGGATACGCATGCAACGCACGCGCGATTTTCAGCAGACGCGGATCGCGCGGCAGCGGCACCGTCAGCGGCGCCGCCCGCATCCGTGCGATCCGGTCGGCGATCAGGCAGACGAGCGCACCGTCCGGCCCCGTCTCGTCGTAGTTCACCGGCAATTCGGCCGTGGCGATCACCAGCTCGCGCAGCAGCGGCGTCATGCAGAGGATCGCGCAATCGTCGTGCACGTCGTCGCGCGCGATCGCCGCATCGAGATACAGGCTGTGGAACGCGACACAATCGCGCGTCGACACCGCATGCGGCACGTGCGGCGGTATCCACATCGCATAGTGCGGCGGCAGCAGCTGCCGGCCCGACGGCGTCGATACCTCGAGCACGCCGCTCGTCGCATACATCAGCTGCGCCCACGGATGACTGTGCGCGTCGACGCTCGCGTTGCCGGGAATCTCGAACGCACGCACATACAGCGGCCTCGGCAGGCGCGCCATCGGCGGCACCGCGTAAGGGTCACCCGATTGTCCCGCCAGCAACATAAGACGTCCTCCGAAGGTCATTGCACGAACGAGCGCGATGCTACCGTGGCGGCTCTTCTTTCACACGGCTTCAGCCCATGAGCGCTCATACCCGCACCACCCGCAAGACCGTCACCGCGATCCGTTCGACCAAAGGCGTCGGCAGCCTCGTCTCGCTGACCGCCTACTCCGCGCCGATGGCGAAACTCGTCGACGAAGTGGCCGACGTGATCATCGTCGGCGACTCCGTCGGCATGGTGCTGTACGGGATGCCCGATACGCTACGCGTCACGCTCGACATGATGATTGCACACGGCGCGGCCGTCGTACGCGGCGCCGCGCAGGCATGCGTCGTCGTCGACCTGCCGTTCTCGACTTATCAGGAATCGCCGGCGCAAGCGTATCGCTCCGCCGCGCGCCTGCTCGCCGAAACCGGTGCACAGGCCGTGAAGCTCGAAGGCGGCAGCGAGATGGCCGACACGATCCGCTTCCTGACCGAGCGCGGCATCCCGGTGATGGCGCACGTCGGCCTCATGCCGCAGCAGGCCAACGCGACGGGCGGCTTCCGCGCGCAGGGGATGGACCCGCGCTCGGCCGCGCAGGTGTTCGACGCCGCGTGCTCGGCCGAACGGGCCGGCGCGTTCAGCGTCGTCATCGAAGGCACCGCCGAAGCGCTCGCGCGCCACCTGACCGAAACGCTGACGATCCCGACGATCGGCATCGGCGCATCGCCGGCGTGCGACGGGCAGGTGCTCGTGACCGAGGACATGATCGGCGCTTTCGATGCGTACACGCCGCGCTTCGTGAAGCGTTACGCCGATGCGAACACCGTGATGCGCGACGCGATCCGCCAGTATGCGCACGACGTGCGGCAACACGTGTTTCCGGAGCCCGCGCATTGCTTCGGATATGGCAAGCCGCTGCAGCTGATCGAAGCGGCCGACGCGGCCGCGTAATCGAATCGCGAGCGCATCGCGCACGCCTCGCGAACCGTGCTATCGCTTCACGCGCGCTTGCGCATCGCATGCGTGACCCGCGCGTTCGCCTCGAATTTCGCGCGATGCGTCGAGAAGAACGTCCGCACGTTGCGGACGTTCGATGCGCCGGTGAACAGCCGGCGCGCGAATTCGTCGTATTCGGCGACGTCGGCCAGATCGGCCACCACGACGAAATCGGGCCCCGGCGACACGCGGTAGCACTGCGTGACCGCCGGCTCCGCGCACACGTACGCTTCGAACGCGTCGTAGTCTTCCGCCGTCTGCCGGTCGAGACTGATCTCGATCAGCGCGGTGACGGCCGTGCCGATCGCCACCGGGTCGAGCACCGCGACCTGCCGGCGGATCACGCCCGCCTCCGTCAGCCGCCGCACGCGGCGCATGCAGGTGGGCGGCGACGACAGCGCGCGCTCGGCGAGTTGCAGGTTCGACACCGACGCGTCGTCTTGCAGGATCGCGAGAATGCGCAGGTCGAGATCGTCGAGGGTGATGCCGGCCATCGGCGGCTCCTTTCGGTCAGGGCGTGAAATTTAATTTCAACATGATAGACGATCAGCTATCCATTTCATTTATTCGTATATTTTGAAATTTAATTCCATCCGACGCCCTCTACCATCGCTCTCACTGATCCAGACAGGACATTTACGGAGCGCGATATGTGTGGAATTGTCGGGGCGGTCGCCCAGCGGGACATCCTGCCGAACCTGGTCGACGGCCTGAAGCGGCTCGAATACCGCGGTTACGATTCATGCGGCGTGGTGGTCTACCGCGACCGGGCGCTGGCGCGCGCCCGCAGCGTCGACCGCGTCGCAAACCTGCAGCGCGAGATCGCCGGGCAAGCGCTGTCGGGCTACACCGGCATCGCGCACACGCGCTGGGCCACGCATGGCGCACCCGTCACGCTCAACGCGCATCCTCACTTTTCGCCGAGCGACGCGAACGCGCGCATCGCGCTGTCGCATAACGGGATCATCGAGAACTGCGATCAACTGCGCGCCGAACTGCAGGCGCAAGGCTACGTGTTCGCGAGCCAGACCGACAGCGAGGCGATCGCGCACCTGGTAGACCACCTGTATGACGGCGATCTGTTCGAGGCGGTACGGCGCGCGGTCGCGCGACTGCGCGGCAGCTATGCGATCGCGGTGATGTGCCGCGACGAGCCGCACCGGATCGTCGGCGCGCGTGACGGGATGCCGCTCGTCGTCGGTGTCGGCGAGGGCGAGAATTTTCTGGCGTCCGATGCAATTGCGCTGTCGGGGATCACCGATCGGATCGCGTACCTCGAGAACGGCGACGTTGCCGATATCCAGCTGCATCGCTACTGGATCGTCGATGCGAACGGCCAGCGCGTCGAGCGCGCGGTGCAGCGGGTCGCCGCACATAGCGGCGCGGCCGATCTCGGGTCGTATCGCTACTACATGCAGAAGGAGATCTTCGAGCAGCCGCAGGCGGTGGCCGATACGCTGCTCGATGTGTCTTCGATCATGCCGGAGCTGTTCGGCGATGGTGCGTGGCGGGTGTTCAACGACGTCGATTCGGTGCTGTTGCTCGCATGCGGCGGGAGTTATCACGCGGCGCTCACGGCGAAGTACTGGATCGAGAGCATCGCGAAGCTGCCGGCCAGCGTGGAAATTGCAAGCGAGTTTCGTTATCGCGACAGTGTGCCGAATCCGCGCACGCTCGTCGTCGCAGTATCGCAAAGCGGCGAGACGGCCGACGTGCTCGGCGCCGTGCATGTCGCGAAGCAAAGCGGGATGATGCATACGCTCGCGATCTGCAACGTTGCGACGAGCGCGTTGATGCGGGAATGTGCGCTGCAGTTCGTCACGCGCGCGGGGGTCGAGATCGGGGTGGCTTCGACGAAGGCCTTTACGACGCAGCTCGTCGCGCTGTTTCTGCTCACGCTATCGCTTGCGCAAGTGCGTGGACGGCTAAGCGACGACGCGGAGAAGGAACATCTGCGGGCGCTGCGGCATCTGCCCGATGCAATGTCGAAAGTGCTCGCGCTGGAACCGCAGATCATGGCGTGGTCGGAACTGCTCGCGAGGCGCGACAACATGCTGTTTCTCGGGCGCGGGATGCATTATCCGATCGCGCTCGAGGGCGCGCTGAAGATGAAGGAGATTTCTTATATTCATGCGGAGGCTTATCCGGCCGGGGAGCTGAAGCACGGGCCGCTGGCGCTCGTCAGTAACGAGATGCCGGTGATCGCGGTGGCGCCGAATGACATGCTGCTCGAGAAACTCAGGTCGAACATGCATGAGGTCAGTGCGCGGAATGGCCGGCTTTTTGTGTTCGCGGATGTGGACTGCGGGTTGGTGCCGGGGGATGGGATCGAAGTCATTCGGCTCAACGAATACTACGGGCCGCTTTCGCCGATTCTGCATACGGTGCCGATGCAACTGCTGGCGTATCACGCGGCGTTGGCGCGGGGGACGGATATCGATAAGCCGAGGAATCTGGCGAAGTCGGTGACGGTGGAGTGAGGGGGGGCGACAAGGCGGGGAGCGTGCTCAGGTGCATTAATTTCGGTTACGAAGCCCCGATTCAGTTTTGGTTACGCGGCTCTTTCCGGCCGCTGAGCCACACCTGGCAAGCGGTAACCAAAACTAATGTCTCAGGTCAGTTCGTCTTTGAATGCTGAGTACGTCTGGAAGAGATGGTGCGAACTGAACGAGGTCACGTCATACACCGACGTGACCAAACGTCTGCTTGACGGTGCTGACGATGACGCCCCCACGTGAGCGCACGAAAGCCGTTGTCGACACGCGAGAATTCTTGCTGATGCTCGCTTCTGCCGACGAGGTAACCGTCCGAGGCGTTCAAACGATGGCGATGCGCCTACTCAGGCACTATCCGCTGGACATCGACCTCGACGTTTCGGCCGCTGCATTGCCGGGTGTCTGGGCGATTCCCGAACGCTGAAGACGTATCGGGACCGTAGCGGTATTGCGTCGTCAAGGCGGGCGATTTATCAGAAGGATTCCGCTGCGATACCATTCCGTCATGACCACCTGACTCATCCTTGTCGGTGTCGAGGGTCAGAAAAGTCGATGCCGACGACTGTCAATCCAAGGACGTTGTCCGGGAACAGTGAAAGCAACTCGCTCGCCCTTGCCTGAAGAAGCGAGATAAGTTCTGGGAAGCGGATAAGCGCGTTATCACTTGGACGTCTCCATTTTCGCGTCGGTTCAGTGTTGCCAACAGCATAGATGCCATAGTTGACACCTTCGGCCCGCAAATACTGGCCAACGAGCTGTATCTCCAAACGTTCCAGCAGCTGCTCGACCGTCCAACCAAGGTTCGCTAACTTCACTTCAACTGGAACAGCATTAAGCCCAGGAACCTCGATGCGAAGGTCTGGTCGCTGGTTCAGGTCTACCGTGGATTCTTGGGTAACCGCAAACCAGCTCAGGGACCGGTCGTCGAGTTGCCGTTTGAGGAATCCCTGAAAGTGCGCTTCTTTGTCGTCGGCGCGTACCTGCAGTCGGTCAGTCGCATTCTCAGAAATCTCTACATTGGCCTTAATCTCGACGAGGAGACGAGTCGCCAGCTCGTATAGCTGGTAGTTCGAGCGAGGCTTGTGCCGATAGTGGGTGCCGAATGACCGTACGTCTTCTGGGAACCAGGCCGTGGGGTCAGCTTGCTTACCGTTTCTCTCGTCCTGTATGCTCCAAATCCATTCAATGTCATCTGGCAGAGTTCTGTTCTCAAGGAAACCTCGCAATACTGAGTCGCATTCCGGCGAATCCGATGTGCGCAGCACTTCCCACAGCCTCGCTCGAAAGTCCTGTGCGTCGTCGCGAGCGACAGGCGAATACGCTCCCTGGTTTGTCCGGTCAATATCATCTTCTCGACGAACATGCCGGCAGACCAAAGGAAGCAGGCGGGCCAAGGACGCTGGCGACAGATACGAAGCGCGCCCCACCGGTACCTCTCCGCCGAAGCGGCCACCTAGACTCGCACAGAGCGAAATGACCAGGTCGTCGGCTTCCCCCTGAGCGGGGCAGCCCGCCACAACGGATTCGAGATGCGCAATCGCCGGCAAGGCGTCCAATTTGAGCCACACACTCATCCATGTCCGCCAGCGGCCGTGGGAGGGTACATATTGCTTCACTCGGGTTTGCGCGAGGCTCGCAAGGTCGTCATAGTATGCATCACTCGTTCGCAGCAGCGCTGTTGTAGCCTGCTTGAGAACGTCATTGTGCAGTGGGTCAACACTCGACAAGGTGCGCCAGACGGCAATAGCAGACGCTCTAGTTGGCGATTTCGCTGCGGCCAGCTTGGAGGTCACCTCATAGACGTGCGGCAGGTCAGCAGCATATTTGAATTCGGTATCTATAGCAGGAGACAGAGCGTCCGCCACCTCGTCTGGAAACGCTTGCGCGAGAGCTTCGAACCATTCCGGCAGGCCGTTGAGTTCACAACAAGCAAACCTCACCGCACGCGTCACATCGGCTTCTCTAAAGTCGGCAAACGTTAGACGGCCGGCCTTCCATTCCGATTGAAGCGCAATCAGACCAAAGGTCGACCGAACATCGACAGAATTTTTTTCTTTCCGTTCGTGTGGTAGCTCTGGAGAATAGGTCAGCCAGAAATTGAGGCACCCCGCTTCAGCAGCCGCAGCCGGCGCGCGCCCCCACTTGGCGCGAACTTTCTCCCAAGCCACCACGCCGTATTTCGTCGCACTGCTATCGTGCATTACTTCAACCAGGTAGCGAATAGCACGTGGGTACTGGCCCGAACGAATTCCTGAAAGATGAGTCCACAACCACAGCTTCCATCGAATTTCGTTTCGTCGACGCTCCCACGTCATTTTCCTCATTGTCCACCAGTGGGCATCGAGGAAGCGTTGACGCACATACTTGTCATATCGCCTATGAAATGGCGCTATCACTCGGTTCTTAAGATGCGAGAGGACAAATGGACGAAGGTCCTCGCGAGTCAATGTCCGACGTAGCCGCCATACAACAGCTGATAGGGACTTATGCGTCCTCCATGACAGTAAGAGAGCCGCCTCGATAGCGACCTGCCTGTCACCTGCGTCTGTGCAATTGAGACTATCAGAAATCATCCACTCCAAATCCGCGCGACTCCATGGGAGCACGCTGTGATAAGGGTCGAGCCTATGCGCTGGTGGCTCCTTTTTTTCAGTTGCTCGAAAGTGAGCAACACGTCGCCAAAAAATAGCTCGATGCATCCCAAGATTGCTTTCCAGTGCACCCCGAATTTTCTCCAGCTCCAGCTTCTCGTCGGAATCGCCTGCGCCCTCAAACATAGTCCTATGTTCGACTTGCAAGATGGCCTTGAATATCGCGTCGATTTCTGTATCGGAGTATGAAAATTTTTCTAAAGCAGCGGCCAGTGCTGGCGCGATAAGCTCTGAGACCCAGTAGTAATGTTCGGATATGCGGCGCGACGTACTAAGTGGCTCCCGCGCCAACATAGCGACGACGCCTTCCAGAAATGGCATCGCGTTGCTGTTGTCGAGAGACTCCGCCAGCTTAGACTTAATCGAATCCCGGAACTCTATTTCGCGGCGGCTTACGGACGTAGCCCTTTGAAGAAGCTCGAGAGCGCCATCGACGGATATGCAAGTCGGGAAAAGCGTCTCAAAGAGATAACCAAGAGTCTTATTGTCAATGTTCTCGACGAGCCGATAACCGTCTGCGAGCCGAAGTCTATGGGCTTCCGTCCCCGCATCGCGAACCGTTAGAACCGCATAGCGGCGTATATCCTCCGAAGTTGTAGCGCCTTCGAATAGCGCGACGACGCTTTCGACGCATTCCGTGAGCTTGCCCTCCATGACTATCATCAACAATCGGGCCTTCAAACCATCTGAGACTTCGTTGTCAAGAAGGTGGGTGGAAATATCTGCTGCAAGCCCGGAGTCTGCAATTCGAGCAAGAGATTCGAGGTCTACTTCGATTGGAACGTACTCGCGGCTTCGGTACTTTTTTACAATGGCCGCAAGAACTCGTTTGCGATAGTGAATCGGCAGCGCCGCCGGGTCCCCCCATTGAAGATGAATTTCCGGCGCCGTCTCTAACAATAGGTTTTCAAGCCGACCACGCCATGCAGAGGCATCAGGCTTCACCAGCCAAGCAGCAACGGGCTTCATCGAAGCGCGCAGCGTCGTTGTACCGTTAGACTGAGCGAACAGTAGTTCCCGCAGAGATTCAAACGGACAGTTATGTTCCATCAGGCGCTCAAACCAGGACGCAGCGAGGTACTCTACGTGTGACCGATGGTGGAAAGAAAGTGCACCGCGGCTTTCCGAATCGAATAACGCTCGGTCGAGCAACGCTCGCCTTTCCTGTGATGTCCAATCGCTCGGAAGAACAAGGTCGGCCGCGATGTGCCTTTGACCAGAAATATGAGCGTCGTCAGGGACAGCGAACTTTAGGTTCTTGCAAAGTACTGCCGCCGCCGCGAGATATTCGGCGCCTGCCCTCGCACGCTCGGGCGTCAAAGGGTCACTCCGCTCTTTGTTGGATACTTCGGCAAGTAGCTTCCGAACCATGTATTCCGTCAATGCCGTCAGACCGCTCAGCTGCCGATTTTCCTTCCAATAGCTGTACAGGCTTGCGACATCGAGCGGACGACCAGCAAAAGGCCAAGCATTGTGCTTACTCAACGCTTCCAGAAATTCCTGTGCATTCAGAATGCCTTTGCTCTGGGCGTAAATGCGAACCTGGTCCGGTGTGAGCGGAAGGATTGTGGTAACGAGAACCTCTTCCGGCGTCGCTTCCGGCTTTTCGGGCGGAGCTACGAACCGCTCTCTTATGGCGTTGCGGTCTGTCTGCGGGCGCCATTCACTAATTCTCGAGCTCACTACCAGCTGCGCCCGAAATCGAGCAGGACCGAGCGCTTTTCCAAGCCGGTCAAGCGCGGCGATGAAATCATCGTCGCGCTTTAACTTTGACTCATCGACTGAGTCAAGCAGGAAGAGCGCCGTACCGGTCGACTTCTTCCATCGCTCGAGTCTGGCTAACTCCTCGTCAGACAGGATAGCGTTGATGTCTTCGGTCACTAATTGTTCGAGACGCAAGAAAAAACCATCGGGACGACGGTGTTGTTGAGCGCGCAACTCCTCCGACTTCCCGCTGCCCGGTTCACCAAGTATAACGATTAAGCGGTGGCACAAAAGTTCCTGCCAGTCCAGTGTTGAATAATGGCTAGCGTATGCCGAAACATAGCTTTGATTCGCGATGTCAGCAATCGACTCTTCATCGCGATAACGCTGAAATCTTCGGCCGAGTTCAACGAAACCGACGTGCTTCTCGATAGACTCCGGTAAAGCTGCGTCTGCCGAAAAAAAAGTTGTCTTTGCGTCCACAGTTGCCCCCGGGCAATTTCGGTTGTTTTTTGCAATTTACGGTAACCCAGAGCGTCCCAATCAACCGCGCTCGTTCGCCGCGCGATAAGCATAGGGCGCAACTATCGGGAGCGCTAGCCGACGCGCAACGGGGGCTGCCATTGACGCCTGTTGATTCCCGTTCGGCGGACGAGGTTCTCGACAAGCATCGAATCTCTACCGAAAACGTAGTGCTGTGCTTGGTTGACCACCGCGAGGTTTACGCGTCGCACCTGGTCACGGGTAAGCGGCCTCTGCGCCATCTGGTCACCGATGCCAGACATTGCCAGCGCTGACGCTTGCGACAATGGAAGAATGGTTATCACCTCCGGCGAGAGGAAGCCTGCGCCAGCATATACGTCCTCTTCCGGCTGGTCCCGCCAAACCCTGCAAACTGGACTATCGCTAGTAACAAAGGAGATGCGCTCCGATTCGCGACGCCAGATAGTCCAGTTCAGTTGCAGGAAAACGTGAGCAAATCTCGGCGCATGTCGTAGCATCACGTCAATGGCCTCGACCCGCCCAACTGCTGCGTCCGGTGGTTCTGGGAGTGCCTCCACCTCCTCACGTCCGGCTCCATGCGCGCGAAAAGCCTCCAGCCAGGCTGCGTACGCGGGTGTTCGCGTGTGCTGAAACGCCACATATGTTGCGAGCACCATCCGGTCTTCGTCACTCAAGTCACCGCCGTTGTCGACACGCTGAATCGAGCGGCTGGCTGCCGTCTCGACCTCGCTGAGCGCCACTTCAATGTCAAAGAATCGGTTGCCCTGTTCATCCTCGTAGGCGTAATAGTCGCGCCGGTGAGCGACTTCTGCAGGTCGCTGAGTGCGATATGCATTCCGAACGCGGTCATAGACAGCAAGCCCTTGGGCGTCCTCGGCGCAAAAACCTTCGAGGTAAAAACGCGGGACGAAATGGTGATGCCGAGGCTTGTTCATCTGCGCTCCTCCGCTTCCAGGCGAACGCCCGTCTATGCACGTCGACTATCCACGGCGCCGTGCCGACCAGGGCATCATAATGGCTTGTATTGTGGGTTTCGTGAGCATCTCGGTCCCCGCTTCGTCGCTTATGCTTACGCTTTCGCGCTCCGGCCGCCTTTCCCGCGCCAGCGTGTCTGTGACTGGTTTGATACGGAGTCTATAGTCGCTGGCGGGCCGGGGTCGGGAGAGGCGGAAACTTTACTCGGGCTACCTGTTCTCAGCGCACGAACAATTCGTTTGCCGGATGTCTTAAGTCGCGATTCATTGCCTCAGAGGCTTGACGATGACGGTAGCTGAACCGTCGAAGAGAACGCTCGAGCACTTCGCTCGCGTAGGATGACAGTTCATAACGTTGCAGCATCTCATTCGCCACTTCGATATGTCCAAAAAATAGCAATGAGTTCAGTACGTGCTCCAACGCCAGTGGCTTATCCATGAGGTAGAAGGCGGATTGCCGCAATCTCGCTTCTCCAGCATCACCGTCGGCCACGAGGTCGCGAGTACATAGCTCTCGCTCTCTTTCAAATTCCTCGGTATGTCTAGAGTTGTTCCTTGAGAAGTAGTACAAAGCCCTGATTTCACCGAGCGCTTCTAGAGATATATTAGCCATGAGACTCGGCCAAATTTCGGCTCGCAACGCGGCGTGCGCACGTATTTCCTCCAGCAAACCTGAATCGTCGTTGCCGACTTCTGCATCGAGTAAGGCATCATTCCCGTCAGGCAAGGGAGCATGTCGTTTCTTCAAATCGTCAAGGTCAATAAATTTGCACCACGAATCGAAATAGAGAGTAAGCTGCGTTGTCTTCACATGAGCGAGCGCCCGAGGAGCCTCAATAATGGCAGCCATTTCGATGTTCGCCTCGATGACTTTCACCGCTCGAGAAAACTCGTTGGAACTGATATTAAAGTGCTTTCGAATCTCGGCCTTTGCTACATCGAACTCCCGTGTACCCCATGCGGCTCTCGGAGGTAGTTGATAGGCGATGCATACAAGGTCGAATCGCGAGAGCCGCGCAGTGTAAGTCCTGTGTCGATACTCATCACCAAGAAAATTTCCTTGTTAGTTCAACGCTTTCAAGCCCTCAATCAGTGCGGGAAATTTTCTCCAGAGAACTCCAAGGTTGATTATCGCAAGCTCCGTCAGGTGTTTTTGATTCTCCCGTCCAAACGGATAGCGAAAAACTTGCCCCGTGGCATCTACTTTTGCAAAATCCGATATAGCCGTGTCCAACGGCTCTATGACTGTCTTATAGCGCGAATCGAGCGTGACTGCGTGCTCCTTAAAATAACGCCATAATTTCCCGATATCGTGTGATGTCTGGACGTCGATGTCCGGCAGGCGATAATCATGATGAACCAGTGGGCGCAACGATTCGATAGCCGCCTTTATGTACAGTTCTATCGCGTGGCGCATGTTAAAGCAGATAGGGTAAACAAAGGTGTCTGTCGGATACTTCAGGCCTCGGTGACGCAGCACCTGCTCGAGCAGCACCTGCGCAGCGTTTGCAAAGCCTTCTGCATAATCCACGATGTCAGGCGAGCCGTTGTCCCCTACGCAAGCATTCGCCCACGACGGTTCGGCGTTTCTGAATGTTTCGTTGGCAAATTTCTGCGACATGTCGGATTGCAATAGCTAGCGGTCGGAGCATAATTTTACGCAACAGCTACGGCTTTGCCATGCCGAATGCGCATCAATACCCTTCCCCCTGCTCCCATAACCCACGAACGTCACGAGCGCCGAAGCGCAGTCGCGGGAACTCGCCGAGTTCGCGCGCGGCATCGAAGACCTGAAAATAGGCTCCAAGGAAACTGCCTTGATTTGGGCAGAAAGTCGTATATTTATGCAACTCGGCATAGTCGAGCGCGATACACGGCAGCTTCGTCTCGTCGAACGCACTAAATAAAGACTTGCTGTATTCGGCATAGGTATCGGTGAATAATTCTCGAACAATAACCAACGACAGAAGATGGTGCTTGCTGATGTCTACACGGACCTCGCGTTCACCAACCATCATGCGAAACGGCCGCGTGGCATCCGCGTAACCCACTGCGCCTACTACCTGCTTCAGGGCATCGTTTACCTGATGCACCGACATCAGCTTCTTCCTTTTCAAGGTGCGCTGTAGCGTTTTCTCTGTATTCGGTGAGTCCTTCGCCTGCACAATCAGACACAGGTCGTCGGTTATGACGATGACGTCCGCAATTTCTTCTTTGTCGTAGTGACGCCTCGGCGCGTGGTAAATCTGCTCGGGCTTGAAAACCCGCTGGAGCATCAAAATGATGTCAAGCTCCTGAAATGCTCCTGGCTCCTCCCGCTCCAGCGACGTGATTGCGTATCCCTGGCCGCCGTGAAACTGGTACATCTGTGGGCGTGTGTCGGTTATCGTCAAGTCCTCCGAAAACAATGGCTCCTCGAATCGCACGGAAATCGCGTCAGCGTCGTCGGCCACTGTTCTGAGGCCAAGCCACATGTTCGCCTGCTCATGTGCCTGACCGAAGCTTGAGTCACTTAGCGAGGTAAATCTCACGTGCTCCAAGCGCATCTGCGCCATCAGAGGAACATCGACCTCGGCTCTATAACCTAACAGCTCACGATTCTGCTCATCAAATATGTGAACCAGAATCTCACGCCGGCTCAACAGATACAGAAGGTCGAGGGATGGGCCGTCATCCGCCAAGAGACGCCATAACGTTAGCGGACAATCCTCGTCGTCAAAAAATGCGCTCATCAGCCCTACCGTTGACTGCCCGTTCAGTTCAACAGGGACGACGTAAATCTTGAATCCTCGATTCATCTTCGCCGGGAGGAGATAAGACACCGGCATCTTCAAGACGAGCCGCAACGTGCCCTCTTCCGGCGCACGTACACAATGGATACCCCCGGGATAGCCAAGGACCTCTCGATAAAGTTCTGGTCGTTCTATCGAAAGCACTGTCCAGTACCTCGCAGTTCAGAATCTAACCTCCGTAGCCGGATGCACCGCGCACGCCTGCGTCGGAGCTTACCGCAACGAAGGCGCCACCAGCCGCTTGTACATGTGGGATAAGCAATATGAAGGCACGACGATGCTTTACATCCAGGTCAGTGGCGACATGCCTGTTTCCATTGGACGCGAGATGTGGGAAGAGCCGAAGAAGACTGGTTTCGCGCAACTCTACGTCGACGGTCATCCGATGCATGGCTACGGCGAACGAAAGCGGACACTGAAGCAATAACTCAGAAATCAGACGCGCACAGCGTTCCACCTGCACATCAGTAAGGGAGGCGCCAGTGCGGGTCCCACTGGCAACGTACGTAACCGAAACTGTTGGAAAAGCGAGTGTTTGGATGTTGATGATGGACACGCAAACATCCGTCGGATTCGACGATATCGGGGCGGTCACCCAAGTCATTGATTTGCCGAGAGAGTTCCGGGCATAACCGAAACCAGCGGTGACGCGTAACCAGAATTAAAGTACCTCGGCACGTGGCAACTTCGAATAGTTTCACTTAAAGCGATTCGCGAAGTTTCACCTTACGCCCCATGAAATCCCCACAAACGTCTGCGGGGTGAGGCTTAAGCGAAACTGTTCCAACAGCAATTGCGCGTGGTCGAGGCGCGGAATGCCGCGGAAAATCGACGTCCCGCCGCGCGGCCGAGGGGCCGTCTGCAGGCCGCCGTTATTCGTGGCGGGGGGTTAACCAGGCCGCGGGCAAAAATACCGGTGACGTCCAATGTGCACGCGACGCAGAGCGCTTTCATTTGGCACCAACATCAGCCGAACGGCGACAACAATCAGGCATCGCCTGACGGCCACCCTCCGGTCAATTCCCGGAGGCGGCCGAACCGGCCCGGACGAAATGATGTTCCATCCTCGTGCGCAGCACGCCATCGAGCGCGGCAAGTCGATCGCGCAGTCGAACCGCTTGCCCTTCCGTCATTTCCCCGAGAACGATCTTCTGCTCGAGAACGTCGCCACAACGGGCGATGGCCCATCGGTCGACCGTGGCGGTTTCACCTTCAAGTACGGCAGCCGCTGTCGACACGATGCCCGGATTCAATCCCGAAACGAGATGAACCGTATGCGTGAGCGTGAAACCGGGAAGGAGGTGCGACCAGTCTTCACAAACGGTCTGGCGGGAAGCAGCGGTATCCTGGCGCATGATTGCTCCGGTTGAGTGGTTATCGAACCGGTGCCAGCCATGCTGCTCCCGTTTCGTTGCCGTAAATCGGCCGCATCGCCTCAAGGGCGTCCACCTTGCCCGGGAGGGCAGGTTGGCGTCGGATAACCCGACTCTGGATGCTTGGTTTCTCTCGTTCGACATTCCGAACGATGGTTCATTATATCGAAAAGCTCGCGTAGCGCAAGAAGTGTCGGGAGAGCGGCACTTTAGCCGGATGACCTCACCGATCCAGCCCTTGTAAGCGACGCGAAAGGAAGATCTGTGTCAGTCCTCCTCACCGCCCTCCAACCACACGCGCCCCAAACACCCCGACACCTACGCCCTCACGCGATATACCTGTTCTTGATCCGAATATCCCGCCCCTTGAACGGCCCCGTATCGTGCTCATGCACATGCACGACCACCTGTTTCGGATCGAACAACCTCGACACCTCACGAAAATCCTGATTCACGCGCTTCATGCCCTCGACCATCTCGCCATGTAGCGCCGCATCGTCGAGCGGCATCGGCGCACTGCCCAACGCCCGTTCGAGATGGAGGTGCAGGAAACTCGTCAACTGCGCATCCTCGGTCGTCGCGAGCTGGAACGTGCTGATCGCGTCATGCAGCACCGGCGAAGCGGACAGAACCTGCTCGATGTCGGACGGGAACACTTTCGCGCCATAGAACGGCACGCTCGAATCGTTGCGGCCGTACACGAACAGGAACGGGAAATGGCTGGTCCGCGCGGCAAAATCCTGCAGGCGCATGCCATGTGCCGACAGACGCCTGTTCAGCTCGCGGAATCGATACGTCCCACCCGAATCGCGAATGTTGTACCGGATCTTCGGCGCGGCGCCCGACTGCCTTCCGATAGTCACCAGCAGTTCGCCATCGTCATTCGTTTCGATCACGTAATCGAGCGCGTTGTACTGGAAGATCATCGGCGGCGTATCGCGGCCGAACAGCTCGCGGCACAACTCGGGCCGCGTGAGCAACGCACGCCGCAGGCCGATCGTCGTCGGCGTCTCGACGCCGATGTTGATCTCGAGGTCCGACGCGCCATACGACGAGATCACCGTGCTCGCCTTGCGTAGCAGATGGTCGCGCAACGCTTCCGACAACCCTTCCCCGCCGACGATGAAATCGATGTGGTACGCGCTCAGGTCGAGATCGCATTCGTCGACCACCGAGCGGATGAACGGCGGGTAGCCGAATATCAGGTACTGGTATTTCGGCCCGAACAGCTTCAGCGTGTTGATCAGCTTGGCCTTGTCGGGGCCGATCGACTTCATGATGCCGACGTCGACGAGCGACATCGACACGTTCATGCCGGTCGCCCACGGCCCGAGCGCAAAGCAGTTCAGCAGCATCTTGCCGGAGTCGCGGAACACCAGCTGATAGTTCAGTTGCAGGATGCGCTTGACGTCGCTGCGTTCGGCCGCGCTGCGCACCCAGTTGTTCGGCTGCCCCGTAGACCCCGACGATTCGTCGATGACGACGCCCGACTTCGGAATGGCGCCACCGTAGCAGCGCTGCTCGATCGAATAGCGCTTGATGTAATTCTCCTTGGTCATGGCGGGCAGGTCCGACAGCCGCCATTTGCCGCCGGCCTTGTAGCCTTCGGCCTTCAGGAACTCGATGTAGGCCGGGCACGACGTGCTCGCCTTGAGGAACGCGACGCGGGCGCGCATGCGGCCGACATAAGCCAGATAGGGCTGAAAAATCGGCGCGTTGAGGAACACATAGAGACGTCCGTCGACGCTGATCACGCGGCGAAGGAACCAGAGCGTCCAGAGAACGGCTTCGAGAAAGAGGCGAATGAGCGTGTTCATGCGGATTGCGGCGAATGGGATGGAACCGGCGCATCGACGAGGATGTCGGCAAGCGCCCTGCGTTGGCTTTGCGGCGGCGTACGCGAGTAGCCGACCTTGAACACGAGCCATGCGCGGTCGACTCCGGTATGCGCGCTGAACCACGCGGCGGCGTCGGGGTTCGTGACCAGGTTGCCGTACGGATGCAGGTACAGGCCGAGGCTCGTCAGCGCCAGCCAGAAGCGCAGCAGGAAGCGGCCCGACTCGATCGCCTTCTCCGGATTGAAGAAGTCGCCGCTCAACACGCCGATCGCCGGCACATGGCCGAGCTGCGACCGGTACCGGCGCTTGAAATAGAAGCGCGTCGGCTTGAACGTCAGAATCTTCGACAGACGCGCGGACATCCAGAACTCGGCGCGCGACAGGTTCATGCAGCGCCAGTCGAGACCGTCGCGATGTCGGGCAGTCGAGCGTTCCGTGAACCGAAACCAGGCCGTGATTTCATCGTGGTAGTCTGCGACGTTCATGTCATGAAACACGGCGTCGATGTTGGCCGCGATGATCGGCTCGATCAGTTCCGCACCCGACAGGTGCGTATATCGATGCCCCCATTCGTCGGCCAGCGCCGCCAGTTGCGTGACGGCGGCATCCGGCACCGGTGTCGGGTCCATCGAAATGCGCGACGTGCGGCGCGCCAGCATCAGCGCAGACGGATCGTCGCGCGACGCATCCGCGTGGGTGTTGGCAACGAGCCGCAACGCAGCGAACGGAATCAGCCCCGGCGGCGTCGGCCGGGACAGGATGGCCGCGAACTCCCGCACCGGGCGATGCAGTTGCCATTCGATGCGCAAGCCATGCGGTGCCGCGAGCAGATCGATCGCGTCGATGAACATGCCCATCGCGGACAGCAGGAACGCGCCGGTCGTGTCTTCTTTCGGCAGCGTGCGCGCGCCGTCGACGAACAGCTCGGCGCAATCGTCCGAGATCAGTTGCACCCGCCATGGCTGAACGTTGTGCGGCGACGGTGCGTGTCGGGCCACGGACAGGATCGTGTGCCAGACGGTAAAGCTTTCTGTGGGAATCCCCGGCATATCTCGTGGCTTCCTTGTTGTTGTGCGGCTGATTGCCGTTGTGGCGCGAGAACCGGCCCCTCTCAAGACCGGGTGAAGCTGTGCGCATCTTACATGAGGGCCGAGGCAGCCTCATGGATGCACGGGCGGCAGATCGGCGGCGATGCAACTGTCCGCGCCCCGCAGCATCGTCCTTCGTCGCATGCGGGGCCTCGTCGCCGGTCGAAGCTCCGCTCGAGAAACCCGCTACTTCGACAAATGCAGCTTCTTCGACACGACGATGCCGCTCGACTGACTCACCAGCGAGATGTCACGGATATCCATGTGCAACGTGGAGATCCTCGTCGTGATGTCGGTCGGCTCGTCGATACTCGGATCGACATGCTCGGTTTGTTCCGTCAGGTAAGGCCGAACCAGCCGCCCGGAGAAAACAAGTGCGAATTCGCCACCCGCTCGTGCGTGCTCGGCGGGCGATAGCCGCATGCGGCTACGAATCGCGGTCTTTTTGCCTTGGCCGGAATCGAGTTCGATGATGTCGACGTGCTGGATGTACCCTTTCGCCTTCGCTTCGGGTGCAATCACGAGCCCGCGCCCTCGCGGCCCCGTCGTGACTTTTCCGAGCAGGATGCCCGCGCGGTCGTTGCGCTCTGCGTCGAACAGGTCGACGTCCAGCGTCAACAGGTGCCGGCGTGACGAGTACCTCAGCCCGTACCGCACCGGCACCACGAACGTCACGTCACGATCCAGATCGACGGATGCCAGGTCGGGATTCGGGCCATGCCGGTCGACCGCGCTGGAGACCAGGCCGCGAACCCGATCGGGCAACGAAGGTGAGTGGGTATTGACGTGCAGCTTCTTCAGCGCATCCCGGATTGCAACCGGGTCGTCGCCGGCTATCGGTCGTGCCGGCGACGTGTCGGAACGGACAGCCGACGCGATGCGCGCCGTGCCGTCCGCAGCCTCCGGCGCTGCATGCGCCGCGACCGGCGCGAGCATCATCGTCAGGGCGACGATGCACGCGAAGTTCGAGCGACCCAATGTGGATTTCCGGTAAAACACGACGAACTCCCGAGTTTCTTGCAGATCGATCAACGACGTGCACTATAGGGTGGAATGATCGGCAACGCACCCGCCGTTCGACATTCACGGATGGGCGGCGCGCCCATCATAGGTTCGTCGTCGGTACGGCGGCAGGTCAACGGACACACTACCGTGTTGCCTGGGCGACAACAACTGGCGGAAAACGCGCAGCGCCCCGTCAGGAATCCGCCCACTCATCCCCGCCCGTCCTCGCGCCGATACTCCGCCGGCGCCTTCCCCACCAGCTTCCGGAAGTCGCGCGTGAAGTGCGCCTGATCGAAATACCCCAACGCCTGGGCCAGCTCCGCGAGATCGACCGCCTCGCCGCCCGCGAGCTTGTCCGCGGCTTCGTGCAGGCGATAACGACGGATCACCCATTTGGGCGTCACCCCGACATGGCTGGAAAAGAGCTGCTGCAACGTGCGTTCGCTCAACCCCGCACGCCCGGCCAGGTCCCGCACCTGCGTGAGCCCGATGTCCTGCTGCAGCATCTGCAAGATGGCATGAATACGCTCGACCTGCGGATCGGGCGGCGGCAGCACCCGCAACAGCAGCGCCTCGGCCGCCGCCACCATTCCAGCATCGTCCCCGGCGCCGAGCACGGCCGCTTCGGCTTCCGCATCGCCGCAGTCGAACAGCGTCGACACCGGCAGCACCTTGTCGGTCGTCAAATGCACCGGCTTGCCGAAAAACGCCCGGAACGCGCCCGGCCGGAACCGCATGCCGATCACCCTGCCGGCGCCCGCGAGCGTCGTCTCGAACGCCCCCGACACCACGCCGAAGATCCCCGTCTGCCGCCGGTCGAACACCACATTCACGCACGGATATGGCAGTGTGCGCTGCACGTAAGGCGGCTGGCCGCGCAGATCCCATTCGACGATCCAGTGGTGATCCAGCACCCCGGCCAGTTCGGCTCGCGGGTAATAGCGATTGAGACGGAAGCGCTGATTGATCGCCTTCGGGCCGACCACGCCCTTGGGCGTGTCGGTCACGTTACGCAGGTCGGCCATGGTCGGGGAACCGGTGAGGTGAAGGCGCAATGATGCACCGCCACAGCGGGTTTTTCCAAGACGAGGGGGCGCAACCGTCCTACATTCGAGTCCCTGCCGACGAACGCACCACCGGAGCCCGCCATGCCGCAAGACCGTCACCTGATCCTGTTCCACTCTCCGCGCAGCCGCTCGGCCGGCGTGCGGATGCTCCTCGAGGAACTGGGCGCCGCCTATGAATTACACGCGTTCGATCTCTCCACCGGAAAACACCGCGACGCCGAATACCTGCGCATCAATCCGCTGGGCAAGGTTCCCGCGCTGCGTCACGGCGACGTGATCGTCACCGAGCAGGCGGCCGTCTACATGTACGCGGCGGAACTGTATCCGGAAGCCGGCCTGTCGCCGGCGCCGGGCGATTCGTTGCGCGGCCCCTATCTGCGCTGGATGACGTTTTATGGTTCGTGTTTCGAGCCGGCCGTCGTCGACCGATCGATGAATCGCCCGCCCGCGGCCTACTCGACGTCGCCCTACGGCGACTTCGATACCGTCGTCGACGCAATCGATGCGCAACTGGCGAAGGGGCCTTACCTGCTGGGCGAGCGCTTTACCGCCGTCGACGTGCTGTGGGGCTCGGCGCTGAACTGGACCACGATGTTCAAGCTGGTGCCCGAGACGCCGCGCATTCGCGCCTACATCGACCGCGTGCTAACACGCCCGGCCATCCAGCGCGCGCAGGCGGCGGATGCCGCGCTGGCGGCGGAGCAGGACAAGGCCAAAGAGGCGGCCGCAGCGGCGGGGTAATCCATTGGCGGGCCGACCTTGGCACCGGATCTGCCCGCCGCCCCGTCAGAACACCGTATGCAGCCCCACCCGCGCCACCGTCTGGTTCGCCGAACCTGAAGCCCCGTTCGGATCGAGCACGCCATTGACCTGTGCATTCGCGCCGCTGTTCGCGCGTTGGTAGTCGGCCGACACATAAACCATCGTCCGTTTCGAAAACAGGTACTGAAGCGCCACACTGACCTGATGCGCGTGGTTGTCGTTCACCGCTTCGTTGCCCTTCATGTACATGTACTTCGCGCCCAGCACGACATCGGGCCTGATGTGCCACAGCCCGCCGGTCTCCGCCATCCACACGCCGGCATCGTTGAACGCGTTGCGCACGGTCGTCACCAGCGCACTCGCGGTCACGGCGCCGAAGTCGTAATGCATCCCGACACCCCAGTTGCGCACGCTGGTGGACGGCACGCCAGGCGCGGGACCGTACTTCTCGTTCGTGTAGGCCGCACCGACCCCGAACGCCCCCATCTCGTAGTTCACCCCGGCGCTGACTGCATTGTCCGCGCCGACCGAGCCGGCCACCCCGCCGAACGCGTACATCACGCCGCCGGAAAAACCCGCGACCGTCGGCGAGCTGTACTTGACGGAATTCGCGATCGGCTTGCTGCCAGCCGTGCGATCCCAATCGAACGCACCGGTCGGATTGCCCGGCAGCGCCAGACGCTGGAACGGGCCGTTGCGAAAGCCGTACAGCCCCGAGATATCCCGAGCGATCGCATTCCCCTTCGAAAAGAGCGAATCCACCATGAAGTCGTACTGGTTGCCCAGCGTGATGCTGCCGAACCGGTTGCTTTCGAGGCCCACATACGCGTTGCGTCCGAAAATCCCCGTCCCGACGATGCTGCCGTTCGCCATCGAGAACTGGTTCACGAGCGCGAACGTCGCGCGATACCCGCCACCGAGGTCTTCAGTTCCGCGAAAGCCGAAGAGATTGGGCGCGAATATGCCGTCGTCGAACTTGACGTTCTTTCCGCCGCCCTCGTTGCTGACATAAGAAATGCCCGCGTCGATCAGACCGAACATCGTCACGCTGCTCTGCGCCGATGCACCGTGCGCCACGGCAAGCATCATCACTGCTCCAAACCTGAGTTTCATGTCGTCTCCGTCTTTTTTATGAAAATGCGAGGCCGCCACCCGCTACGTGGCGGGTGCTCGCTCGGTGCTTCAAAGGAACTTGCGCTCATTCAGGCGGAACCGAATAGCGCCTGAACCATGGTTAGCTTTACTGATTGATCAACTCGATGACCACCACATTAATCGTCCCCGCCCGTGCTCATCGAAACGCGTGAATCAGGCGCCCCGATGGATGATCCACGCGGTGGAATCCACCTCGACCGTCACGGCCTCCAGCGCCGAACCCGAGCAAGGCCCGTCGATACATACGCCATCGTCGAACCGGAACAGCGCGCTGTGATGGGCGCACATCAATACCTGCGACCGGTAACAGGAAACGCTACCCGGAACGAAATCGAGCGGCACCGAGAAGTGCGGGCAGCGATTCACATACGCCCACACCTGCCCGCCGCGTCTCACGACGATCACGGGGCGTCCGATGCAGGCCTCGTCGACGACCCGCGCGCCGCCGTCGGGCACATCGGAAAAACGGCAGAGTTGTCGGGCTTCCATGTCTCACACCCGCTGCTCGGGATTGCCGAGGCTCCAGTCCCACGGCCGCACTTCGACGTGCGAAAACAGCCCTTCCTTCACGTACGGATCGTTGCCGACGAACTGCATCACCGCGTGAATGTCGTCCGCCTCCACGACGAGCAGCGTGCCGTTCATCGCGTCGCCGTGCGGGTCCAGCGTCGGCCCGCCGAGCCGCACGACCACGCCGTGCTGGTCGGCCGAGCGCAGGTAGGTTCGATGAATCGGCCGCATGCGGTCGCGCACGTCGCGCATGCCCGGCTGGTCCGTCGCAAACACCGCAAAAAATCGCGCCATGTCGATCAACTCCGGTCGAGGACGAACGCGCGAAGTGGCCATACGACGCACCGCACGCGCAGGTGCGCGCATGGCGTGCCGTCGAAGCCGGCGGCGACCTGCCCGGTCAACCCGGCATCGCCGTCATGGTGGTCATCGCTCATGTTTGTCTCCATTGACGCGCGAGCCGCTCACCGCGGCGCGCGTCCTTCCCATGCATCCTGAAGCAGCGCGCGAATCGCCGCGCGTTCGATCGGCCGCGGGTTCGCGTACGGATTGCGACAGGCGAGGTCGGCCGCTTCGTCGAGACCGCTCTCCGGCATCCCGAGATCGGCGAGCGCGGGTGCGATGCCGAGCCGCGCGTTCAGCGCGAACAGCAGCGGGCCGGCTTCGGCTGCGTCGTTCCCGCCCAGGGCGCGCGCCACGCGGCGCAGCGCATCGGGCGCGGCGGCATGGTTGTAGTGCGCGGTATGCGGCAGCATCGCCGCATGCGTCTGCGCGTGCGGCAGGTTGAAGGTGCCGCCGAGCGTGTGACACAGCTTGTGGTGCAGCGCCATGCCGACCGCGCCCAGGCAGGTTCCGGCGAGCCACGCGCCGTACAACGCGCGGCTGCGCATCGCGCGATGTTCAGGATCGCGCACGATCACGGGCAACGCTTCACCGAGCGCGCGGATCGACTCTTCCGCCATCAGGCTGATCACCGGGTTCGCGTCTTCCGCATAGAGCGCCTCGACGGCGTGCGCCATCGCATTGATGCCCGATGCCGCGGAAATGTCCGGTGGCAGCGACACCGTCAGCGACGGGTCGTAGATCACCGTACGCGGCAGCACCCGTGCGTCGCGCCCGGTGCGCTTCAGCCGGCCCTCCGTGAGCCCGAAGATCGGCGTCATTTCCGAGCCGGCGTACGTCGTCGGCACGGCGAGGATCGGCAACACCGACTCGAGCGCAATGGCCTTGCCGAGCCCGATCGTCGAGCCGCCGCCGATCGCGACGCAGCAGTCCGCGTCCAGCTCGGCGGCCATCTCGCGGGCGGCATGCGCGACCTCGACCGGCACGTGCATGACCGCCTGCGCACAGATGCCGGCCGCCGGCTCGCCCAGGATCGCCTCCACGCGCTCGGCGAGCGGCCGCTGCTCGGGCGTGGACAAGACAAGCGCGCGGCGCGCGCCGAGCGTCGACAGCTCGTCCGGCAGCCTCGCGAGTGCGCCCCATTCGAACACCACGCGGGAAGGCGTGCCCTGATAGACGAAGCGATCCATGGAAAACCTCAGCGCTTGAAGTGCGGCGGCACGTTGCCGTCGACGTTGACCCACACCGATCGCGCTTCCGTGTAGTCGTGCATGGCCTCGAAGCCCATCTCGCGGCCATAACCCGACTTGCCGACGCCGCCGAACGGGCTGCCCGGATTGACACGCTTGTAGCAGTTGATCCAGCACATGCCTGCGTTGATCCGCGATGCCATCCGGTGCGCGCGCGAGAGGTCCTTCGTCCAGAGGCCGCTGCCCAGCCCGTATTCCGTCGCGTTGGCGATGGCCAGCGCTTCGTCGTCGCTGCCGAAGCGCAGCACCGTGACGAACGGGCCGAACACTTCCTCCTGCGCGACGCGATCGGCCGCGCTCCTCGCTTCGATGACCGTCGGGCGCACGTAGTAGCCGCCGGCGAGCGCCGGGTCCTGCGGCGCGCTGCCGCCGGTGAGCACGCGGCCGCCCTGCTCGCGCGCGACGTCGACGTATGACAGCACGCGATCGAGGTGCTGCTTCGAGGTCAGCGGCCCCATCTCGGTATCGGCGTCGAGCGGGTTGCCGATGCGGATCGACGACGCGAGCGCGACGAATCGCTCGAGGAATTCATCCGCGATGCGTTCGTGCAGCACGAGACGCGAACCGGCGATGCACGCCTGCCCCTGGTTATGGAAGATCGCCCATGCGGCGCCGTTGATGGCCGCGTCGAGGTCGGCATCGTCGAAAACGAGGTTGGCGCCCTTGCCGCCCAGTTCGAGCTGCACGCGCTTCAGGTTGCCCTGCGAAGCTTCGACGATCCGGCGGCCGGTGGCCGTCGATCCCGTGAACGCAATCTTGCCGACCCCCGGATGTTCGGCGAGCCGCTGGCCGGCCGTATGCCCGTAGCCGGGGACGATATTGACGACACCGGCGGGGAACCCGACCTCGGCCATCAGCTCGACGATGCGCAACGTCGACAGCGGCGTGATCTCCGACGGCTTGAGCACGACGGTGTTGCCGGCGGCAAGTGCCGGGCCCATCTTCCAGCTCGTGAACATCAGCGGAAAATTCCACGGCACGATCTGGCCGACCACGCCGATCGGCGCGCGCTGCACGTAGTTCAGGAAGCCGGTTTCGACCGGAATCACCGAGCCTTGCAGCTTGTCGGCCATGCCGCCGAAGTAGCGGAAGCAGGCCGCGGTGCGCGGCACGTCGAGCGCACGCGAATCGCGGATCGGGTGGCCGGTGTCCAGCGATTCGAGCTGCGCCAGCTCCTCCGCGTTGGCCTCGATGGCGTCGGCGAGGCGCAGCAGCAACCGGCCGCGTTCGGCGGCCGGCAGGGCCGACCATTTGGGAAACGCGCGTGTGGCGGCTTCGACGGCGAGATCGACATCCGCCGCGTCGGCTGCGGCGATCTTCGTGATGACGGAGCCGTCGTGCGGGTTCAGCACGTCGATCGTGGCGCGGTCGACGGCGTCAACGAAACGGCCGTCGATGAAGAGTTGGGTTTGCATGAATCGTCCTCGGTACAGGGCTGAAGCGGAAGCGGCTGCGTTGCTCAGAACTCGATCGGATACGGCGCGAGCTCACCGCTCTCGTAGCGTTGCGGCAGGTCCGGCGTCGCGTTCTCCCAGACGAGCAGCATCGAGCGCTTCGTCGAATAGCCTTGATGCCGGATGTCGGCGGGCATCGCGCAGATGTCGCCGGCGCGCATCGTGACGCGTGCGCGCGGTGCGCCGGTGTTCTTGTCGCCGATGTCCCACACGATTTCGTCGGACAGTTGCAGGAACCATTCGACGCGGTCGTTGCCATGGAACACCGGCAGGATGAATTCCTCGGTGGTCGGGCAGAACAGGCTGCGCCCGCAGACCGACGTGACCGACGGATTCCACGTGACGTCCGAACGCGACAGATACTTGAACAGGTTGAACGCGTGCAGTTCGCCTTCGAAGCCCGGCTCGACATGCACCTCCGGTTCGTCCTGCGCGACGTCGAGGAACGCGCGGTTGACCGGCAGGTCGTCGCGCAGCGGCGAGTCGCCTTCGAGGCCCGGCATGCGGCGCGTCGCGATGCGCGTGCGCTCGATCGCCGCGCCGTTCTCGCCGTGCTTGCGCCCGAACGCCGTGCCCGTTTCCTCGGGCGCCGCGAACGGATCGAAGCCTTCGTTCGTCCAGTCGTGCAGCATCGCCTTGAAGGTCGCCATGATCGTGGGCGTTTCGAAGGTCTCGGTGTAGTCGACCCCGGCGTCCTTCAGGATGCCGTTGAACGTGCCCGCATACATGTCCACCTTGCCGTAGTGATTGCGCGTGCCGAACACGTGGTCGAAATTCACCCAGCCGTAGAAGAAGCCCCACGCCACGTCGCGCATCATCGCGCGCAGGAACGCGTCCGCCGGCATCGCATGCGTGCGGGTCCGGCCTTTCGCGGGCCAGCTGATCTTCACGAAGTATTCGTCGCGCTGGAACGCGAATTCGCCGAGCTGGAAGCGGCGGTAGCCGGTGACGGGATCGGCTTCGGTCGATCGCACCAGATCGGCGGCAAAGCCCGTGGAAAGGTCGAGGGTGTCGAGGGTGGCCATAGCGTGTCTCCTGGGAATGTCGAATGAGGTCGGACGAATCAGTGCAGGCAGATCTCGGCCCACTTCTCCACGGACAGCTCGCCAAGGACGGTCTGCACCAGCGCGACGCCCGGCCGGCTCGCGGTGAAGCGGTATGCACAACCGGCCGGCAGCAGCGCCTGATGGCCCTTGCGCAGCACGACATACCCCATCTTGCGGCCGGCCGGCTGGGCGCCGGCGCTCACGGTGCCGCGCCCCGGTTTCGGCGGCGAATCGAGCTTGATGAAGTCGATCCGTACCTCGCCGTCCATCTGGATCACGAACTCGTCGTGCGAGCACGCGAACCACGGCGACTGGCCGTCGGTCCGCAGCACTTCGATCACGTATTCGAGGTTCTTGCCGGCGACGACCTTTTCATACGGCGCCGATTTCGATGCGACCTCGAACACGTTCGAGAACGCGTAGTGCCGGGCGCTGCCGCTGGTGATTTCGATCTCGCCCTTCCGGTAATGGTCGAGCGAGCCAAAGACGGTGTGGAATGCCGTGTCGGTCATTGCTGTCTCCTGAGTTGAACTGCTTGTTGGATTCAACTCTAGGGGCAACGCACAGCAGCAACAAGGCAACGGACGGCGATTACGGCATTTGCGTTTCGCGAATAATCCGGGCGGTTCAACGCACCCAGCCGCGCTCCACGAGGGGACGATCCCACGGGGATTCGTCGCCGATATATTCCGCGAGGAATTCGACCAGCGCCTTCACCTTCAGCGCCTGTCGCTGCGTTGCGGGATAAACGGCGGCAAAGTTCAGCGGCGCGAGCTGATAGTCGGTCAGGATCGGTACCAGGCGGCCCGCGACGAGCGCATCGCTCGCCACCAGAGTGGGCAGGCACACGACGCCACCGCCGGTCAGCGCGTATTCGCGCAACAGGTGGACGGAGTTCGAGCGGATCATGCCCGGCAGCTCCATTTCGACAACCTCGTCGCCGCGCGTCATCGTCCAGCGGTTGCGCGACGGGTAGCCGGAATACAGCGCGGTCGTGTGCTGCAGCAGGTCGCGCGGATGTTGTGGTGCACCATGCGCGTCGAGGTAAGCGGGCGACGCGCAAAAGAGGCGCCTGACGGTGAACAGGCGCCGTTCGATCAGCGACTCGGAGATCGGCGGAAAGATCTGGAATGCGATGTCGAACCCTTCTTCGACGGGGTCCACCACACGGTCGTTGACGATGACGTCGATCTGGATGCCCGGGTAGCGCCGGTTGAATTCCATCAGCGGCGCGCCGAAGTGATCGAGCGCGAAACCGGGCAGCATCTGGATGCGCAGCCGCCCGGTGGGCGTGGCGCGCAGCTCGCGCATCTGGTCCGTCAGCTCGTTGACGCGCCCCACGACCTCCGCGCACTCCCGATAAAACGCCTCGCCCACTTCCGACAGGCGCACGTGGCGAGTGCTGCGATGAAACAGCGGCGCGTTGACGAACTTCTCGAGCTGCTGGATGCGGTTCGTCACGACCGAGCTGGTCACGCCGAGCTGCCGCGCCGCCTCGGCGAAGCTGCTCGCCTCCGCCACCCTGACGAATGCCTCGATGCTCAGAAACCGGTCCATGTCGCGCCCTTTTTCGACAGCGAAACCGGCAGTCTACCCGTGCGGATATCGGGTTGTGTCATGCGGGAGGCGTCACTGTGTCACCCAATCGATGTCAATCGCCGGCGGCGGCACCCGCCGCATGCCGCATGCCCTGCCCTGCCTTGTTCGCGCGGGCCTTACCGCGACTGCTCGCCGGCCGCCAGTTCGGGCTGCACGGCCACGCGGCGCTGCAGCACGGCAGGCGCGGTTTCCTTCAGCAGCAGGCTGACCAGGATGCCCAGCACGACCGCGCACATCGGCAGCCACAGAATGTTCTGGATACCAAAGTATGCGGCGACGTAGCCGCCCAGCGCCGGCGCGATGCCGCCGCCGAAGATCTCGCCGACGCCCACCACCACGCCGATCGACGTCGACACGAGCCCGACGGGCGCGGCCTCCGTCGCCACCGGGCCGGACAGCAGCGACACCAGGCCGAGCGTGAAGAACGACGCGACGAACAGCACCCCGAACAATGCGAGCGGCTCCGGGCCGAGGCCGCGGAACAGATAGAGCATCACGGCCGTTCCCGCGAAGCCGACGATGCTCGCGAGACGGCGGCCGACCAGGTCGGACAGGCCCGGCAGCCCGAACTGCCCGAGAAAGCCGCCGAAGCCGATCGCCGACACGACGAGGCCCATCTTCTGCGTGCCGAGCGCCAGGTAGTCGGTCAGGTACAGCGGCAGCAGCGCACCGAGCACGAATACGCCCGTCATCGCGCAGCACAGTGCGGCCATCGCCACGAGGATGTTGCGGCTCCTGAGCACATGGCCGAGCGATGCCGGCGCATGTTCCGATGCGACTTCCTTCGCGACTTTCGGCTCGCGGATCACGAAGAACATGATCGCGCCGAGGATCAGGCCGGGAATGGCCACGAGCGCAAACACCCAGCGCCACGACACGAAACCGAGCAGCTGCGTCGCGATGATCGGCGACAGCGCGAGCCCGAACAGTGCGAAGCCGCTTTGCTGCAGGCCGAGGTTCAGCCCGCGCCGCCGCGGATGCGACGCGTCGGCGGTCGCGGCAAAGCTCGTCGGGCAGAACGAGCCCTCCGCGACACCCATCAGGCCGCGAATCGCCATCAGCCCGAGCAGCCCGCCCGCGAGCCCCGAGAAACCCGACAGCAGCGAGAACGCGATGATGGCAGGAATCAGCACCTTCCTGCGGCCGACCTTGTCGGAGACGCCGCCCATCAGCGCCGCGAAGATGCCCCACGACAGGCCGAGCACGCCGATGCAGTTGCCGACGTCCTGCGCGTTCAGGTTGAGGTCCTTCATGATCGAAGGGAACAGCGGCGCGATCAGCCAGCGGTCGAGGCCGACCAGCCCGAAGCCGAGCGCCAGCAGCGTGACCGCCTTCCACTCATAGGAGGTATCCCACTCGTTTGCTTTCATTTCCGTCTCCGTGGACACAGGTTCGCCTGCGCGCGACGGAGCGCCTGCGCATCAGCCAGGTCCGATGGTTTTTGTGTGCGATGTGAATCGCCGGGAAGCGCCGGCTTCCGCTCCGGTTCGACGTATCGAATCCGGCGAGCCGACGGCACAACGATAGGTGCAACGCCAGGGATCGGGTATCGAACGGGCGGCGAACGCGCCATTCGCGATATGCAAATAATCGGCGGCGGTGGGCGGAAGTGACGGTGGGAAGGCGCGCAAGGAACGGCCGTGGGGGTGACGTGACGCGCGATTGTGCGTCACGGGGGAAATCCCTCATGGACATCCGGATGACCGGGGGCTGGTTCGCTCACGCCCGGCATGCACCCGATCCGGCGAGGCCGGACGAAACGTGCGGGCAACACATTTCGTATGACAAAAGATGCGTTTCGATCGTCGCGCTTACGCAGTTGCGCCATGGCGAGCCGTGACGGAAACCGCCTTCCACACTATCAAACCGAAAACGGCAAAACTGCTGTCAAGCAGATAGCGCATACCGAATGCACGAGCACGATCCTGCACACATCGATTTTTATATTTCAAATCCGCCTTATCCATACTCGAATTAAGACAAATCTAATTTCCAGTTAAAAACACCCAATCCGGTTCGGCATAGTTGCCCGCAACCTTCACCTCCGAACCTTCCGGAAATGGATAGCGACAAATACCACCCCTGACGAACCGATATAAGACTTTTCCAATTAAAACAAATGACTCAACCAAGTCATAAAAATGTCGAACACCGTTTCAGTGCGAATTGATTTTCATCTCAAAATACCAATAAACCTTTAAAAGCCCCATTGTTTGATATTCTGCGCAGCGAAATCACGATTACCGCTTCTTTACCGCACCGAGAATTCGACTCAAAAAGATCAAGCCTGAAAAGCAACGAGATTGCCGTTATGTCGATAGCAACAGCATTACGAAACTTTGCGTCCGGTCTGGTCGACTGGAACACCCGGCCCGTCGCGCTGCACTTCGGGCAGGCGCAACACGCGGTCGGCCATCTGCTGGCGCTTCATCACGCCGATATTCGCGAAGGACTGATGTCGGGAATCGACGGGCAGCTGACCTGCATCTCCACCCATGCTCATCTGGCGCCCACGCTGTTTCTCGGCCTGCCGGTGTCGGTCCGGCTGACGACCGACCGGGGCGACGTGCGGGCGATCAACGCGATCGTGCACGACGTGCAGGCCGGCCAATCCGACGGCGAGTTGACCGTGTACCAGTTGCGCATCTGCGATGCGCTGTCGTTGATGGACCGCCGCATCAATTCCCGCGTCTTCCGGTCGCGAAACGTCATCGACATCCTCGGCACGCTGCTGAACGAATGGCGGCAACGCAGCGCCGCACTCGCGCGCGCGTTCGATTTCGACCTGTCGGGATTGCGAGCCGAACGTTATCCGGCGCGCGAACTGACGCGGCAGGTCAACGAGTCGGACGCCCGTTTCGTGCGCCGGCTGTTGCGACGCGAAGGCATCACCGTCTTTGCCAAGGCGTGGGCGGTCGACAACGCGCGTGGCTCCACCGACGAGCGGCCGATCCACACGCTCGTGTTCTGCGACGACCCGCTGCGATTGCCGGAATCACCTGCCGGTACCGTACGCCTGCATCCGCGCGATTCGGGAACCGCACAACGCGATACGGTGACGTTGTTTGCGCATCGTCAGCGCCTGTCCCCCGGCAAAGCCAGCCGTCCGTCGTGGGACTACAAGAAGGCGCGCATGGACGATTCCGCGATCGCGACGAGCATCGATCAGGGCGACGCCGGCAATGACCTGGCCCGGCTGCTGACCGATGTCGCGATCGACATTCCGCACGTCGGCGATTCCTGGAACGATCACGACCGCATCACGCACGACCGGATACTCGCCCACCAGTTCGCGGCGGAGCGCTACGACGGTATCGGCCACGTTCGCGACATGCCGGTCGGTTGCTGGTTCACGCTGACGGGCGACCCCGAACTCGACATGAAGCCGGCCGAGCAGCGGCAGTTCGTCGTGACGTCGGTACGGCACAATGTCCGGAACAACCTTCCCAAAGACCTGACGAGCCGCGTGACCATGCTGTACGCGGCCAGCCGGAACCTCGCGCAAGCCGACCCAACCACGCCGGGCGATGCGCCGGAACAGTCGGACACACGCTATGAGAACCATTTCACGTGCGTGCGTCGCGGCGTGCCGCTCACGCCGTCCTACGATCCGAGAATCGACCTCCCACCAGCTCACCTGCTGACCGGCACGATCGTCGGCACGCAGGGTGAGGAAGTATTCTGCGACGCGGCCGGCCGCGTGCGCGTGCGGATTCATGGCTTCGATCCCGCCGATCACGAACACGCGCAAGGCGCCGGAACGAACGGATCGGCCGGCGACAGCGCACCGATACGCATCGGCGCGAGTCTCGCGGGCGGAAACTTCGGCACGCTCTTTCTGCCCCGCGTCGGGATGGAAGTCTTGCTGGGCTGCCTGTCGGGCGATCCGGACCGTCTGGTCATCATCGGAGTGCTAAGCAACGGCGCGAACCCGGCCGCGACGTTCACGCATACCGGCGCGCTGCCGGGCAACCGCTACGTGTCCGGGATCAAGACGAAGGAAATCAAGGGCCATCGGTACAACCAGCTTCGCCTGGACGATACGCCGTCGCAAATATCCGCGCAGCTGGCGAGCGAGCATGCGCATACCCAGTTGAACCTGGGTTATCTGACGCAGCCCCGCAAGGATGGACACGGTGCCGATCGGGGCGAAGGCGCGGAGTTGCGCACCGATGCCGCGGCGGCCTTGCGCGCGGCCCAGGGCATCCTGTTCTCGACCTATGCGCGCACACGTGCGACCGGTAGTCAGCTCGATCGTGACGAACTGATTCAGTTGCTCGACCAGTGCATGATGCTGTTCAACTCGCTCGGCGACTATGCCGGTCAGCACGGCGGACGGGCTGCGGATACCGCCGGGCAGGAGAAGATCGTCGAGGCGTTCCGCCACTGGAAGCCCGACCTTGCGGAAGCCGGTTCGGCCGGCGACACGTCCGCCTTGATGGCGTTCGGCGCACAGGCAGGATCGCTGCACGTCACGCCCAGGACGCATGTCATGTATGCGGGCGAGAACATCGACCAGATTGCCCAGCGGCACGTGCAGGTCGCGAGCGGCGAACGCATCAATCTGCACGCCGGCCATGGCGTCGCGATGTTCGCGCACAGCGGCGGCGTGTCGGCCATCGCGAATCGCGGGAAGGTGACGATCCAGTCGCAGGACGACGACACGCAGGTGGATTCCGCGAAAAACATCCAGCTGACCGCGGCCGGCGGCAAGCTTGCCGGCATGGCGAACGATCAGGTCGTGTTCGTCACGTCGGGCGGGGCGTACCTGAAGCTGAACGGCGGCGACATCGAACTCGGGTGCCCCGGCACGTTCACGGTGAAGTCGGCAGGCCATGCGTGGGGCGGCCCGGCCAGCATGAGCACCGATATGCCGGCGTTCGACCACGCCCCGCTCGGCCGTGTACCGAAACTCGTTCGCTCGACCGACGGCGATGCGGTGGCAGGGTTCGACGGGCAAACGCAGAGGGGGGCCGGTGCGCCGTCGAACCTGACCACCGACGCGGCCGGTGAGCTGCCGGCGGTGCATGGCGATCGGTTCGACACGCTGTCGGTGCGGTTCATCAAGAAGGATGGTTGAGATCATGACCGATTCGATTCTCGATCCTCGGCCGGTAGCGAGTGCGCACGTCCATGCGCCGGTCACGAAGACTGATGCTCCCGACGCGACGGCATCGCGCTCTTCCCCACCGCCTATCGTCGTCGGCCGAACCCAAGGGCCGATGCTGTTCGACAAGGACAAGCGGCTCATCTGCGTCAAGCAACTGCCGTTGCCCGGCGTCGTCATCTTCGTCCACGGCGTCAACTCCGAGGGCGAATGGTACAAGGCGTCCGAAGAGGGACTGTGCAAAGGCCTGAATCGTCGGCTGGGACGGCTGGACGACCAGATGAAGTATCACGGGGTCGACGCCGGGCAGTTGACGCCTGCGAAGTACACCGAGAGCGTGACGCCGGAGGGGTTTCTGAATCCGGAGCTTTGGGCGGGAAACTACGTCAAGCCCGATCCATCGTTTTCTCCGGTCATCCATTTTCGGTGGGGCTACCGCGCGACTCTGAAAGAGCTGAAGGAATACGGCGACAAGATCTTTCTCAACGAAAAGGATTATTGGGGAGGTGGCCCGTTCACCAACGGCTGTTCGAGCCTGCCCGATCTCTGGCACGGCGGCCTCGACGACCGCGCCATGGGCTGGATAACCGTGCAGGGAATCAACCCGACCAACCGGCCCCTGTATCGCGCGCCGCCGCGTGCGTATGGCGTGCTTGCCGCGTTGCGGCTTGCCAAACTGATCGAGTCGATCCGGAAGATGCGCGCCGACGTGCCGATCACCGTCGTGTGTCACAGCCAGGGGAATATCGTCGGCCTCACGGGTGCGTTCTTCGGTGACGCGTTCCCGGAAGTGGAAGATCCGTGGGGACGCAAGGGGCGCTGCGTCGCGGATGCCTATGTGTTGGCGAATGCACCGTACAGCCTGGCAAACAGCGAAGGCCCGCACAAATCCGACACGTTCATGGACGCGTGGTCGCAACGTCTGACGAAGGACGCCACGGGCCGTCGCGGCCGGCAGACCTACGCGTCGCGCACTCAAACGCTTCGCACGTTCTTGTCCATGATTGGCGACCGCGCCGACCATGAACCGTCGCCCGACACAGTCGATGCCGACATGGCAAACAACCGGGTATCGCCGACGAGCGACAAGTCGTTTACCGCACAGGCCGACCGTGCACGCCACGGTCTGAACGGATCGACGTATGGGCGCGTCACGGCGTATTGCTGTCCGCACGATCAAGTGATCTCGGCGATCACCGTGCAGGGTATCGGCTGGCGCGGCATCGACAGGCACGAACTGGCGGATATCGGCGTACACGGTGTCCTGACGCAACGCGTGTTCGCGTCCGGCTTCGATGTCGGTGTGCAGAAGCGCTATCGCTATTGGGAAGACGACTGGCGTTACGGCAAGAAAGGCACGAAGCGGGGCTTCTGGTATCCGCCCTCGCCGCCGGCGAAGTTCAATCTGGTTGGTGCGCTCAAGGGAAACGAGTCGATCTGGGGGATGGCGGCAACGCTGTTCTCGGCGCCGATCATGTTCGTCGCGACCGGGTTCAGTTCGGCAATGAACATGTTTCGCGTGAATGCCGATCCGCCGAAGGGTTGGGAGATATTGGCGGACGCACCGGCGCTGGACGAGACGTTTCCGCCGCAGGCGTTGAGGTTCGACAAGCCGATTCTGACCGAGGACGGCGAAGCAACCAGTACCTTCAACGAAGGCAACGATCCGCCCTCCGCATGGCGCGATGCGAGCAAGGCCGACGCGGACAAACAGGCCGACGATCCTTACGACCAGTACAAGGCAAAGAACAAGGACGGTGACGCGCACGGTACGGCCACGAGTGAAGCCGGGCAGCGTTACGAGGACCGCGCCCTGATGCGGATGGAGGCGCGCCGCACGTTGAACACGGAGTGGGTCAACAGCGATGGTCACGTCATTGGTGAAGACGGCAAAAGCGCTCTACCTGAAGGCTACAAGGAATGGCGAGACAAGCAGATCGTGGATTGGCTTGATCGCGGTACGACGAACAGCCCGACGAACCACTCGACGACGATGACCAATCCGGAGCATGCGGAAAAGGCGCTGGCGTATGACGTGGCGATCGGTCCTTGTTACCTGACGCCAGAACAGATGGAAGCGCTGCGGATTGAGGCAGATTGGCGGATGGGGGAGGGGATCCCGCGCAGCAACTCCGTCGGGAAGTATTACACGTACTTCCTGGACGGCTCGATTGACCAACTACCTATGCACGAGTGGATACATGTCAATGACGGCGAAGGCAATATGCCCGGCAAGATAGCGGACGAACGCGAGGGCCAACTCTTTCTGAAGGCGGGGGGGCCGCTATGAAGACGCTGATCGCCACATGGCCGAGACGCATCATCGTGACGAGCGTGGTGTGGTTGATCTCGGTCTTGCTAATGCTTGTGCTGAAAGAGTATCCAGCACATTCGAGCTTGGTCGTACGTGAAACAGGAGATTGGATGAAACGACTAGTCATTTTGCCCGGACTGACGGCGCTCGTGGTGTTCGTATTCACTACGGCGATGACTCGTCCTGCGCAAGCCGAGCCACACGCCAGTCAAGACGCGAGTATGGCTGTTCCGGCTGAAGAATCTGCCAAGCCATTCGTTGCGCAGGTCGTTGGTCTTATTTGGATGAACCCCTTGCAGCGCCGGGACTACCCGACAGAATGGCAAACGTTATGGGCGCAAGGCCTTGTCTTGCCGAACAGGAACGACGATATGGTGCGCACCAAACCGAAGTCGTTCCAGACGCTGCAATCGGTCGCTGGAATTGCCTACGGAAACCAAGGTGCCGAAACGTTCAGGGGCTTCTATCGCAAGTATATGCAAAAGTTCCCTCGGTTTATGCGTTCGCGCTATGCGATGAGCGCGAAGTACTTCTACACGGTGAAACCGGATAACCGCAAGGATTGGCACGAACTTGCCGGAATTCATGTCGAACTGGCGATTCCACCGAGACTCGATATTGCCGAGTCGGAAGCGGACCTGGCGAGCGAAATCAGCCAAACGTTCTTTATCGGCAATCCGTATTTTCCGGAGGTATGGAGTCGCGATACCCCACCCGATGTTCGGGGCACGCAAGGCGGCCCGAATGCTGGCTTCACATCGCTGAACAACGCGCTGGACTACCTGCAGGCGAACCCCGACAAGAGCGTGTGGGTGATGAATTGGGATGCGCCGAATTTCCCGCCCGCCGACGCCCAGATCAACGAAAACCTAGTCGTACTGTTCCTCGCCGGTCCCACCTTCAACACCGAGCGCGAACCGCTCGCGTGGATCGGCAAGGCAGCGACCGGCAACACCGACGCGTTTTCGAAAAAGGCCGGTACGACGCGAACGGTGCAAGCCTGGAAGGCAACCATCGACCAGGCGGCGCGCAACGCCGGAATAGGGGTGTCGGACATCGAGTACATCGTTCACGATGCCGGTGCCGGCAGCGATGCCGCAACGGTTCGTCTCGTCGGACTGTCGCAGACATTGACTGAAGTCTTGCCCGAATACGACCACAAGAATCAGACGTTCAACACGGCAGCATTGCTCGGCGACATGGGAACCGGTAGCGCATTGACGGACGTCGTGCTGGCGATCGGCCGGATCAATCACTTCGGCGGTAACGCGTTGGTTGCCGGCACAACGGACCCGAAACATCCAGTTGCCGTCGTCGTGACGCCCCCGTCGAAACTCACACCGATCGATCCGGACAAGGACTGGTTTCGCGCACGCGGCGAAAACAACGCTTACCTGCCGTGGTGGGGGCGTCGTCACGATACCAATTACGGGATGCAGGGCTATTCGTGGTGATGCATGCCGACGCGCAGCGCGTTGAGCACGAACGCGCTCGCCACACCGAATTCCGTCGAGGATGACACTCCACAAAGCCATCCGAATAGCAAGACGAGCGCGGAGGCCAACTCTATCCGACGGCTCGACGGGCGCTATGAAGGCTCTGATCGCTGCTCGATCCCAACGCGTCGCCATCGCCGTTCTGGTCTGGTTAATCACAATTCCGCTGATGGCCACGCTAATGGCACATGTCGAACAACCGGACCCGGCACACTTGGAAATGGGAGATTGGATGAAACGATTCGTAGCTGTGCCCGGCTTGCTGGCGCTCATGATCTTTCTATTCACTACGGCCATGACGCGGCCGGCCCAAGCAGTGACGCCTCCCGATCAAGCCACTCGCTCAGCCGCCCATACGGAAGAACCTGCCAAGCCGTTCGTTGCACAGGTCGTCGGCATGATTTGGTTGAATCCACTGCAACGTATGGACTATCCGACAGAATGGCAACTATTGTGGGCGCAAGGACTTGCAACGCCCAACAAGAACGACGATATGGTACGCACGGACCCGGAGTCATTCTCGACGCTCAAATCAATTGGCGCACTGGTCTACGGCAACGAAGGGAAAGAGACGTTCAAGGGCTTCTATGCCAAGTACATTGATAAATCCATACTGCTGCTTCGAACGCGCTACGGGATGAATTCAAAGTACTTCTACACAGTGGGCTCCAAGAATCAGAAGGACTGGCGCGAACTCGCGGGCATACGCGTTGAAATTGCCATTCCTTCTCGTCTCGACGCAACGTTCGCTCGATCGCGCCTGGTCGATCGAATGATGACATTCTATGAAATCGGCCCGCCGTCCCCCAAAACTCTGTGGAGCCGCGACACACCCCCTGATGTGCAGATCACGCAAGGCGGTGCAAACGCCGGCTTCACATCACTGAACAACGCGCTGGACTATCTGCAAGCGAACCCCGACAAGAGCGTGTGGGTGATGAATTGGGACGCGCCGAATTTCCCGCCCACCGACGCCCAGATCAACGAGAACCTCGTCGTGCTGTTCCTCGCCGGCCCGACCTTCAACACCGAGCGCGAACCGCTCGCGTGGATCGGCAAGGCCGCGACCGGCAACGCCGACGCGTTTTCGAAAAAGTCCGGCACGACACGAACAGTGCAAGCGTGGAAGGCAACCATCGACCAGGCATCGCGCAACGCAGGGATCGCGATTCCGGATATCAGATACGTCGTTCACGACGCCGGCACCGGTAGCGACGCCGCATCGGCGCGACTTGTCGGCCTATCGCAGACACTCACCGAAATCCTGCCGGAGTACGACCACAAGAATCAGGCGTTCAACACTGCAGCCTTGCTCGGCGACATGGGAACCGGCAGTGCGTTGACCGACGTTGCACTGGCGATCGGCCGGATCAATCACTACGGCGGCAACGCGCTCGTCGCGGGCACGACCGACCCGAAACACCCCGCAGCCGTGGTGGTCATGCCACCGGCCAATCTCACGCCAATCGATCCGAACGAGGACTGGTTCCGTGCACGTGGCGGGAACAACGCCTACCTGCCGTGGTGGGGGCGTCGTCACGACACCAACTACGGGATGCAGGGCTATTCATGGTGATGCCAGCCGACGCGCAGCGCGTTGAGCACGAACGCGCCCGCCACACCAAATCACACTGGGAATGGGTTATATGCGAGGAATCATTCGAGTAGGCGACCAGCACACTCACGGCGGCAAGGTCGAATCCGGAGCGGCGACGAGCAAGGTGATGGGACGCGCGGTCGCCCGTGTCGGCGATGCATGTTCGTGCCCGCTTCACGGCGCCTGCGTGATTGCTGAAGGAGACGAGGCGTTCAATGTCGAAGGTCGCCCCGCGGCATTCCACAATCACAAAACGTCCTGTGGCGCGGCCTTGATATCTACCCTGCAAACTTCCGGGCGCATCTGAATGGCACCGATTCGACGCATGACGGCCGAACAGTTTCAGTTGTTGAGGCTGCACGATACGCGGATCAAGCCGGTGAACCGGTGGGCGTTGTTTGAAATCTTCGTCAAGGGCCGGTCGCAGCGCAAGCTCGCCGCCGAACTCGGCATCACCAATTCCGCCATGTCGCAGCTGGTACGGAGAGCGTGGCAGCGATATCTGGCATTGCCGGGCAACGACACGCGCCTGACCACCCTGACGATCACGATCCCTGCCCGGTACGAAAGCGCCTTGCGTGCATGGGTGCGCGACACTCACCGACGGGCCACGCTACTCGATCCGCTGTGACCACCCGGTCGAGCCGAGGGAAACGCCGCGCCCCCTTCCCCGTTTCGCAGACATCGCGGGACGGTGCCATGTATCCATCGTTTCCACCGCAACCCTGAGACGGGGCCATCTCGCGCGGCGTCATTGATCAAGAAATAAATTCCCCCAATCTTCACAAAAACAAAACCACATTCCACGATAAGCCCAAACACCAACCCATTTTGGATCCTTTTTCCCTTCTGTCCCTCGTATCATTTCTCCCATTCTGAAAGAACAGAGCAAGAGACGGACATGAGCGAACCCACCACGCTGCACTACCTCGACTACGCAGCCACGACGCCCGCCGATCCCCGCGTGATCGAAGCGATGACGGCCTGCCTCGGCTTCGACGGCATCTTCGGCAACCCCGCATCGAGCTCGCACGCCGCCGGCCGGCTCGCGAAAGACAAGGTCGAGCAGGCCCGCGCGCAAGTCGCCGCGTTGATCGGCGCGGATGCCGACGAGATCGTCTGGACGTCCGGCGCCACCGAATCGAACAACCTCGCGCTGAAGGGTTACGCGGAAAACGCGACCGACAAGCGCCACCTGATCACGAGCCGCATCGAGCACAAGGCGATCCTCGACACGATGGCGAACCTGTCGAAGCACGGCATGTCGGTCACGTTCGTCGCGCCGACGCGCGACGGCGAAATCACCGCCGACGCCGTCGCTGCCGCCATCGGCCCCGATACGGGCCTCGTGTCGCTGATGCTGGTGAACAACGAACTCGGCACGCTGACCGACATTGCCGCGATCTCCCGCATCGTGCACGCCGCCGGCGCGCTGCTCCACGTCGACGCCGCGCAGGCGCTCGGCAAGACGCCGATCGACGTGCGCACGCTCGGCATCGACATGCTGTCGATGTCCGCGCACAAGGTGTACGGCCCGAAGGGTATCGGCGCGCTGTTCGTGCGCCGCGACATCGCCAACCGAATCGCCCCGCAAATCCACGGCGGCGGGCACGAGCGCGGCCTGCGCTCGGGCACGCTCGCGACGCATCAGATCGTCGGCATGGGCGTCGCATGCGAACTGGCCGAGGAAAAACTCGACGGTGAAGCCGCGCGGATCGCGACGCTCGGCGCGCGCCTGACGAACGCACTGGCCGCGCTCGGCGACGTCACGCAGAACGCGGCCACGGCACGCCGCATCCCGCACACGCTGAGCCTGACGGTGAACGCGCCCGGCTTCTTCCCGTTCATGCTCGACGAAGCGCTTGCCGTGTCGTCGACCTCCGCGTGCAACTCGGCCAGCGGCGCACCGTCGCACGTGCTGACCGCGATCGGCCTCGACGCGGAGACGGCGGGCCGCACCGTGCGCGTGAGCTTCGGCCGCTTTACGACGGAGCTGGACGTCGATTTCGCGATCGCCTGTTTCCGCCGCGCGATCGAGCAGTGTCGTGCGACGGCCGCGAACGGGTTTTCCGCTTCGCGGCAGATCACGCCGGCCGACCTGAAGGCGATCCGCAACGCCGGCTTCCGCTCGGTGATCTGCAACCGGCCCGACGGCGAAGGCGTCGACCAGCCCGCATTCGACGAGATCGCCGCGGCGGCCCGCGAACTGGGCCTCGACGCGCGTTACCTGCCGGTCGAGCGCGACCGCATCGGCGAGGCGGACATCGACGCATTCGGCGCGCTGGTCGACACGCTGCCGAAACCGGTGCTCGCATACTGCGGAAGCGGCAACCGGGCCGGCATGCTGTGGAATCGCCTGTCGGCACGACGCACGGCCTGAGCCGGCACACTTCCGCCGTTACACCGCAACGTCCGCGTTCACGCACGAAGCCGACGCTTCGCTGCCTGAACGCGCGGTGACGCCGGCCTACTCGGCCTCACGTCCCTTCATCGCCGTCCATCGGCGTATAGATCGCCAGCTTCAGCGCGGGATCGTCGTTCGCCTGGAACGTCGCATACTCGTAGCGCTGCGTGCCGCGTTGCGCGTGGACGAGCACCTTCTCGCCCGACACGCCGCTGCGCACGTCGTGCTCGTCCCACCATTGCGCGAACTCGACGCTGCCGGCGCGCAGGCGTTCCACCAGCGCGACGAATGCCGGCTCGCTCGCGTAGAGATCGTGGTTCGTGCGAAACAGCGCGATCATCCGGCGCGCCTCGTCGGCCCAGCTCGCGGCGAAGAGCGCACGCGCGTGCGGCTCGACGAACATGTAGACAAGGATGTTGCGATCGGCTTCCGCCAGCCGGTCGAAGCCGAGCAGTTCGGCCGCGGCGGCATTCCACGCGAGGATGTCCCAGCGCCGCCCGGTCACGTATGCAGGCTGCTGAAGATGGGCAACGAGCCGCGCGATCGCGGGCGGCACACGCTCCGGCACGAATGCACGCGCCTCGTCGCGCCGTGCGAGCGTGCGCAGATGGGCAGCCTCGGCCTTGTCCAGCCGCAATGCGCGTGCCAGCGCGTCGAGCGTCGCATCCGACGGGCTGACGTCGCGCCCCTGCTCGAGCCGCACGTACCAGTCGACGCCGATGCCGGCCAGTTCCGCCACTTCCTCGCGCCGCAGGCCGGGCGTACGCCGGCGTGGGCCGCCGTGCAGGCCGACGGCATCCGGCCGCAGCTTCTTGCGCCGCGAGCGCAGGAAATCGCCGAACGGCGTTCGCGTGGTGACGGTCATCGGGTTCGCTCCATGCAGGGTGGTATTGGCCGATCCTGGGCTCGTGCCGAGCCTTGTTGCGGATTCTAAGCCTGCCAGAATCGATGGGCCCCCTCCATCAGGAACCCTCATGAAAGCTGCGATTCTGAAGTCGCTCGGCCTGCCGCTTGCTATCGAGACGATACCCGACCCCGTGCTCGGCACCGGCGAGGTCATCGTGGATGTCGTCGCGACACCGGTTCTGCCCTACGCGCGCGAAGTGTTCAACGGCGCGCGTCGTTATCCGCTCGAACTGCCGATGGTGCCCGGCTGCGGCGCGATCGGCCGGGTCCGTCAAACCGGCCCCGACGCGACGCAGTTGCAGCCGGGCGACTGGGTGTTCTGCGATCCGACCGTGCGCTCGCGCGACGATGCGCGGATGCCCGACATCGTGCTGCAGGGCTGGAGCGCGCGCGGCGAAGGCGGCAAGCAGTTGCAGCGCTACTTTCACGATGGCCCGTTCGCCGAGCGGCTGCGCGTGCCGACCGAGAACGCGGTACGCATCGGCGATATCGCCTCGGCCGACGCCGCGCGCTGGTGCGCGCTCAATAAGCTGCTCGTGCCGTACGGCGGGCTGCTCGCGTCCGACCTGCGCGCGGGCGAGATCCTGCTCGTCAGCGGTGCGACCGGCAACTTCGGCAGCGCATGCATCGCGGTGGCGCTGGCAATGGGCGCGCGGTGCGTGGTCGCACCCGGCCGCAATGCGCGCGTACTTGCCGACCTCGAACGCCGCTTCGGCGACCGCGTGCGCACGGTCGAGCTGACCGGCGATGAAACCGCTGATCGCGCCCGCATGCAGCAGGCAGCGCCGGGGCCGATCGACTGCGTGATCGACCTGATGCCGCCTTCGGTGCCGGCGACGACGGTGCGTGCCGCCGTGATGGCCGTGCGCCCCTACGGGCGCGTGGTGCTGATGGGCGGCGTCGGCATGCTCGGCGGGGCGGGGCTCGAGTTGCCGTATCCATGGATCATGCGCAACGACATCACGCTGCGCGGCAAGTGGATGTATCCAACGGAAGCGGTGACGCTGATGGCGGGGCTGGTTCACGGCGGGCTGCTCGATCTCGGGCATTTCGACGTGACGGCGTTCGCGCTCGACGACGCGAACGATGCGGTCGCGCATGCAGCCGCGAACGGCGGGCCGTTCAAGGTGACGGTGATCGCGCCCTGACCTCGGCACGCGGCGATCGTGGCGGAGCGCGATCCGGTGGAAAGCACGCGCGAAACACTGCGCGAGTGGCCACCGGCCAAGCCCGGGCACCAGTGAATTCCGGCACAATGCCCGTCGTGTCCGTCACCCGAAACCCGCATGCCCTGCCCGTCAAACTCCCGCGCGCGGAAGCGCGCCGACGCCGGCGCCCCTTCCTCCGACAGCCAGAGCAACCGGCGGCGTGCCGGCCGGGCCGCCGCGCTGCTGCTCGCCGTGAGCCTCGCCGCGTGCGACGCGACGCCCGTCCCTGACCGGCTCTCGGACTTCGATGCGACCTACGCGATGCAGGAGCGGTTCGGCCTCGGCGACGTATTGGTATTTCTCGGGTCCTGCATCGGCGCCAAAAACCCGACGTATCCGGGCCAGGCCGCCTGCACCGCTGTCATCTACTCGAATGGCCACGGGACGGAAACGCAGGCCGATTTCCACTGGAACGGGAAGAAATGGGCGGCCGAGCCCACCCAGTCGCAGGATCTCCTGCCTTACCCCGATCCCAGGCTCGCAAAGTGGGTGAAGTAAGCGCGCGCGACGCGCCGCTACTTCGGATACTCCAGTTGCAGCGCGACCCAGCCCGATGTCGCGTCTCCGTAGCGTGCCGCGATGTCTCCGAGCACTCCCGGAAGCACCGATTCGCCACGCCGTCCGCCCGGCATCGCCACGCGCGCGTGCCCGGCATTCGCCGGCTGCGCCAGCAACCGCAGCCCGTGCCTCGACTCGATCACACGCGCGCCCGCCGTCGCGACGACGTCGCTGCGCCAGGTCCGCGCCCACGCGTCGGCGGTCAATGCAACCGGAAGCTCGTCGAACCCGTCTTCGACCGGAAGATCGAACGTCTCGTGCCGCCAGAACGCGAGGCGGTTCGTCAACGCGACCGCTACCGCCGGCGCGGTCAACACGAACCGGCTGCCGTCATGAACGTCGCTCCATGCCTGCGCGCCGACGCGCCGCGCAGTCTCGCGCGCCGCGGCCGGCCCGGCCAGCGCACTCACCAATGCCAGCGAAGCGGGAATCGACGCCGACACGCCGGTCGTCGTCATGACGTTGCCGTCCATCACATAGCGGCGATCGTCGACCCACGTCGTCCCGGTAAAGCGGCGACGCAGGCGATCGCGCGAATACCAGTGCGACGTCGCCGTGCGCTGCTGGAGCAGGCCCGCGTTCGCGAGGACTTCCGCCCCATCGCAGATCGCCACCATCGTCGCGCCGCCAACGGCCTGCTTGCGCAACCACGCCAGCACCGCCGGCCGGTCGGCACCGTGCAGCGCGGGAACGATCACGACATCCGCCCCGGCCGGAACGGCCGCGTCGAACCGGTCGAACGTGGTGTCGGCCAGCATGCGCAACGCGGGCATCAGTTCGACCTCGCCTTCGTCGGCCGATACGGCGACGACATCGGCCGCACCGGACGTCTTCAGAATCGCGTACGGAACGATGAAATCGGTCGTCTCCGTTCCTGCATTGTCCGCAACGATCGCCACGAGCGGTCGCACGCGGCCCGCCTTCGGCGCGCCGACCGCCAGCGCTCGTGCGACCGGCGGTGTGTCCTCCGCCCTCACCGGTGCCGCCAGCCCCGCCGCACACGCGCCCAGCATCGCGCACACGAGCAGCACTGCCCCGCCTGTCTTCCCTGACCGCATCGTCCATCCGTATTCGTCGATTGCACGTCCGGAAAATTACAAGGATCATGCTCGCGGTCACAAGGACAACTCCACCGCACTTTCCGCCATGTCCCAGTCAACCTGTTCGGCACGCGACATCGTTGTCGTCGGCTTCGAAGGCGTCCAGTCGCTCGACATCACGGGCCCGATGGAAGTGTTCGCGGTCGCGAACCGTCATCTTCCCGACCATGCGCGGCCGTACCGGCTCACGCTCGCGTCGCAACACGGCGACGACATCGTCACGCACGCGGGCCTGCGCCTCGCCGGTACGGCCGCGCTGGCGGCACTGCCGGGGCAGATCGACACGATCGTCGTCGCCGGGGGCAATGAAGCGGCGCTGCGACACGCCGCGTCGGAAGCCGGCGTGCTGCCGTGGCTGCGCACGCGGATCGCGGACACGCGGCGGATCGCAAGCATCTGCACGGGTGCGTTCGTGCTCGCCGCGGGCGGATGGCTGGACGGCAAGCGCGCGACCACGCACTGGAACCAGTGTGCGACGCTGCAGGCGCTGTGCCCCGACGCGCGAATCGAACCGGACGCGATCTACGTGAGCGATCCGCCGTTTCATACGTCGGCCGGCGTGACGGCCGGCATCGATCTGTGTCTTGCACTCGTCGAGGCGGACTGCGGCGCGCCGACCGCCCTCGCGGTCGCGCGCGAACTCGTGCTGTTCGTGCATCGCCCCGGCGGGCAGGCGCAGTTCAGCGTCGGGCTCGACATCCAGGCCAACGCGACGCCGCGCATGCGGACGCTGCTCACCGGGATCGCCGACGATCCGACCGGCGATCTCGGCGTCGCCGCGCTGGCCGCACGGATGCACATGAGCGAACGCACGTTTGCGCGCAACTTCCTCAAGGAAACCGGGCAATCGCCCGCGCAGTTCGTCCTTGCGGCACGCGTCGAGCGCGCGAAGGCGCTGCTGGAGCGGGCCGACTGGCCGCTCGAACGGATCGCCGAGCAGTCGGGATTCGGCAGCGTCGACGCGTTGCAGCGCGCATTCGCGAAGCAGGTCGGCGTCTCGCCGCGCGACTATCGCGCCCGCTTCGGCGCGAGGCGCGACCGGCAGCGGATCGCTTAGGCCGGCGCATCGCACAATACGCGTTCCAGGATACGTTGAACCTGAACCCCACCATGTACCTGCGGGCCGTGAGGCTGATTCACGTACGCCGCGAGCTTCGGCTCGGAGATTCCGTAACGTCCACAGCCCCCAAATGGGGCTTCCGGCACCAGAGCAGTTTCGCGCGGGACCATCGCGCGATGTTCGGCGAGTTGCCGTCGGCCATCGCGAAGCGCCACGCGCGCCACGCAACCTGAACGCCTGTCACCTTCCGGCGGCCGGTGCGAACGATCCCGCACCGGCCGCCGCCCTGCCTGCTACGTCACTCGTCCTGCTGATCCTGCTGCGCCTGCACCTGCCGCTGCTGGATGAACTGCCGCACATCGCTCATCGTCACGCGGCCGGTGTGCTTCGCATCGATCTCGTCGAAGTGCTTCGACACGAAGCCGAGCCCGCTGCTCTGCGCCTGCGCCTTCGTCACGGCCGCGCCGTTGCTCAGCACCGTATTGGCGCCGAGCCGCGCATCGACACGCTGCTGCGCCTGCTGCTGCAACGTCGCGCCGGTCGACGGCAGCACCGGCGCCGCCCGCGTGGCAGGAAAGAACGGACCGTCGACACCGTGCCCGCCGTGCGGCAGCTTCACCGGCGCCACCGACTGCGGCGGCAACGCGTGGGCACTGCTCATCACGGCACCGAGGACGATCAACGGGGACATACGCCGCATCAAATTGATTAGGGACATGATCACTCGCATTCAATGGATGAATAGAGGGTTCCTTTGACAAGGAGTCCGTCGCTCAAGGGGCCGCCGCCAGCGTCGTCGCGGCCGTCGCGCCCGGGACGCTGCCGGTCGGCACGCTCGGCGGGTTTTCATCCGGCCACGGCGGCGGCAGCGTGTGCAGCGTCAGCGCCGTCGGAATCCGCGCGCCCTTGTAGAACGTCTTCAGGTCCCGCTTCATCTGCGGACGGGCGACGTCGTCCAGGTAGATCATGTGGCCGCCCTGGAAGAAGTTCACCTGCAGCTTCGGATTCAGGCCCTTCACCGTCTGCAGCCGCGCGAGCTGCTTCTCGGTGTTGAAGAACGGCGTCGCGAGATCGTGGAAACCGTTCTCCGCGAGCACGCGAAGCTTCGGGTTGAGCTGCAGCGCACCGAGCAGATCGGGGATCGTGTCGGGCATCGGCTGGCCGTCGTGCGAGAAGTCCCAGACGCCGATGATGTTGTCGTTCAGCGGCAGGTACGTCGCGTTCGGGGCGGTGTAGCCGAGGTAATCCGGCATCTGCGTCGCGAGCGCGTTCGTGAACGGCTGCGAAATCAGGATGTCGGACGGGTCGCCGTCGTTCTGCAGCCGCGGATCGGAGTTCGGCAACGACACGCGTCCGTCATACCGGCCGATCGTCGTCCCGGGCAGCAGGCTCGTGCCGAACGGATTCGCGTTGAAGTAACCGCGCAGCGCCTGTTGCGTGAGGCTCGACGGGATCGACCACAGCTTGAGCGTCGCGTCGCTCGGGAACACCGGCGTGCCGAGCGCATCCGGAATGCCCAGCTGGCTCAACACCCACGACTGCGAATACTTCTGCAGCTGGTTGTAGATCAGCGTCGTGAACAGTTCCGTCTGCAGTGCGTACAGATCCTGGTTCACCGGTGCCGGCGAAACCTGGTTGAAGTACGCCGCGACCGCCGCATAACCGGGCAGGTAACCGGCCACGGTATCGGTTTCGAGCAGCAGCCCCTCCGTCGACTGCGTGATCGCCACGGCTTCCACCGCATCCGCGAAGTAGTTCAGGATTGCCGACTGCAGCACGATACCCGTCAGGTGCACGCCGGCCGATTCGAGCGCCAGCGCGAGCATGTCGGTACGCGGCGTGCCGTACGATTCGCCGTACAGGTAGATCGGCGACGTACTGCGGCTGTTGACGTTCAGGTAGCGCTGGATGAAGTCGCGCATGATGTTCACGTCCGCATCGGAACCCCAGTACTTCTGGTTGGTGTTCGGCAACACGGCTTCCGACAGCCCGGTGCCGGGCGGGTCGATGAACACGAGGTCGGTGGTGTCGATCAGGCTGTCGGCGTTGTCGACGAGCGGATAGTTCGGCCAGTTGCTGCCGAACCCCGGATCGGGCGTGGCCACGCGGGTCGGCGCGAACGAGCCGAGACGCAGCCAGATCGACGACGAGCCGGGGCCGCCGTTATAGACGAACGTGACGGGGCGCGGCTTGCCGTTCTTGCTCGGCGCGGTGTACGCGACATACGACATCGACGCTTCCGCATTGCCGTTCGCGTCCTGCGCGGTCAGGTGGCCGGTGGTCGTCGTGTAGTTGACGGTCGTGCCGCCATTTTTCCACTGGTAATGCATGACGGCCGCTTTCTCGGACACCTGCGCGGGGGCGAGGCCGTCGGTCGCGTTCATCGAATAGGCGACCGGGTCGACGTAAGGCTGGTTGGCCGCAGGCGCCTGACTGCTGGCCGCTTGCGCGCTGGCCTGCTGGCTGGCCGTTGTCTGCGCGAGACTCGATGCGCCGACGGACGACGAATCGTCGCCGCCGCACGCCGCGAGCGCCAGTGTCATCGTGGTCAATGCGCCTAGCCCGGCCATCCGGCCGCGACGGCCATGGCGGCTGCCGGTACTGCTCCTGTCTGGTTTCATCTCGTTCCTTGTGGCTGGTTCGGATACCGCTTCACAAAGGCCGCCCTCACTGGCGAGACGCGCAGCAACACCCGCCACTCGCGCAAAGGCGGTTGGGATCGGACTGCTTCAAGAGACTGAACGTGATACAGACACAGCAAACTGCTGGCGAGAATCGTGCTTGAACCGCCCCCTGCAGTTTGGACTTCTTTTCTGATTACCGAAATTTACGACACCGACAAAATAGGCGGTGCTGCGCCGCGTTGTCAAAGATCATTCCGATATTAAAAATCCCGTAATGATGCGAAGGGCCGCCAGTGTCTGGCATTTGAAAGAAAACGGGATTATTCGTGCAAGGTGCGTCTTGTCGGCAATGCCGCGCCGAATATTTTACTTTTCGCGCACAACGACGAAGCCTTTACTGTATTGATGCAGCGCGCTCAATACCTTCAGATCGACAGGATTTTTCTTTCATTTTTATTATCGCCAACCGATTAATGCATTGCGGCGAAATGCAGGCTTGATTCGAAGATTCGATTCACTTCAATCATTCTTCAATCCGGGGCTTATGCATCTCCGCCATCCATAAAATACCGATTTCGCGGAATTGCATCGGTTCCAGTGGAATTATTTACCCGATATCCGGCCGGGTTCGTCGATGCGCGAGCGGCGTGCGATTCATCCGCCGCCGCCCGCGCGACGACGTGCGCACGTGCCGCACGTCGTCCATCGCGAAGCCGGTTCAACCCGCGCTCAATGCCCGCCGCCCGGCAGCGCGATATCGATCAGCACCGGGTCGTGATCCGACGAACGATACGCATCCGGCGCGTAGAACGTCTTCTGCTGCTCCGCCGATTTGTAGGCGAGCGTGTACTGCAGCGCGAGCGGCTCGTCCGCGTTGATGTGCCATTCGTGCACGGCCTTCACGTGCGACGCGAGCGGCAGTGTCGCGAGCGCGTGATCGAGATAACCGGCTTCGCCGTTGTACACGTAGCTGTACGCATTCGGGCCGATCCAGCGCGCGACGAGGTTGCGATAGCCGCGCGATTCGAGCGTGCGGATCGGGTCTTCGTACGTGTAGCTGTTGAAATCGCCGATCAGCAGCACGCCCTGGCCCGCGACGCCCGTCGGGTTGCCGGCGAGCCAGTCGGCCACCTTCGCCGCCGCGCGCGTGCGCGTCGGGTTCCAGCAACCCTGGCCGTCACCCTGGTCGAGATCGTCGTTCGCGGCGTCCGGGCAGTTCTTCGACTTCAGGTGGTTGACCGCGACCGTCAGCGACTGCTTGTTGCCGCCGACCAGCCGGAACGACTGCGCGAGCGGCTGGCGGTTCTTGTCGTCGATCGCGAGCGTGGCCGCGCGGCCGACCGGCTGGACCTTGCGGCTGTCGTAGATCATCGCGACCGTGATCGCATCGCCGCCGAGGCGCGACACGCCCGGATCGACCACGCGCCAGTGGTTGCCGAGCTTCGCCGCGAGCTGGCGCACCGCACTCAGTTCGCCGTAGCCGTTGTTCTGGATTTCCATCAGGCCGATCACGTCGGCATCGATCGCCTTCAGCGCGCTGACGATCTTCGCTTCCTGGCGCTGGAATTCCTGGAAGTTCTTCGCACCGCGGTTGTTCGGATCGTCGAAGCCGCCGCCGAGACCGTTGCCGTTGAAGTAGTTGAGGACGTTGAACGACGCGACGCGCAGGTTCGATTTCGGATCGCGCGCGGGCGCGTTGGTGCGCGGGTTCGTGCGCGCGTCGAATGCCGGCACGGCCGCGCCGGGCAGCGGCTGCACGCGCCATGCGCCGTAACGCACTTCGAGCACGCCTTCGACGTCGCGCACCGTGTAGCCCGCACGCAGCGTGTTCGCGGCCGACAGGCCCGGCGCCGGGTACGGCACGGTCGCGGGGTTCTGCTTGTTCGAGCCGTCGTCGAGGATCAGGCGGTTGCGTGCGTTCGCATCGATCTGCGTCTGTGCCTGCGCGGGCGGCACGACGCTCGTCGGCGTGCGCAGGCGACCGTTGCTGAGCATCACGCTGCCGTAACGGCCGAGTTCGTAGTTGTCGGTGACGTTCAGCGTCTGCGGCAGGCGCACCAGCATCCCTTCATACGCGGCGAACGCGTTCGGGCTGTCGACCGGCAGCGTGAGCGTCGCGGGCGTGACGGTCTGGCCGTTCGCGCACACCGCGATCGCGCCCGACTGCGTGAGCTGCGTCTGCCCGTACCTCTCCTCGACCTTGCCCGTCACATGCACGAGGTCGCCGGCCTTCGCGCGCACTTTCGGCGCATAGACGAACAGGCCCTCGGACACGCCCGGTTGGTTGCGGCGCTGCGCGTCGGCCTGCTGGACGAAGAAGCCGCCGAAGCCGTCCGTGCCGCCGAAATCGGCGGTGACGACGGCTTCGATCGACACGTTCTGGCCGGCGAGCGGCGACGGCGCGCCCGGCCCCTGGATATCGGCGATCGGCGTCGTGCTGCCGCCGCAGTTCGGGCTGACGGGCGCGGCGGTGGCGGCGAAAACCGGCGCGGCGAGCGTCGGGAGCAGCAATAGCGGGGTGAAGAGGCGGATTGTCGAGCGCATGACGGGGAATCCCGGTTGTGAGGGTGGCGAAAGCTTAGCGGCGCTCAATGACAGTTTTTGGTAATCGAAAGACAGGCCGATGTAATTGTCGTCATCACGCCGCGATCGCCGTCGCTCGCATGTCCGGGCCTGAAAATGCGGGGGAAATCGTCCGACAAAAAATTCGTCGTGCTCGCGACGACTCCCACGCGTGCCTTCGCTCATGATCCGCCGCGCTAAACCGTCCCCGGCAACGCACTCGACACCAGCACGGCCGCCACCATCAGCACGCCGCCGAGCACGACCGCCTCGATCCGCAGCACCGCACCGAACTGCCGCAGCGGGCCGGCCGGCATCGCGGCGGCCGGGTCCTTCAGCGCGGCCAACAGCTTCGGCATCCCGAAGAAGCGGTTGTGCCCGCCGAGCGCCGCGGCGATCAGCACCAGCGCGAGCTTCAGCAGCAGGATCTGCCCGTACGTCGACGCGAGCAGGTTGGCGGGCGTATCGACGCCGCGCCAGCCGTTGTACGCGCCGGTCGCGAACAACACGATCAGCGCATATGTCGATGCATCGGACAGCGACTGCACGAACGATGCGCCCGTCGTGCGTTCGCTCGCGGGCAGGCCGGTGAGCCGCGGCATCACGCCGAACGCCGTCACGAACACGAGCCCGACCCACGCGCTGATCGCCAGCAGATGCAGCCAGTCGATCCACACCGGTACGCTGAACAGCCCTGCGTCGACCGGATGCCCGCCGTTGCTGCGCGCGAGCGCGACACCGGCGAGCGCGGCCCAGACCGCGAACGGAAAGCGCGAATCGTGCGCTCGCCTGACGAACGACAGCAGCACGACGACGAGCATGAATACGGCGCCGGCCAGCCACGCATGACCGAACCCCGTGCCCGCAAGCATTGCGCGGACGGACGGTCCGGCGTCGAGTATCGATACGTCGCTCATCAGCGCGCAGTGCGCCCAGAACGCGGTGATGCTGGCAAGCAGCGATATGACGGACGCGATGCGCAGCGTCGCGACGAGCCGCCGCCCGATGCCGTGCTGCCACGCCGACGCGCCGCGCGCGAGCCAGTGGCTGCCCAGCAGCGCGCCGACGACGACGGCGAACCCGGCATTCTGGATCGCCACCGACACGAGCCGCAGGAGACCGACGAAGCCGTCGTTCACCCTTTCACCCGGAACGTATAGGCGCCCTTGGTGCGATGCGCATCGGCCGTCATCGCGACCCACTGCACCGTGTACGCGCCCGGCGCGAGCTTCGGCATCGCAATGGTCATCACGCGCGGGTTCGAGGCATCGACCCTCGCCTTTTCCTGCGTGACGGCGTTGCCGTTCGCGTCCGACACCTTCACTGAACTGAACGTCGGTTCGAGGTCTTCGTTGAAGGTGAGCCGCAACGTGTCGGGCGCCGTGTCGACCGTGCTGCCCGTCGCCGGTGCGGCGCTTTCCAGCTTGCCGTGCGCCGAGGCGGCGACCGGCGCGGCCGCGACGATCGTGCCGGCCGCGGCGAAGGCGGCCAACCGCCTGAGAGTCGTGATCTTCATGTTCATGCCTCGCATCACGGCTTCTTCAGCTCGACGACGGTCAGCGCGCCGTTCACGTCTTCCGCGACGAAGTCGATCTTGTCGCCCGCCTTCACCTGCGACAGCATCGCCGGGTCCTTCACCTTGAACACCATCGTCATCGCATCCATCCCGAGGTTCTCGAGCGGGCCGTGCTTGATCGTCAGCCTGCCCGCAGCCATGTCGACCTTGCGGATTTCGCCATGCGACATGCTCCGCTTTGCCGCGGCTTCCTGCTTCGCGCCACCGCTCATGTCCATGCCGGCCATGTCGCCTGCCGCGTACGACGCGGTGGAAAACGCCAACGCCCAACCCGTTGCCATCAAAACCAGTCCCTGCTTCATCATGTCGACTCCCGTGTGAGTGAATGGAAACCGGCGGCCGCATCGGTACGGCCGCCGCATGCTGCTGCTCAACCGTCCGGCAGTTCGCCGGTGTACTCGTACGCGACGGTGCCCTTCGGATGCCTGAACCAGCCCGGATCGCGATAGTCGTTGCGGCCGAGGCCCTGCCGCACCTTGCAGACCGTGAACATGCCGCCCATCTCCAGCGGCCCGAACGGGCCCGTGCCCGTCATCATCGGCAGCGTGTTGTCGGGCAACGGCATCTCCATGCCGCCCATCGCGCCGCCCGTGCTGCCCATCGCCATGTAGTCGGGCACGAGCTTGCCGATGCGCTTCGCGAGATCCCTCTGCGGCACGCCGATCAAATTCGGCACCTGGTGGCCCATCGCATTCATCGTGTGATGCGACTTGTGGCAATGGAACGCCCAGTCGCCCGGGCGATCGGCGGTGAACTCGATCGCGCGCATCTGCCCCACCGCGACATCGGCCGTCACTTCCGGCCAGCGCGCCGCCGGCGGAATCCAGCCGCCGTCGGTGCCCGCGACTTCGAAGCTGTAGCCGTGCAGGTGGATCGGATGATTCGTCATCGTCAGGTTGCCGAAACGAATCCGCACGCGGTCGCCCGCGCGCACCGGCAGCGGATCGATGCCCGGGAACACGCGCGAGTTGAAGGTCCACATGTTGAAGTCGGTCATCTCGTTCACGCGCGGCGTGTAGCTGCCCGGATCGATGTCGTACGCGGCGAGCAGGAACACGAAGTCGCGATCGACCGGCATCGTGCCGCGATCCTTCGGGTGCACGATGAACATGCCCATCATCCCCATCGCCATCTGCACCATCTCGTCGGCGTGCGGGTGATACATGAACGTGCCGTGCGCCTCGAGCTGGAACTCGTAGACGAAGGTCTTGCCGGGCGGGATATGCGGCTGCGTGAGGCCGCCGACGCCGTCCATCCCGTTCGGCAGCCGCAGCCCGTGCCAGTGGATCGTCGTGTGCTCCGGCAGCCGGTTGGTCACGAAGATGCGCACATTGTCGCCTTCGACGGCCTCGATCGTCGGGCCGGGCGACTGGCCGTTGTAACCCCACAGGTTCGCGTTCATGCCGGGCGCCATCTCGCGCACGACGGGCTCGGCCGTCAGGTGGAACTCCTTCCAGCCGTTCTTCATCCGCCACGGCAGCGTCCAGCCGTTCAGCGTCGCGACGGGCGTGTACGGCCGGCCGTTCGGCGGCACGAGCGGCGGCTGCGTGCCGGTTTTCGTCATCGTGGGCGCTTCGGGCAACGACGCAGCGCCGGCCTTGCTGACCATCGCCGCACCGAGCAGTGCGGCGCCCGAGTGGCTGAGAAATTGTCGACGGGACACCATGTCAATGACCTTCAGGATGCGTTTGCGTCGCGGGCGCCGGTTGCGCCGCGGGGGTGGAAGCCGGCTGCGGCGCAGCGTCGGCGCTGGAAGCGGGTTCCGGCCGGGCAGATGGCGTCGGACGCGGCACGTCGCCCGGCGTCGGCAGCCGGCCCCCGACGGCCATCTGCAGATCGGTTTCGGCGAGCCAGTAGTCCTTCAGCGCATCGATGTAGCCGTTCACCGCGCCGACCTGTTCGCGTGCATCGGCCAGCAGCTCGAACACGCTCGCGAGCATCCCGTTGTAGCGCAGCAGCAGCTCGTCCGAGATCGTCTTGCGCAGCGGCACGACTTCGTCGCGATAGTGGGTGGCGACGTCGTAGCTCGTCACGTAGGCCGCATACGATTCGCGCACTTCGGAACGCGCGTCGATGGCCGTTTTCGCGAGCCGGTTCGCCGACTGCATGTAGATGGCCTCGGCCCGCGCGACCTTCGCGCCGCCCCAGTCGAACAGCGGAATCTCGACGCTGATCTCGAAGCCGTGCTCGTGACCCTTGCCGGTCTCGTAGTCGTTCACGTAGCCGAGATCCACCGCATTGACGAAGCGCGTGGCCTTGCTCAGGCCGAGCGACGACGCGACACCCTGCGTCTGCAGCTTCGCGGCCTGGATGTCGAGGCGGTTGCTCATCGCGAAACGTTCGAGATCGGGCAGGTCCGGCCGCGCTTTCGGCAGGTCGGGCAGGCGCTCGGGCAACGCGTATCGCGTGCGTTCGCCCCACAGCCCCATCGCGCGCGTGAGCTTCTCGCGCGCGGCCACGGCCTGCTGGCGCGCCTTCGCGTGCTGCGCGACCGCATCGGCGTGGAACGCCTGTTCCCGCGCGTAATCGAGGCGGCTAAAGTTGCCGGCCTGCCGCATGCGCTGCGCCAGTTCGGCGGCCGCACTCGCGGCATCGCGCACCTGCCCTGCATAGTTCGCGGCCTGCTCGGCCGCGACGGCCTCGACATACGCGCGGCGCGCGTCGGCGGCCACCTTCAGCATCGCGTCGGCGGTGTCGAGCTTGGTCTGCTCGAAGCGGCGGCGTTCGATGTTCGTCGCGAGCGGCAGGGTCAGCAGCGCGAACACGTTCGCCGAGAACGTGCGGCCGAGCGTCAGCTCGCCGTCGCCGGCGCGGGTGCGGCTGAACGCGAAACGCGGGTTCGGCAGCCGGCCGGCCTGGACGAGATCGGCCTCCGACAGCCCCAGTTCCGCGTACGACGCCTGCAGGCCGCGGTTGTTCAGCAGCGCGACCTGCACCGCATCGTCGATCGACAGCGGCCTGGCGAGCAGTTCCTTCGTGCGCGTGTCGACGGCTTCACGGTCGGCGTCGGTCCTGACCACGACCGCGTCCTTGCCGATGCGTTCCGACGCGACGGACGTCACCGCGTCGAAACCGCCGTCCTTCGAAAACGTCGTGCAGCCGGCGAGGAAGGCCAGCGCGGCCGCGCCGATCCTCGGCGAGATCGACAGCATCGTCATCGCGCGGCCTCCTCGTGCATCGAACGGGTAGCGCCGCCAGCCGCACGACCGGTCGTGCGCCCCTTCGCGGGCCGTTCCGTCACGTCGCGGTTCAGCTGTTTCCAGCCCGGGCCTTCGTCGTCCCGATACGGCCGGTAGCCGTCGAATGCGGACGTCACAGTGACGTCGGGCACCGCCGCGGCGGCGTCCGCCGGATCGGGCAGCGGGGTGTGCGCAGGCGCGAGCGACGGCACGATGGCCGCCGCGCCAAGCAGCGCCGCAGTAATCAATCGCATGAATGGGTCTCGTCGTGTGTCGTGCGGCGGACGCGATGCCGCCGCCGGAGCGGATTGCGGAGCACGGCCGGTCTGGGCCGCGGGCATGGTCTAGACGAGAAGCCGGCGCGGCGGCCTGTCGATGCCGCCGGTCAGGAACGACACGACCCCGGCCGCGGGCGGTGGCGAGACGATCGCCGCGCGAACGCCGGCCGCGGCGGGGACGGCGGGCGCGCCCGACATGCCGGCGCCGACGCAGCAGGACACGCACGCGGAACACGCCGGCGCATGCCGGGCGTGGCTGTCGGCATCGTGATGGCCGTCCTGCGCGGCCGGCATCGTGTGCGACGCCGCTTCCATCGGCGCTATGGCAACGCGTTCGCACTGCATCGAAACAGTCGCGAACGACTGGATCGGCAGGCTCAGCGCCAGCAGCACGACGACGAGGAATTTGCGCCAGTACGACATGGATGCGGAATCAGGCAGGCAACGACCGGATGGGCCGGCGCGACGCCGTGACAGCGCGTGCCGGGGGACAAGACCGCCGCAGCTTAGCGCCGTCGCGGTGACGACGACATGGCCGAAACATGACCGGATTTTCATGAAACGCGGGCGACGCGGCGCAAGCGCTTCATGACCATTCCGTCATCCGGCGGTCATCCTTCGCGCACGCTCGGCGCCCTATGCTCACGCGTTACACTGACCGGCTGGAATCACGGACAGCCTGCCTCACCATGCGGATACTGATAGTCGAAGACGAACCCAAGATGGCGTCGTACCTCCGGAAAGGGCTGATGGAGGCGAGTTACACGGTCGACATTGCGGAAACCGGCAAGGACGGGCTGTTCCTTGCGCTGCACGAGGATTTCGATCTCGTCGTGCTCGACGTGATGCTGCCGGAAATGGATGGCTTCGAGGTGCTCCGGCGCCTGCGCGCGCAGAAGCAGACGCCGGTGCTGCTGCTCACGGCGCGCGAGGCGATCGAGGACAAGGTCGCCGGGCTCGAGCTGGGCGCCGACGACTACCTGCTCAAGCCGTTCGCGTATGCCGAGTTTCTCGCGCGCATCCGCTCGCTGCTGCGACGCGCGCCGCGCAACGTGCGCGACATCCTGCATGTCGCCGATCTCGAAGTCGACCTGATCCGCCGCCGCGTGCGGCGCGCCGACACGCGCATCGACCTGACCGCGCAGGAATTCGCGCTGCTGCAGTTGCTCGCCGAACGCGAAGGCGAAGTGCTGACGCGCACCTTCATCACGTCGCAGATCTGGGACATGAATTTCGACAGCGACACGAACGTCGTCGATGCCGCGATCAAGCGCCTGCGCGCGAAGATCGACAACGCCCATGAGAAGAAGCTGATCCACACGATCCGCGGGATGGGCTACGTGCTCGAGGATCGTTCGTGACGCGCAGCAGCCCGGCCTCGTATTCGCTGCTGCGGCGCCTGACGCTGGCGTTCGCCGTCGTCGCCGCGCTCGTGTTCGCGCTGACCGGCGCGTACCTGTATCGCTCGCTGTCCGCCGAGCTGACGCGGCGCGACGACATCGAGATCTCCGGCAAGCTCAACCAGTTCCTGCAGCTTGCGCACGCGAGCGGTTCGGCTGCCGCGCTGCGCGCCGATCCGGCCGTGTTTCATGAAGTGCTGCTGTCGCATCCGGGCGTCTATCTCGGCATCTACGACGCGCGGAACCGCGCGCTCGTCGAGCATTCCGACAAAGCCGGCCACACGCTGGCGTCGGTGATCGCCGCGCCTCATCCGGCCAGCGCAACCGGCACGCCGTTCACGTGCGCGCCGCCCGGCATCGGCACGTCGCGCTGCGTGTATGCGCGCGCCACGCTGCCGTCCGGCGATGCGATCCAGGTTGCGCTTGCACGCACGGCGACCGATCGCCAGTCGTTGCTCGAAAGCTATCGCGTCGACATCTGGCTCGCGGCGGCCGCGGGCGCGCTGCTGGTCGGCGCGCTCGGTTACGCGGTCGCGTCGCGCGGCCTGCGCCCGGTCGAGAGCCTCGGCCGGCAGACGTCGCGCATCGAGGCGCACAACCTGAACGCGCGGCTCGACGCGCGTGGCGGCCCGGTCGAGCTGCGTGAACTCGCGACGTCGGTCAACCGGATGCTCGATCGCCTCGAACGCGCGTTCGTGCGGCTCTCCCAGTTCTCGTCCGATCTCGCGCACGACATGCGCACGCCGCTCGCCAACGTGATCAGTTCGTCGCAGGTCACGCTGTCGCGCGCGCGCACGACCGAGGAATACGAAGCGCTGATCGATTCGAACATCGAGGAATGCGAACGGCTGCAGCGGATGATCGAGAACATGCTGTTTCTCGCGCGCACCGACAATGCGCGCCAGCACCTGAAGACCACCGAACTTGACGCGGGCGGCGAGTTGCGCCGGCTCGCGTCGTATTTCCAGGCGCTTGCCGATGAAGCCGGCGTGCGCATCGACGTGCAAGGCGAAGCGACCGTCGTCGCCGATGCGACGCTGTTCCGGCGCGCCGTCAGCAATCTCGCGTCGAACGCGCTCGAACACGCGCAAGCCGGGTCGACGATCGAGCTGGCGGTGTCCACGCAAGGCGGGTATGCGGTCGTCGAAGTCACCAATCGCGGTGCCGCAATTCCGCCCGAACAGGTCGAACGGATCTTCGAGCGCTTCTACCGCATCGATTCGTCACGGCACGGCGCGGCGCGCAACGCGGGCCTCGGGCTCGCGATCGTGAAATCGATCATGGAGCTGCATCGCGGCAAGGTCGAGGTCGCAAGCCGTGACGGGCGCACGACGTTTGCGCTTCATTTTCCGCGCGGCGTCGAAGGGTAAGGCGTTTCCCGCGCGTGTCGCATCGGCATGACGGCCGGCGCGCCACCAGGCGAAGCACGACGACGACGCCCCTTCACTCCGCCGGTTCGCGCCGGATTTTCGTCTGGCGGCGATTGCGGTCGTTCAGTATCTGGTGCCGGCGATGGTCGGTCAGCTTCTTCCAGTCACGCGCCTCGTCGCGCGTGCGCAGGCAGCCGACACAAAAGCCCGTCCGGCCGTCGAACGCGCACAGTTCGATGCAGGGTGATTTCACGGCCACGGTCAGGCCGCCTTCGCAGGCGTCATCACTTCGACGGTCACGTGCGACACGCCGTCGAAACCCTCGATCAGCGCATGGTAGAAACGCGCGTCGCGCACCGTCTCGACGGTCTCGACCGACACGATCGCACTCATGTGTCCCGGCCCGACACGCCACACGTGAAGATCGTTGACCGTGTCGCCCAGCGCCTCGATCGCATCACGTATGCGCGCCGCCAGCTTGCGATCGACGTTGACGTCGAGCAGGACGCCGCCGGTATCGCGCATCAGCCCGTACGACCAGTTCGCGATCACGAGCGCGCCGACAATGCCCGCGACAGGGTCCATCCAGACCCAGCCGAATGCACGTGCGAGCAGCAGGCCGACGATGGCCAGCACCGACACGGCCGCGTCGGCGATCACGTGAACGTAGGCCGACCGGATGTTGTGGTCGCGATGGGCCGCCGTGTGCGAACCGTGATCGCGATGCGCATGAGGGTCATCGTCGTGATCATGGTCGTGGTCGTGGTCGTGGTCGTGCCCATGATGATGACCGTGCCCATGGCCATGCCCGTGGTGATGGCCGCCGCTCAGCAGCCACGCGCTGGCGAGGTTCACCGCGAGCCCCAGCACGGCAATAGGAATCGCTTCGCCGAAGTGAATGGGCACGGGCGCGAGCAGACGCGCAACCGCCTCGTAGCCGATCAGGATCGCGATCATCGCGAGCACGATCGCGCTCGTGAACCCGGCCAGATCGCCCAGCTTGCCGGTGCCGAACACGAAGCGCGGATCGTCCGCATGCCTGCGCGCATAGGTATAGGCCAGCGCGGCGATCAGCATCGCGCCAGCGTGCGTCGACATGTGCAACCCGTCGGCGACGAGCGCGAGCGACCCGAACAGCGTGCCGCCGACGATCTCGGCCACCATCATTGCCGAGCACAGGCCGATGACCATCCACGTCCTGCGTTCGTTCTGCTCGTGCGCCGCACCGAGAAAGATATGGTCGTGCCCGGCGCCGAATGCGTCATCCTGGAAAGCGTTCATGTCCTGCCTCGATTACTTGAAATAGCTGTGCACCACATCGATCAGCTGCTCGGTCGCGCTGCCTTCGTGTGCGTCAGGTTCGTGCGCATCGACCAGATGCTCGCGAATGTGGTCTTCCAGCACGACGGCCAGCAGCCCGTTCATCGCGCCGCGACAACTCGTGATCAATTGCAGGACCTCGTTGCAGCCGCGCTCCTCCCCGAGCGCGCGCTCGATGGCCTCGACCTGGCCCTTGATCCGGCGCACGCGGTTCAGCAGCTTCTGTTTTTCACGAACGGTATGGCTCATCGACGACGGGCTCCTGGATAGGGAGGGGGAGTATATATCCGGAAGGGTTCCCGTATAGGGGAGAGGGGTATATTTTTTTGGGATGAAGGCTTGTCGAAAGGTATCCGCTCGGCTAGATGCGAAGCGTCAAGGCTGTTTCTCGGCGCGGGAAGTCTGGTCGTCGGCGCATCGACGCCGATGGCACCATGAGCACGATGATTGCCGGCGAACACACACGGCTCGACGCACGGCGATTTCACGGCCACAATCAGGCCGCCTTCGCAGGCGCCATCACTTCAGCGATCACATCGGAAACATCGTCGAATCGCACGTCACGCGCTGCATCGGTAGTCTCGACCGACACGATCGGGCATACGTGGCTCGGGCCGTCGCGTGGCACAGGGACTGCGACGGGTTTCAGCCCCCGGATCAGCGCAGCGAAATCGGAATTCTCGCCGCGACCCAATCTATCGTGGTCGGCGGCATCGAGATCGTCCGCGTGCTGTCGTACGCATCCGATGCGTCGAAGTAGATCAGCTTGCCGTCGTGGATCTCGATCGGATCGTTTCCAGGCCGGCCGCCCCAGAAGACGAAAAACAGCCGGGTAGCAAGTGTCGATCCGTGCTCATCGGCCACGACGATTTTGATCTGTTCGTTTTGGTCAGCAAAGAGGACGTTGCCGCGGAGGCCACTTCCGCAGATGTTGACGATATAGGTTGTGCCATCGACCTGCTTGATGCCGCCGTTCAGTTTCGCGTTGTAGTTGTATCGCTGGCAGTCGGTTTCGTCGGTCGTGATCCCGCGAACGCTGACGAGATAGAAGAATGCCAGGAAGCCCAGCGTGACGATCGCCAGTCCTGCGCGCCTCGTTCTGCTGAAATGGCCGATATTTCTGACAAGCCGGTAGAAGTAGAGCACGAAGATGATCGACGTGATGGCGAAGATCGTGCTCTTCGCATGCTTGAGCGAGAAAAGCACGATCGCATTCCTGACGTCCACTGGCAAGAACATCCATGCAATGGCGACAACCAGGCATGTGACGACAACGGTCGAAACCGCTTTGAGAATGACGGCGGTCGCCTTCAGCTGGCAATACGGGACTTTTTTGACGTCGGGCATAGCGCTTGAATGACGATTCGCGAAAGAACCGGTCTCAGCGTAATCAAAACCCCGGCATTTCCAACGTCGATAACGAAGACAACTTGTCAGATCCAGCCGAACCTATGTAGGACATAACGGTACGGGCAGTCTTCCGACGGCACGACTGTTACAGAAGGTTTCGTCGCCACACGGCTCAACATCGCGTCCTCGAGTTCCGCAGCCCCCTCGTCTGCCAATAAGGCGACCGTGTCAGCCTCCACGGGGGCCGGGCGCGCGGAGTGAACAGATTCGCGTCGACGGGCCGCAGTGGTATGTGTCCCGCATCCCGCCACGAACGTCCTCGACGAAATCGCCCCCCGATCACACGAAGATGGTCACCAACCGCCCATCGATACCGCCGCAGATTGTCGGTCCATGCCAGTCGCTCCGGCATGGTTAGCCTGCCGGCCCTCAAAGGGCATTTGCAGCACGTCACCGACGAGATGCGCGTGTACTGCAGCGACGGGTTCTGCCGGACGGTCAACCTCGTCTTTGACAACGAGCACTTTCGCCTCTTTTGTGACCACTTCCGTCGGCCCCGCGATCGACACATCACATCGGCCAGGTCATTGCGTGCCCAGTCATTCAGCGTCTCCCCATACCCACCGACCCGACAATGCCGTACGAAATGAATGCTTGTCGAAAGCAACCCGCTCGGCTAGACTGCCCTTCGTCTTTGGGGAGTAGCCTGCTTTCCGTCTCCGGAAAGCGAACGCGTCAACACACTCGGCCTGCGGCCGTGGCGCGTTCAGCCTGATCGGCCTGGCGAGACCATCGGCACATCGCGTCGTTCCTGGTCGGACGTCGGCGGATGTGCCATGGTTCGTCAACGTCCGACCACGGAGTCCCCATGTTCCCCGCCGCCCTCTCCCCGCGTTTCACCGCCGTCCGTACGCATGCCTGCGGAGGTGCCGCATGACGTTCATGTTCGTCGAACTGGCGGTCATGCTGATCGTCATCCTCGTCGCCGCCGAGGTCTTCACCAATGCGCTCGAACATCTCGGCGAACGCCTGAAGATTTCCGAAGGCGTCACCGGTTCACTGTTCGCCGCCGTCGGCACCGCGCTGCCCGAAACGATGGTGCCGCTGCTCGCGCTCGCCGGCGGCACGGCAAACCCGGCCGTGAACGAGGAGATCGGTGTCGGCGCGATCCTCGGCGCGCCGCTGATGCTCGCCACGCTCACCACGTTCCTGATGACGCTCGCGGTGATCCGCTCGCGCGGGCCGCGCGGCACGATCACGCCCGAACGGACGGGTTTCGTGCGCGACCTGAACTACTTCCTCGCCGCGTTCTCGCTGGCCACCGCCGCGATGTTCGTCCCGCATCACAACAGCGCCGTGCGCGCGCTGCTCGCCGCGATGCTGGTCGGGATCTACGTGATGTATGTCGTGATGACGTTCCGTGCGTCGAACCAGCTCGTCGATGCCGGGCATGGCACCGAGGCGCCGCACAAGATGTTCCTGTCGCGCGTGGGCTTGCCGACCAACCTGGCAACCATCGCGCTGCAGTTGCTCATCGGCGTCGCGCTGCTGGTCGGCGGGGCGAAGGGTTTCATTCACGGCGTGGAAGGCGTGTCGCACGTGCTCGGCGTCTCGGCTCTGCTGCTGTCGCTGATCATCGTGCCGATCGCGACGGAGCTGCCCGAGAAGGTCAACAGCGTGCTGTGGATCCGCCGCGGGAAGGACACGCTCGCGTTCGGCAACATCACCGGCGCGATGGTGTTCCAGGGCACGCTGCTGCCGGCGATCGGCATCATGCTGACGCCGTGGGAGCCGCGCCTCGAAGTGCTGACCGGCGTGATCGTCACGCTCGCGGCGGCCGCATGGCTGCGCGTCAATGCGCGCACGCACGGGCTCGCGATCTGGGCGTTGCTGGCGAACGGCGCGGGTTACGCAGCCTATCTGTTCCTGACACTGGCCCGGTAACCCGGCTCACGCGGCACGGGCACGCTGCCGCGGTGCGAACGATGCACCGCCGCGCCGCGTGCCTGCAAGCGTGTCAGATGCGCTCCTGGTTCACACGCTGCGACAGCTGTTCGGCGCTTTCCTTGCGCTCGCTGTACCGGTCCGTCAGGTACGCGCCGACGTCGCGCGTGAGCAGCGTGAACTTGACCAGTTCCTCCATGACGTCGACGACCCGGTCGAAATAAGCGGAGGGCTTCATCCTGTCATCGTCGCCGAACTCCATGAACGCCTTCGCGACGGACGACTGGTTCGGAATGGTCAGCATGCGCATCCAGCGTCCGAGCACCCGCATCTGGTTGACCGCGTTGAACGATTGCGATCCGCCGCTGACCTGCATGACCGCCAGCGTCTTGCCCTGCGTCGGCCGTACCGCGCCGACCGACAGCGGAATCCAGTCGATCTGCGCTTTCATCACGCCGGTCATCGCGCCGTGCCGCTCGGGGGAGCACCACACCATGCCCTCCGACCATTGCACGAGCTCGCGCAACTCCGCCACCTTCGGGTGATGCTCGGGTGCATCGTCGGGCAACGGCAATCCGGCCGGATTGAAGATCCTGACATCGGCGCCCATGGCCGTCAGCAGCCGCGCCGCCTCCTCGACCAGCAGCCGGCTGAACGAACGCGCGCGCAACGACCCGTAGAGCAGCACGATGCGTGGCGGATGCGTCGACGGGCGCGCGGGTTGCAGCAGGCTCGCGTCCGGCACGCGAAACAGCGCGGCGTCGAGTTGCGGCAGATCGTTCAGGCGGTCAGACACGCTTGCCCTCCGCATCGATCACGATTTCGCCGTCTTCCTTCGCAAACGGCCCGTTCTGCGGATCGGGCAGGATATCGAGCACCTGTTCGGACGGGCGGCACAGCCGCGTGCCGAGCGGGGTGACGACGATCGGGCGATTGATCAGGAGCGGATGCGCGACCATGAAGCCGATCAGATCGTCGTCGCTCCATTTCGGATTGTCGAGATCGAGCGCGTCATACGGTGTGCCCTTGCGACGCAGCACGTCGCGAACGGGGATGCCCATCGCCGCGATCAGCGCGCGCAACGCCTCTTTACCGGGCGGCGTGTCGAGGTACAGCACGACGCGCGGTTCGACGCCGCTGTTGCGTATCATCGCCAGCGTGTTGCGCGACGTGCCGCAATCGGGGTTGTGATAGATCGTGATGTCGGTCATTTCCGGAATCCTGATTGATTTCACTTGCGCTCGTACCAGCCCTTCGAACGGTTGACGACGCGCACGACGAGCAGCATGACCGGCACCTCGATGAGCACGCCGACGACGGTCGCGAGCGCCGCGCCCGAGTGGAAGCCGAACAGGCTGATGGCCGCCGCCACGGCCAGCTCGAAAAAGTTGGACGCGCCGATCAGCGCCGACGGGCACGCGATGCTGTGTTTCTCGCCGACGATGCGATTGAGCCCATAGGCGAGCGCTGCGTTGAAGAACACCTGGATCAGGATCGGCACCGCGAGCAGCGCGATCACCAGCGGCTGCTTCAGGATCGCCTCGCCCTGGAACGCGAACAGCAGCACCAGCGTGGCCAGCAGCGCGGCGATGGACCAGGGGCCGATCTTCGCCATCGCGCGGTCGAACGCCGCCTGCCCCCTGGCGAGCAACAGCCTGCGCCACGCTTGCGCGAGGATCACCGGGATGACGATGTAGAGCACGACCGACGTGAGCAGCGTCGCCCATGGCACCGTGATGGCGGACATCCCCAGCAGCAGGCCGACGAGCGGTGCGAAAGCGATCACCATGATGCTGTCGTTCAGCGCGACCTGCGACAGCGTGAACAGCGGATCGCCGCCGGTCAGCCGGCTCCACACGAACACCATCGCCGTGCACGGCGCGGCGGCCAGCAGGATCAGGCCGGCGATATAACTGTCGATCTGGTCGGCCGGCAGCATCGGCGCGAACAGCTGCCGGATGAACAGCCAGCCGAGCAAGGCCATCGAAAACGGCTTGACGAGCCAGTTCACGACGAGCGTGACGCCGATCCCCCGCACGTGCTGGCGAACCTCATGCAACGCGCCGAAGTCGACCTTGACGAGCATCGGCACGATCATCACCCAGATCAACAACCCGACGGGCAGGTTGACCTGCGCGTATTCCAGGCGGCCGATGCGCTGAAAGAGCCCCGGCAGTGCCAGGCCCAGCGCGATGCCGAGCACGATGCACAGCGCCACCCAGACGGTCAGGTAGCGTTCGAAAAATCCGATGGCGGGCCTGGCCGCCGCGGCTTGCGACGGGGCCGCGTGCGAGCCGCTCATGTGCGATCCCCGCAGCAGGCCGGCGCCGCCGGCACGCCGCACGCAGCGCCGGCGCAGCAGTTTTCGGTCAGGAACCCGATGAGGCCGCTCATCGATTCGAAGTTCGCCGCGTAATAGATGAACCGGCCGTCCTGACGCGCGGTGACCAGCTCCGCATGCGACAAATCCTTCAGATGGAACGACAGGCTCGATGGCGACAGCCCGATCTGCTGGGCGATCGCACCGGCCGGCAGCCCTTGCGGCCCGGCGACGACCAGCGCGCGAAAGATGGCCAGGCGCGCTTCATGAGCAAGCGCGCCCAGGGCGCGCACGACGAGATTGGAGTCCATGGCGCGAAGGATAGCGCCTTCATTTCCATATTTCAAGAATTGTTGAAATAAGGGTGCCGATTCCCTGTCGAACGGCATAACCGGGCTGCCCCCGACCCGCCGCGCATCGTCGAACGCCGCCGCGCGAGCCGCATCCGGCCCGATATATGCGGCGCCGGTGCGGCCACCGCCCGGTTCACGGGCGGGCGAGGCACCGGCGTGCCGTCAGGTCAGGACGCCTTCACGAGCTTGACGATCGTCAGCGTGCCGTCGACCTTCTCGATCCGCACCTTGACCTTGTCGCCCGCATGCGCGTGCTCGAGCATCGCCGCGTCCTTCGCCTTGAACGCCATCGTCATCGGCGGCATCCCGACGTTGTCGAGCGCGCCGTGCTTCAGCGTGATCCGGCCGCTCGCGGCATCGACCTTCTTCACTTCGGCATCGGTCAGCGCGGCGTTCGACTCGGCCGCACCGCCCGACGACATCTTCATGGCCGACATGTCCATGCCGGCCATGTCGCCGGCGGCGAAGGCGGGCGCGGTGAAAGCGCCGCTCGCGAGAACGGCTGCGGTGGTGGTGACAGTGATCCACTTCTTCATCGTGATTCTCCGGTTGGGATGGATGGCACGTTCGTGCCGTGAGGTACTGCATCGGAATGCCGCACGCGGCTCGTGCTTCGCGCATGACGGCGCTGCAGCAGGAGCCAGGCGGCGGGAATGACGAACATCGACAGCAGCGGCGCCGTGACCATGCCGCCGACCATCGGCGCGGCGATGCGCTGCATCACTTCGGAGCCGGCACCGTGGCCGACCATGATCGGCACGAGGCCGGCGAGCACGACGGCGACCGTCATCGCCTTCGGCCGCACGCGCAGCACCGCGCCTTCGCGGATCGCGTCGAGCAGCAGCGCGTCGGTCAGCGGTTCGCCGGCATCGAGCCGGCGCTGCAGCGCGCCCTTCAGGTACAGCAGCATCACGACGCCGAATTCGGCGGCCACGCCCGCGAGCGCGATGAAACCCACCGACGTCGCGACGGACACCGCATGGCCGAGCGCCCACACGAGCCAGAAGCCGCCGACCAGCGCGAACGGCACCGTCGACATCAGCAGCAGCGCATCGGCCGCCGAGCCGAACGTGAGAAACAGCAGCACGAAGATCACCACGAGCGTGACCGGCACGACGGTGCGCAGCCTGGCCGCCGCGCGTTCGAGATACTCGAACTGCCCCGACCACGCGATCGAATAGCCGGGCGGCAACGCGACCTGTTGCGCGACGGCCTGCTGCATCGCGCGCACGGCGCGCTGCAGATCGGTGCCGCGGATGTCGACGTACACGTAGCCGGAGAGTCGCGCGTTCTCGCTGCGGATCATCGGCGGCCCGTCGGCGATCGCGATGCGCGCGACATCGCCGAGGCGGATCTGCGCGCCGCGCGCGGTGACGACCGGCAGCTGCCGCAGGTTCTCGACCGAATCGCGCACCTCGCGCGGGTAGCGGAGGTTGATCGGAAAGCGCTCGCGGCCTGCGATCACTTCGCCGACATCGTCGCCACCGACCGCCGACGACACCACCGACTGGATGTCGGCCACCGACAATCCGTATCGCGCGGCGGCAAGCCGGTCGATATCGACGTCGATATAGCGGCCGCCGTTCAGCCGTTCCGCAAGCGCGGACGTCACGCCCGGCACGCGCTTCACCGCGGCCTCGACCTGCTTCGCGACCGCGTCGATCCCGGCCAGGTCCGGCCCGGAAATCTTCACGCCAACCGGCGTCTTGATGCCGGTGGACAGCATGTCGAGCCGGTTGCGGATCGGCGGCACCCATACGTTCGACAGGCCCGGCACCTTCACCGTGCGGTCGAGTTCGTCGACGAGCTTCTCCGGCGTCATGCCGGGCCGCCATGCGCTGCGCGGCTTGAAGCGGATCGTCGTTTCGAACATCTCGAGCGGCGCGGGATCGGTCGCGGTATCGGCGCGGCCCGACTTGCCGAACACCGTGTCGACCTCGGGCACGGTCTTGATCAGCCGGTCGGTCTGCTGCAGCAGCTCGCTCGCCTTGTCGGCGGAGATGCCCGGCAGCGCGGTCGGCATGTACAGCAGGTCGCCTTCGTCGAGCGGCGGCATGAATTCGCCGCCGAGCCGCGACAACGGTACGGCCGTCAGTCCGAGCGCGACGACCGCGACGCCGATCGCGACCCACGGCCGCCGGAGCGTCGCGTCGAGCAGCGGCCGGTACACGCGGATCAGCACGCGGTTGATCGGGTTCGCGTGCTCGTGCGGAATGCGGCCGCGCACGAGATAGCCCATCAGCACCGGCACCAGCGTCACCGACAGCCCGGCGGCGGCGGCGATCGTGTAGGTCTTCGTGAACGCCAGCGGCGCGAACAGCTTGCCTTCCTGCCCTTCCAGCGAAAACACCGGGATGAACGACAACGTGATGATCAGCAGCGAGAAGAACAGCGCGGGCCCGACCTCCGCGGCCGACGTCGCGACGAGTTCCCATCGTCGCGCGGCCGTGACCGGTTCGCCGGGATGCGCGTGGTCGTACGCCTCGAGATGCTTGTGCGCGTTCTCGATCATCACGATCGCCGCGTCGATCATCGCGCCGATCGCGATCGCGATCCCGCCGAGCGACATCAGGTTCGCGTTGACGCCCTGGTAGCGCATCACGATGAACGCGGCCAGCACGCCGAGCGGCAGCGACAGGATCGCGACGAACGCGCTGCGCAGATGGAACAGGAACACCGCGCAGACGATGCCGACGATGATGAACTCCTCGATCAGCTTGTCCTTCAGGTTGCCCACCGCGCGCTCGATCAGTTGCGAGCGATCGTAGGTCGTGACGATCTCGACGCCGGGCGGCAGCGAACGCTTCAGGTCGGCCAGCTTCGCCTTCACCGCGTCGATCGTCGTCAGCGCGTTCTTGCCCGAGCGCATCACGACGACGCCGCCCGTCACCTCGCCCTGCCCGTTCAGCTCCGCGATCCCGCGCCGCATCGCGGGGCCGACCTGGATGCGCGCGACGTCGCCGAGCAGCACCGGCGTGCCGGCGTCGTTCGTGCGCAGCACCACGTGCCGGAAATCGTCGAGCGTGCGCAGGTAGCCGGTCGAGCGCACCATGTACTCCGACTCGGCCAGCTCGACGACCGAGCCGCCGGACGCCTGGTTCGCGTTGCCGAGCGCATTCGCGATTTCCGCCTGCGTGATGCCGTAGGCGCGCAGCCTGTCCGGATCGAGCACGACCTGATACTGCTGCACCATGCCGCCGATGCTCGCGACTTCCGAGACGTCCGGCACGGCCTTCAGCTCGAACTTCAGGAACCAGTCGTTGAGCGCGCGCAGTTGCCCGGGATCGTGACGGCCGGTGCGATCGACGAGCGCGTACTCGTACACCCAGCCGACGCCGGTCGCATCCGGGCCGAGCGACACGGTCGCGCCGGCCGGCAGCCGGCTCTGCACCTGGCTCAGGTATTCGAGCACGCGCGAGCGCGCCCAGTACGGATCGGTGCGGTCGTCGAACAGCACGTAGACGAACGCGTCGCCGAACGACGAGTACGCGCGGACGGTTTTCGCACCGGGCACGCCGAGCAGCGTGGTCGTCAACGGATAAGTCACCTGGTCCTCGACGATCTGCGGTGCCTTGCCCGGATACGACGCCTTCACGATCACCTGCGTGTCCGACAGGTCGGGCAGCGCATCGAGCGGCGTTTGCCGGAGCGAGTGGACGCCCCATGCGGCGATCAGCACGGTAGCGAGCAGCACGAGGAAGCGGTTGTGGACCGACCAGCGAATGATGCGCGCGATCATCGTTCGCCTCCCTGCGGCTCGACCTTCGTCAGCCGGTAGCTGTCGTCGCTTTGCGTGAACGCGAAGCGCACCGTCTGGCCCGGCTTCACGCCAGGGAACGCGGTGGCCGACGGCTTGCCGAACGTCATCGTCATCGCGCCCCAGCCGAGCGCCGGCACGGGCTGGTGCGAGAACGTGATGTCGTCGGCCGTGACCTGTTCGACCTTCCCGATGGTTTCGTAGATCGGTGCCGCCGCTTTCGGCGCCGGCTCGGAAGTCACCGCCGCCCCGCTTGCGCTGCTGCCGCTCTCCAGCTTCGGCAACACGCCCTTCAGGCTCGCCTCCGAATCGATCAGGAACTGCCCCGATGCAACGACCGTATCGCCTTCGTTCAACCCGCCGAGCACTTCCGTGTCGCCGCCGATGTCGTTGCCGGTGGTCACCTGCACCGGCTGGAGCCGGCCGTCGCCGTTCTTCACGATGACGATCGTGCGCTTGCCCGTCGCGATCACCGCTTCGGACGGCACGAGCAGGCGCGACACACTCGCCTTCCCGGCGACCCGCACGCGCATCAGCATGCCGGGCGTGAGCTTCAGCGCGGCGTTGTCGATCTCCACGCGCGCCTGCAGCGTGCGGCTGCTCGTGCTGATGCCGGGCAGCACCTCGCGGATGCGTCCGGTGAAATGCCGCGCCGGGTCGCCCGCGAAGGTCGCGTCGACGGCCATCCCCGGCTGCACGTTCAACGCAAGCGCTTCCGGCACCTCGACGATGAGCCACAGCGTCGACAGCCCCGCAATCTTCGCCAGCGTCTGTCCGGGCACGACCATCGCGCCGTCCCGCACGTTCAGCTCGCTGACGACGCCGGTTTCCGGCGCGCTCAGCACGACGTGCGTCTGCGCGCGGCCGGTGCGATCGAGGCTCGCGATCATGCCGTCGGGAATCGACAGCGCGCGCATCCGTGCACGCGACGCATCGAGCAGGCTGCCGTCCGTCCCGCCGCGCTTGAGTGCGAGGTATTCCTCCTGCGGCGCGAGCCAGTCAGGCACGAACAACGATGCGACCGGCGCGCCCTTCGCGATGCGCTGCATCGGTGCGCGTGCATACAGGCGATCGATGTAGCCGGTGACGCGCGACTGGACGACCTCCGCGCGCGATTCGTCGAACTGCGTGGTGCCCACCGCGTCGAATCCGGCCGCCGTCTGCTGGCGTCTTACCGTCGCATAACGGATGCCGAGATTCTGCTGCAGGCCCGGATCGATCCTGATACCGGACGCGCCGCCGCCCTCGTCCGCATAGACAGGCTGCAACTGCATGTCCATGAATGGCGACTTGCCCGGTTTGTCGAAATGCTGGTTCGGCACCATCGGGTCGTGCCAGTACAGCACCTTGCGGCCCGTGTTCGGGTCGGTCTTGCCTGCAGGTGCGGCGCCGGGCGCTACGGACGATGCGGACGATGCGATCGATGCGCCGCCCGCCGCATCGCGCATGCCCGCGACGTAACCGGCGCCGAGCAGCGCCGCGGCGGCAAAGGTCAACAGCACCGCGCGCGCCAGTGATTGCTTTTTCATGAGGTTCTCCTTCACTGCGCGGCGGCCATCGTCGACGGCACGACCTGATATTCGAGCTGCGCCCAGGTCTGCGACACGTCGCGCCTGAGATCGAGCACCTGCAACTGCGCATCCAGCTGCGCGCGCCGCGCGGCGAACGTATCGGCGAGTGAACCTGTGCCCGCCCGGTACGCGGCATTGGCCAGCTGCACGCGCTGGTCGGCGGCGGGCAACAGCGATGCGCTCAGGTTCGCGATGCGTTCGCGGCCGCTCGCGAGCGTTTCGGACTGCGTGCGGATATCGGCCTGCACCTGGCGCAGCGTGTCCTCGTACATCAGGCGCGCCTTCGTCGCCAGTTCGGCCTTCTCGGCAACATCGCGGTTCTGGCGGTTCCTGCGATTGACCGGCAACGGAATCGTGACGCCGACGGACACCATGTTCGAATACGCGCCGCCGCGCTGCTGGTACGCAACCTCCCACGTCCAGTTCGGGCGGCGTTCGCTGTTCGCGACGGCGGTATCGGCTTCGGCGACGGCGATATCGTCGGCGGCCGTGATCAGCGCCGGCTGCGATACGCGCAGCTCGTCCGGCGGCAGCGACGACACGAACGACTCCGGCGCGGGCGGCGTGCCCGTGACGTCCGACGCCGGCACGGCGGTCCAGCGCGACAACGCGATGAGCGCGGTCTGGTAGACCTGCCGCGCTTTCAGCCATTGATCCTGCGTCTGCGCGAGCATGGCCCGCGCCTGGACGACATCGGCGGCACTCGCCTTCGCGCCGCGATACGACGCCTTCGTCGCATCGAATTCATGGTTCATGTGATCGAGCAGCGCCTGCTGCAGCGCGAGCGCCTGCTTCGCGTAGACGGCGTTCAGCCACGCCGTCGCGGTTTGCTGGCGTACGCTCGCGAGCTGCGCGAGATAACCGGCGCGCTCGCGCCCGACCTGCTCGTTGGCCAGTGCCGAACGCAGGCGCCGCTTGTCGCCGGACACCCACTCCTGCTCGATGCCGATCCGGCGCATCGTCATGAAGTCCTGGCCGACGGTGAAGCGCTGGCCGCCATTGACCGGCAGGTTGTCGATGCCGGCCTTGAGCATCGGGTCGGGCAGCTGGCCGGCCTTCACGGCCGCCTCCGAGCTCGCGCGCACCGAAGCCTGGGCGGCCTGCATCGACGCGGAATGATCGGTGGCGGACTGCAGCGCGGCGTCCAGCGTAAAAGGCGGTTGCTGCGCGTGAGCCGCGCCCGCAACCAGCAGCGCCGCCCAAAGCATGGGCGCGCGCCGGCGCGCACGCCGCGCAAGCGGCGTGCCGGGATGGAATGACATGGTTTAACCCCAACGACGGAACCCCATGGGGATTCCACGTCCTGCGCACAGGACGAACCTCACCGCGAATGCGGCGAACCTATCGGATCGGGATCAGCTGATGCGTGGAGGGCGCCACAATCCGTTCGGATCGCGGACCGGGAGAATTTGCGCGTAGTGGAAGGCAACGACGCTGGCGAATGCAGCGGGACGACTCACTTCGGCGCGAGCGGCCGGATGATAAAGACTGCCGAACTGGCATTGCGCCGTCAGCTTGCAGGACAGGCCCTTCGCTTTCGCGTGGGCCTTGCCCGTGGACGACGACTGCATCGAATCGCAACCCGGCATGTCGGCGGACATGCCGGCGTCCATGTCCGTCGACATCGACATGCCCTGCTGCATCATCGGGCATTCCCCGGCCAGGCCGCTGGCTGCCAGCCCGCTGATGGGCAGCACTGCGCAAAGCAGCAGCAGGATGACGGTCCGGAGAAATTTCATGCGGGCGATTATAGCGCGGGGTTTTGCTGTGTGGCGGCGCATCGATACGGCGGAACGACGCGCCGTAGCCGTACCCATCGCGCTCATCGCGCCCATCGCGCCCATCGCGCCCATCGCGCCCATCGCACGCTACCGCGCCAGCGCGTCGGCCTCCAGCACGGCGCGCACCGTCGGCCGCGCACGCACCCGCTCGTACCACGCACGCAGATGCGCATACCGGGTCAGGTCGATATCCGCGTTGTACACCGACCGCATCCAGTCGGCCTTGCCCCAGCCGGTCAGCGCGAACAGGTAGGCATCGGCAACGGTGAACGTGTCGCCGGTCAAGCATGCGTTGCCGTCGAGCTGGCGGTCGATCCATGCAAAGCGACTGTCGAGCTTCGTTCTCGCCGGATCGACGTATTTCCCCGCCTGTACCGCATACAGCAGCGGAATGAACCCCTTGTGGATCTCGGTGCCGAGAAAATTGAGCCATTCCATCAACCGGTAGCGCGCGAGCGTGCCGTACGCAGGCGCAAGCGCGGCTTCCGGGCACAGATCCGCGAGATACTGCGCGATCACCGGGCCTTCGCGCAGCAGCGTGCCGTCGTCGAGTTCGAGCAGCGGCACGTAGCCGAGTTCGGTCACATCGTAGTAATTGCGCCCGTCTTCAATGACGTGCTTGCGTGCGTCGACCTTGATGATCTCCGCGTCGATGCCGCCTTCGCGCAGCACGATGCAGATGGCCTGCGAACAGCTTCCGGGAGCGTGATAGAGCTTCATGCGTTTCCTTCGTGGGTTGTCCATGTATCGATTCGCCGCGACGCGGGCGCTAATATCTCGCATCGGCGCATCGCCGGGAAGACGGCAGTCGTTTGTGCCGTAGTCACAAAAAATTTACCGACCAGGATTCAGCACGATGAAAACGAGTGCGACCGGATGTTCCGTTGAAGAAGCGATGCGCCTGCTCGGCGGCCGCTGGCGGCTGCTGCTGGTGTCGTATCTGCTCGACGGGCCGCGACGCTTCAGCGACCTGCGCCGCGACATGCCCGGCATCTCGCAGCGCATGCTGACGCTCGACCTGCGCGCACTCGAAGACGCCGGGCTCGTGCGGCGCACCGTCTATCCGGAAGTGCCGGTGCGGGTCGAGTACGACCTGAGCGCCGACGGCGACCGGCTGCGGCCTGTCGTCGAGGTCATGCGCGAATTCGGGCTGTGGCTGAAGGCGCGCGATGCCGCTGCGTCGTGCGACACCGGCGCGACGCCCGGCGCGGCGGCAGCGACCGGAACGGCCCTTCATTCGAACCGATAACCCCTACCACCCTTACGCAGGAACCCCGTTCATGGAACTTCACGCCACCGTCGGCGCGGCGACGTCCGACCTCGACGACGACGAAAGCTTCGCCAACATCTACTGTCACGACGCCGAGCAGGACTATTGCTTCGCGCTGTCGCGCTTTCCGGACGACACGCTGATCGAAGTGATGGTGCGCGACCAGATCACCTGGCGCGTCAAGGATCTGTCGGTGACGCTGACGGACGACACGATCGACATCGAGATCGAACCCGGCATCGCCGCGCGACTCGACGGCCAGACGCGTTACGTGATCCATCTCGCGCCCGGCCAGTATGATCCGGCCACGCTGCGCGCCGCGCTGAAGGAGATCTTCGCGGGGAAAAGCGGGTTTCAGGACGACAGCACGCGCGGTTAACGGCTCAACCGCACCGTCATCGTCGCCTTCGCGAGGGCCTGGTAGTGAGCGGTATAGCCGACGACCGCTGGCGTCGCGTCAGGTTCGACCGGCAGCTTCGCCACCTTGAGCGCGGTCAGCGTAATGACGTAGCGATGGGTGTCGCCCTGCGGCGGGCACGGGCCAAGATAGCCGACATGGCCGGTGTCGTTCTTCATCGGGACGGCACCCGCCGGCAGTCCGGCAACGTCATTGCCCGAACCGGGCGCGATGCCATGCGCCGACGCCGGTATGTCGGCGACGACCCAGTGCCAGAATCCGGAGCCCGTCGGTGCGTCGGCATCGAACATCGTCAGCAGGTAGCTTTGCGTGCCATCCGGAACACCGCTCCACCGTATGGATGGCGAAATGTTTTGACCGTGACAGCCGAAGCTGTCCGATACCTGCGCGCGACCGAACGCGCCGCCGGCAAGCTCCGCGCTTTCGATCGAGAAATCGCCCGCCCGTGCCGTACCGGCAGCGAGCATCGCAACGCAAAGGGCGAAACCGGGCTTGACTATCGTCATCGTCACCTCACCAGCAAGCAGGAATGGAACGGACATTCTTGCAATCGCGCCGGCCCCGAACAAGACAAGCAAAGGTACCGGTATCGCGACTACCCGGTAATGTCCGGCCATGCCGCCCCGCTCGCGGAAAGAGCCGGATGCCGGTACATTGGCGGCAAACGGAAGTCCGGGCCGGCCGCTTCCATCCTCATTCACGCCCTTCATGCCTGATCCGACCATGACGCGCCCTTCACGACTGCGTTCGCTGCTCCACGGCTCCATGCTGTTCGCCGCCAGCGCATCGATCGCGCCCGCCGCGCAAGCGGCCAAACCGCTGCTCACGTTCAAGGTCGACGACACCGTCACGGCCCGCGTCGAACGGGCGGACAGCGAGCACGTTACCGTGCGCCTCCTGCCGAGCGGCAAGACGCAGACGCTCGACGTGACCGCCGCCGACGAAGAAGGCCGCTATCACCTCGCGTCGGACGACTACAACTTCGACGGCCACCGCGATCTTGCGATGCATGCCACGCTCGGCATGGTGAACGATGGCTACGGCATCTACCTGTTCGACACCGCGCGCCAGCAGTTCGAGCCGCTGCGGATGCCGGCGAGCGACATGCCGCACGGCAATTGCGACGGGCTGGTCAACGTCCAGGCGAAACCGAAGGAGCGCACGCTGTACAGTTCGTGCCGCGGCGGCCCGATCTGGTACACCGATGCGTATCGCTTCGACGGCAGCGGCAGGATGTACCTGTACCAGTCGAGCGAAGCGATACCGGACGACCTGCGCGACCTGCTCGACACCGACAACGGCCCGTCGTCGATGCTGCTGACCTACGACGCGCAAGGCAAGCGTGTCGCGCGCCGCCCCGACGCCTACGGCGGCGGCACCGTCACGTTCAAGGTGCGCCCGGCACGCCTGCCGCTGCACGATGCGATGTCCGATGCACCCACGCGCCGTTATGTCGTCGCGGGCGACACGGTGGAGGTGATCGACGCGAGCGCCGATTTCCAGTGGCTGAAGGTGCGGTATCGCAACCCGCATGCGGGCGCGGTGCAGGGCTGGGTCAGTGCGAAGGAGGCGATGGGCAACTGATGCAAGCGGTCGCGTATTCGCCACGCTTCCCACATATTGAACGCCGAACATCCCATTAATAGGGATACCTGTCCAAATGTTGACGCGCTTCCCGCCGCGACTCTAACGTTCTCCCCTACGCCATTCGATTCGGCCGCCCCGCTTGCGGGCGACGGCCGGGCATGGAACACAGGAGACAACCGTGGCCCGATCCGCGTCGCGCACCCACGCGAACCCGCCGGATCGATTGCCCGCCCACACCGGCATCGCATCCGATTCAACCGCCCGCGCGGCCGCCGCGCAGGCAGCGCCGCCCAGCCGCAAGCGCCTGCTGATCCTCGCGCTGCTGTTCATCACGGTCGTGATCAACTATCTCGACCGCAGCAACCTGTCGATCGCCGCGCCCGCGCTGTTCAAGGCACTGAACATCGATCCGGTGCGCGCGGGCCTCGTGTTTTCCGCGTTCGGCTGGACCTACGCGCTGATGCAAGTGCCGGGCGGCTGGCTCGTCGACAAGGTGTCGCCGCGCGTGCTGTATGCCGGCGCGCTCGCGCTGTGGTCGGCCGCGACGCTATTGCTCGGCTTCGCCGGTTCGTTCGTCGGGCTGGTCGTGCTGCGTCTCGCGGTGGGCGCGCTCGAAGCACCGGCCTACCCGATCAACAACCGCGTGGTGACGACGTGGTTCCCGACCCGCGAGCGCGCGAGCGCGATCGGCGGCTATACGTCCGGCCAGTTCGTCGGCCTCGCGTTCCTCACGCCCGTGCTTGCGTGGCTGCAGGTGCATCTGGGCTGGCACATGGTGTTTGTCGCGACCGGCCTCGCCGGCATCGCATGGGCCGCGATCTGGTATGCGGTGTATCGCGAGCCGCGCGCGTTTCGCGGCGTCAATGCGGCCGAGATCGCGCTGATCCGCGACGGCGGCGGCCTCGTCGATCTCGAAGACCGCATCGCGGCGCGCACCGAACGCGCACCGTCGACGTGGCGCGACCTCGGCGTCGTGCTCGGCCGGCGCAAGCTGTGGGGCATCTATCTCGGCCAGTTCGCGCTGAACTCGACGCTGTGGTTCTTCCTCACGTGGTTCCCGACCTACCTCGTCAAGTATCGCGGAATGGACTTCATCAAGTCGGGCTTCCTCGCGTCGCTGCCATTCCTCGCCGCGTTCGTCGGCGTGCTGTGCTCGGGCGTGCTGTCGGACTGGCTGATGCGTCGCGGCGCGTCACAGGGCTTCGCGCGCAAGCTGCCGATCATCTCGGGGCTGCTGATCTCGACCTGCATCATCGGCGCGAACTACGTCACGTCGACCGGCTGGGTGATCGCGTTCATGACGATTGCGTTCTTCGGCAACGGCTTCGCGTCGATCACGTGGTCGCTCGTATCGGGGCTCGCGCCCGCGCGGCTGATCGGCCTCACGGGCGGCGTGTTCAACCTGATCGGCAACCTGTCCGCGATCGCGACGCCGATCGTGATCGGGCTGCTCGTGAACGGCGCGGACTTCTCGCGCGCGATCACCTACATCGCCGCGATGGCACTCGCGGGCAGCCTGTCGTATGGTTTGCTCGTCGGCAAGGTCGAACGCATCGACGCATGAGCCTCGCGAGGGCGGCACACGCGTGTCGCCCTGCCTTGCCGCCGCCCGCGTACCGCATCAGAACCGCTGAAACCCGTCGCGCGCGAGATCGTGCGGATTGCCCGCCACGTAGTCGAGTGCGCACGCGTCGGTATCGATACCGACGGTCAGCAGCGTCTCCCAGCGCTCGGTGTCGGGCATCGACGGATCGGCGCGGAAGCACACGACGGCCTGATCGCCGGCCGCACCGCACATTGCCGCCGCGCGCTCGCGCACATCGGCGCTCGTCATCCCGTTCACGACTTCGTTCAGGTAAGCGAAGCGTTCGCGCGTGGTCGAGCTGTCGGGCATGCACTCGCCGCCGCTCAGCGTGCGATCGAGGAAGTGGTTCGTATGCAGCAGCCAGCCGTCCGGACGCGGCACCACCACGGCGACACCCGACGGGCTCAGCTCGATGCTCGCCGCGCGCGGGTTCGCGTCATGCCGCGTGAACACGGTCAGCACCGTGGACGCGCTCACGCGCGCGGTGCGCGCGAGTTCGATCGCCTCCTGCACCGTCGCCGCATCTTCCAGCAGGCGCCGCGCGATCGCGTGCACGGGCACACCGGCGCTGTCGTTGTCGCTCGCGTGATGCAGGATGTTGAAGTGCAGCCCGAGCCCCGCGCTGTTCACGCCGAGCTTCGCGAGCATCCCGAACTCGGAGAACAGCTTGACGGTGCGGCCGTGCGGCGTCGCGAACCGCATCAGCAGCCCCTGCGGCGCGAGGCTGTCGTGCCAGTCCCACGTCTGCAGCGTGCGCGGCGCGTGCGGGCCGGCCGGCGCGTAGACGGTCGTCGAGCACTCGCCTTCGGCCGACGCAGGCGCGGTCGCGAGAATCTCGGTGCGCGCGTTCAGGCACGCGAGCTGCCAGCGCGGCAGGTCGACGCCGTCGGCGATCGCGTCGACTTCGGCGGCCAGGCGCGGGCACCACGCACCGAGCGCGGCCAGGCTCGCTTCGCCGATCTCTCGCGCGCGCTGCGGCTCGATGCCGAGCTTCGGGAAGAACGCGAGGTAAAGCGCGACCGTCTCGCGAATCTCGGCGGCGAAACGCGCGCCGATCAGGCGGCCGCGCTCGTGCGGATCGGTGAGGTCGGTCACGAAGGTGTGCAGCTTCAAGGTCAAATCTCCTGGGTTGAATGCGTTCCGGGCAAGCACGGCCCGGAACGTGATGCATGGCGCACCCGGTCGACCGGCATGCGCGCCGGCCGGAACGGCGAGACCCGTCAGAACGGTCAGAACGAATAGATGAACTGCATCCCGGCCAGGTCGTTGCTGCGCGCGTACGTGCCGTTGCTCTTCAGGAACACCGGATGGTTCGCCGCGTCGTGGCGATACTCGAGCTTCACGGTGATCTGCTGCGTCGGATAGAACAGCAGGTCGGCCGTGATCGCGTAACGCTGCGCGCCCTTGCACTCGGTGCCGTTCGTCGATGAACCCTGGAAGCACGCCGGATCGATGCCGAAGCCGCTCGACCCGTTCACCGACGGATTGCCGCCCGCGAGCCCGTACTGGATGTTCGTGCCGCCGCCGCCGTTCGACGTGTTGTTCAGGTAGTCGAAACGCAGCGTCGCGCCCATGCGGCCGACCCACGCCTGCGTCCACTTCGTATGGCCGAGCAGCGACATCCCGTACCAGCGTGCGGTACCGCCGTTCCACGCACCCTTCTGCAGCTCGCCGTAGTCGACCTGCGCGTTGACCTGCGTCTTGTCGTGCGTATAGGTCACGTCGGCTTCCACGTACTTGTAGAGGCCGGTCGGCGACGAGCCGTTGCACTGGTAGCCGTAACCGCCCGCCGTCGCGCACGGCGAGAACAGCGACTGCCGGCCCAGCATCGCGGAAATGCCGAAGTCGAAGGCGGTCGACGTCGCGTTGTCGAAACGCGCGGTGATCGTCGGCGTCCAGTTGGTCTTGGTCGTGTTGTTCGCCGCGTTCGCGATCGCGCCGGCGGTGCGCAGCACCTCGTTGCCGATCACGACCTGCCAGAAGCGCGTCATCGCCGCGTTGGAGCCCTTCAGGCCGACGCCGATCAGGTTGCCCGGTTCGCTGAAGTCGTACAGCAGCCCGTGCGTGAGCGTCAGCATCTGGGTCGACGGCTGCACCTCGTAGCCGGCGAGGCTCGGCATCATCCCGATCTCGAAGGTGCGCGTCGTGCTGAGGGGCACGGTCACCACGGCCTGCGTGACGATGTTGTTGCCCACGCCGCCGTGCGAATTGCTGAACACGTTGCCGAAGCCGCGGTTCGGCTGGATCACGACCTCCGCCGACGGTGCCATCGGGCCGACGCCGAAGGTCTTCTTGATGTCGAGGTAGACGTCGCCGATCGTGCTGTTGAAGTAGTCGTACGCGCCCGGATCGTGGTTCAGGAACTGGAACCCGGACGTGCGCTGCGCGCGGTTGAACAGGTACACGGGATCGACGTAGCCGGTGATGCTCAGGCCCGCGAGCGGGCCGGTCGTCGCGGCTTCCTGCAGCGAGTCGACCTTCAGCGACGCGTTCGCGATCTGCTCGCGCATCTGCTGCAGGTCGTCGTTCGTGAACGCCGGTGCGGAATCGGCGGCCGGCGCGGCGGCGGCCGTGTTGATCGAACCGATCCTTGCGCCGCTCGATGTTGCGGTGGCGGCGCCGGCTGCGTTGGCGGCCGTCGCGGTGCCGGGCGCCTGCGCGGCCAGCATGCTCGCGCGCAACTCGTTTACCTGCTGCTGCAGCGCGGTGACCTGCGCCTGAAGCGCCTTCATCCTGCTCGCATCGGTCGCCTGCGGCGTGTGCGCGAATGCCGTGGCCGCGTCGAACGCAAGCAGGCACAGCGCCGTCATGTGTTTGAGTTTCATGTTCTGGGTGGTCGTCGGGACGAGCGCGCCCCCGCCCGCCGCGATCAGCGGCGGGGCGCGCGAAAGGTGTGCGGGAATCGGGGAAGCGGCGGCCGGCTTACTCGGTCTTCAGCTTCGTCCAGAGACGGTTCTGCAGACGCATCAGCTCAGGCGGAACCGGCTTGCTGAGGCTGAGCTTGCGGATCACGTCGGCGGGCGGGAACACGGCCGGATCGCTCGTCACTTCGGCGCGCACGAGGCGCTTCGACGACGGCACGGCCGACGGGTACGACGTGTCGTTGGTCAGGTTCGCGCTCTCCTTCTCCGACAGCACGAAGTTGACGAACTTCAGCGCGGCGTCCGGGTGCGGTGCATCCTTCGGCACGGCCATCATGTCGAACCACATCGCGCTGCCCTCGGTCGGGATCACGTACTTGATGTGATACGGCTTCTTCGCGGAAGCGGCCGCGATCCGCGCGGAGTTCACGTCGCCCGACCAGCCGAGCGCGAGGCAGATGTCGCCGCCCGCGAGATCGTTGATGTAGCTGCTCGAATTGAACTGCGTGATGTACGGGCGCACCGACTTCAGCAGCTCGTATGCGGCCTGGTAGTCGGCCGGGTTCGTCGTGTTCGGGTCCTTCTTCAGGTAGACGAACGCCATCCCGAACGCATCGACCGGCGAATCGAGCACCGACACGCCGCAGTGCTTCAGCTTCTGCGCATACTTCGGATCGAACAGCAGCGCCCAGCTGTCGAGCGGCGCGTCGTTGCCGAGCGCGGCCTTCACCTTCTCGACGTTCATCCCGAGCCCGTCGGTGCCCCAGGTCCACGGAATGCCGTACTGGTTGCCCGGATCGTCCTTCGCGAGCGCCTTCAGGATTTCCGGGTCGAGCAGCCCGTAGTTCGGCACCTGGCTCTTGTCGATCTTGCGGAAGATGCCGGCCTGCAGCTGCCGCGCCCAGAAGATGTCGGACGGCACGACGACGTCGTAACCCGACGTGCCCGACAGCAGCTTCGCCTGCAACGTCTCGTTCGAATCGAACTCCTGGTAGACGACCTTGATGCCGGTCGCCTTCTCGAAGTTCGCGATCGTCGCCTTGCCGATCGAGTTGCCCCAGTTGTACACGTTGACGACGTCCGCCGCGTGCGCAACCGGCGCGCCTGCCAACAGCACGCCGCCCAGCGCGAGCGCCGCGCATGCCGTTCCCAGATGCCTGCTCCAATCCCCTGCCATGGTTTCCTCCGTCGATATCATGGACCGTTCTCGATGAACGGGTGTGTGCTTCGGTCCGGAAAAATGTAGCCAGAGGAAATTGGCCGGTCTGCCCTGCCAATAGGGGGACACGCCGCACAATCGGCGCACCCGGTTCCGGCCGGATGCGCCGAGCCGCGAAAACGAAAGCATTCCGAAAGACTCCGTCACCGCTTCGTCAGCCGGGATGCGCGTTCAGCATGCCTGCATACCCGTGCGCGCGCCGAAATCGTCGCCCACGTGCGTGATGCGGCCGCCCATCATCGTCAGCCCGACATCGATGCGGCCGATGTCGTACTGGCCGACCTCGAACAGGTCGTTCTCGAGCACGACGAGATCCGCGCGCTTGCCGGGCGTCAGCGAGCCGACCTCGTGCTCCATCCCGAGCTGGTACGCGCCGTGGATCGTGTACGCGGCGATCAGTTGCGGAATGCTCAGGCGCTCGGCGATGTCCGGGAACACCGGCGCATCGGGCTCGCCCGCGAGCTGACGCGTATGGCCCGACTCGATGTGTTCGAGCGGCTTGTGCTGGCAGCGGCACTGGCATGCGAGACCGTCCATGCCGATCGACACCGTCACGCCTTCGTCGAGGAACGTGCGGAACTTGTACATGTTGCTCCAGCGCTCGTGGCCGTAGTGGTCGCGCAGCTGCTCGGTGTACGCGTCGACCACGCCCCATTGCAGCTGCGTGTTCGCCATCACGCCCGCGCGGCGAAAGCGCGGGATGTCGTCCGGATGCGTGAGGAATGCGTGCGTGATCACGTGGCGGCGGTCGCGCGGCGGGTTCGTGCGGTTCACCGCGTCGAAGCCGTCGAGCGCCATCCGCACGGCCGCATCGCCGACGCAATGGACCATCACGTTCGCGTTCGCGCGATCGGCTTCGACCAGGTAACGGTTGAACGTGTCGGCCGGCATCGTCGGTGCCCCGCAGGTGTCCGGGCGGTCCGCGTACGGTTCGAGCAGGTACGCGGTGTGGTTCGCCTCGGTGCCGTCGAGGAAGAGCTTCAATGCGCGCGCCTTCACGAGCGGCGAATCGTACTGCTCGCGATACCGGACGAGCGTGCCGACCGGATCGTCGATCTCGCCGATCACCGCGACGCTGCCGACCACCCGCAGCTTCAGGTCGCCCGCGCGCTCCATCGTCTGCAGCGTCTCGTACAGCAGCGACTGGTCGCCGCTCGCGTCGAAGAAGCCCGCGTCGAACACGGTCGTCACGCCGGCCGCGCACAGCTTCTTCTGCCATGGCGGGATCGATTTCAGGTACAGGTCGATGCCGGTCGGCAGCAGGCCGGCCGCGCTGATCCGCTGCATCAGCAACGAATACGCGGCGCCGTCGACGATCAGGCCGGTCGGCTCGCCGGTCACCGCGTCCTTCTCGAACCAGCTCGCGCCTTCCTGCACGGGCGGCGTCGACGCGTCGACGCCGGCGATCTCCAGCGCCTTCGAGTTCACCCACATCGTATGGAAATCGGTCGACAGCAGGCACACGGGGCGATCCGCACAGATCGCGTCGAGCGTCTCCTTGCGCAGCAGCGCGGGCGGAATCGTCGCCTGCACCCAGCCCATCCCGGTGATCGCCGGCTCGTCCGGATGCGATTCGACATACGCGCGCAGCGCGCCGAGCACCTTCTGCGGATCCTCGTAATTCACGAACGCCTGGAACGCGAACGCGGTCGTCTCGAAGTGCCAGTGCGATTCGACGAAGCCCGGCAACACGAGCCGGCCGGCCGCGTCTACGACCTTCGTCTGCGCGCCGACAAACGCCTGCACGGCCGCCGTGTCGCCAACGTAAACGATCCGGCCGTCGCGCACGGCGACGGCCTGCGCCCAGGGCTTGTGCGGATCGACGGTATAGACCTTCGCGTGGGTCAGAACGAAATCCGCCGGCGTCGTGGCGGCGTGCGTCGGTTGCATCTGCATGGCCTGTCCTTTCTGGTCATCAGGTTTTCGAAGTGCTTTCACTATAGGCAGACGATTCGCGCCGGTATGCCCCCCCGCCGCCGGGGCTTCTGCGAATTCCGGCCGCCGCACGCACGGTCTTGTCGTCGTTTTGGGGACAACGCACGAAATCCGTGGGGTTGATCCGGTGAATTCCCGGCTGACGCGTGCACGGCGTTCGCGTAACGTCGCGCTGTCCCCCGACCGCCTTCGTCCGACCATGCGACTTCTCCAGCCCGACCCTGCCGCCCGCGGCCACTACCTGATCGGCGTGCGTCCCGACTCGCTCGGCGCGACGCTGCGCGCGGTCGGCACACCGGATTTCGTCGGCGCGGTCACGGAGTTCGTCAACGACAGCATCGACGCCGACGCCGTGCACCTCGAGCGCTGGCGCGCCGACACGGGCAGCACGTCGGGTTTCGTCGTCGAATGGCTCGGCAGCGGCAGCCTGCGCTTCGCGGCCGATACGCTGCGCGTGATGGATATCTACTACCAGGACTACTGCCAGGCCGATCCGCTGGTCGCGCCACTGCGCGGCAAACCCGGCACGCTGCTCGTGCAGCGCCATGTCGACGGCATCGCGCAGGGCGAGTTCCGCCGCCGGATCTTCGACGAGCCCGGCATCGGGCAGGAATGCCTGCTCGTGCACGGCAACGCGCACCTGCAGTACGCGCTCGGGCTCGCGCGCACGGTCGGGCGCGCCGCTTTCACCACGGACGAGCTGTTTCACTTCCGGCAGATGGTCGACCTGCTGTTCCCGATGTTCGAGCTGCATGCGCGCACCTGTGCGGCGCGGCGCGTGGCGGCGGTGTCGGTGAATGCCGCGTCGCAGGCGGGCTTCGACGCGCGCCTCGAACGCCAGGACGTGCAGCTGTCACGCCGCGAGCACGAGATCTGCCGGCTGATGCTGTGCGGGCGCTCGGTGCCCGAGGCCGCGCAGCAGTTGGATGTGAAGCTGTCGACAGCCGAGTCGTACGTGAAGCGCGCGTTCGCGAAGCTCGGCGTGCGCACGCGCCGCGAGCTGTTCGACTGGGTACTCGTCGACTGCTGAACGCGCGGCCCGGATTTACGCGGCCAGCGCGGCCGCCTTGATGTTGAACGCGCGCAGCAGGTCCTCGCAGAACGCGTCGACGATCGGCTTGTCGCTCGTGCTGCGCTTCATCGCGAGATGCAGCGGCACGTCGAAGCTGAACGTCGCGCGGCCGACGGCCTTCACGAGCCCGCGCTGCTCGAACGGCTCCGCGTAGTGCGCGGGCAGGTAGCCGAGATGGCCGCCCGACAGGATCAGGATCGTCGCGGCCTCGATGCTGTCCGCGCTCGCGGTCACGCGCCGCTCGGGCAGCGGATACTGCTCCTCCGGCACCGGATAGGTGCGCCATACCCAGTCGTGCAGTTGCAGGTCGTCCGCCGTCACGGGCCGCGACGCATGGAACAGCGGATGCCCGCGCCCGCAGTAGATCACCTGCTGCTCGGTGAACAGCGGCGTGTAGAGCAGCCCGGGCACGCGATGCCAGAAATACCCGATCGCGAGATCGAGCTGGTTGTTGACGAGGCTTTCCTCGAGTTCCTGCGGCGACGCGACCTTCATCGCGAACGTGACGGCCTGGTCGCGCTTGCGGAATGCGCCGATCGCGTCGGCCACGCGCGCGTTCTCGACGAGCGGCGCCTGGCCGATCAGGCCGATCGACAGCGTGCCGACCAGCTTGCGGTCGATGTCGCGCACGCGCGCGACGAATTCGGAGGTCGCCGCGACGAGCGTGCGCGCGGTGGCCGCGAAGCGTTCGCCCTTCGACGTCAGGCGAAAGCCGCCGCGCCCGCGATCGCACAGCTTGAAGCCGACGCGCGCTTCGAGCGCCGACAGCTGCGTGCTGATGGTCGACTGGCGCACGCCGAGCGACGCCTCGGCGGCCGTGATGCCGCGTGCGTCGACGACGGCCAGAAAGACCCGGATGAGCCGGAGATCGAGATCGGAAGTATTCGAGAACATGCCTGAAGCCGCTGCGCGTGTGCGCGTTGCCCGGCCGGCACGACGCGCATCGCGCGCCACGCCCGCCGCCTTCGCCGATGAACTTGACCGGATGCGCGCCGCCATCGGCAGCGGTGCGCGTCGAAACCGTCATTCAGGTGCCACCGCGAGCGCGTGTTCCATGCCGAACACGGCCGGCCGCAGCCGCCGGTAGCACAGGAACGCCACCGCGCACAGCACGATCGCCGCGATCAGCGCCGACTGCGTGCCTGCGCGCTCGATCAGCGAGCCGCCCGCGACCGAGCCGACGCCGTAGCCGAGCGCGACGCATCCCGGCGACAGCGCGGCCGACTTGCCGACCAGGTCGTACTGCGGAATCGTCGCGTAGATCAGCAGCGCGCCGCCCGTCCAGCAGCCGATGAACACGACCGCGCCGAGCGTGAACGTCAAGGCCGATGCCGGCATCGCGAGCAGCACGGCCGCGACCGCGCAGCCGCCGAGGTTGACGAGCGCCCAGCGGCGCAGGCCCGCGCCCGCGCCGAGCTTCGGCATCGCCGCGCAGATCACGAGGCTCGCGACGTTCGCGACGCCGAGCACGAGCGACACTGACCTGCCGCTCAGGCCCGCCGCGGTGCCGATCTTCTCGAGGAAGGTCCACACGACGCCGACACCGCCGTACAGCGCGAGCTGCGCGCACAGCACGAGCATCGCGCCCCGGCGGTCGATGCGGCCGGCGACGCCGGCCGGTGCCGGGGCGGCCAGCGTCTCGCCCCGGCGAAACAGCGGCGTCGCGAGCACGAATACGCCGAGCACGCATGCGACGAAACCGAACACGCCGTGCGCGCCCCATGCGTCGCTCAGCATCGGGAAGATGTAGGCCAGCAGCGCCATGCTCCACGCCACCTGCCCCATCAGCATGATCCCGAGATTGCGTTCCGGCGCGCGCGAGTACGACAGGTAGCGCAGCGCGATGCCGTTCAGCCCGCCCGAGCCGACGCCCGCGATGAACTGCAACGCGGAATACGCGACGAGCCCGTGCGTCGCGAGCGTGCCGAGGTTCGCGCCGGCCGCGAGCGTCACCGCACCCGCGAGCACCCACCGCACCGGCTGGCGGCCGAGCACGAACGCGACGAGCAGCGTGCCCGTCGATTCACCGAGCACCTCGATGAAGCTCGACAGCCCGAGTGCCGCTTCGCCGAAGCCCCAATGGCGTTCGACCTGCCCGACGATCGCGGGCAGGCCGAGGAAGACCGTCGGCCCGAGGATGCCGAGCAGCAGCATCACGACGACGAACGGCGCGCTTTCCTGTCGCGCTTCGTCCTGCAGGTTCACTACGTTCATTCGGTGTCTCTCTCCGTGTCCGCGGCGCGGACCGTCTCCTCGGGGGAGCGGGTTATGGCGGCGGCCCGGCCCGGGCCGCCGTGTCGCTTACATCGGGAAGCCCATCGCCTTGATGCCGCTGATCCACGCGCGCTTCCAGCCGCCTTCCGCATCGGCGCCATCGAACGCATGGAACGTGATCTTCGCGGCGACCCAGCGCATCGGCTCGGGCGGGATGTAGCTCGGGCTCTGGTTCGCGATGTCGAGCTTGCGCTCGGGGCTGTCGCGATCGAACAGGATGTTCAGCCCCATGAACGCGCCGAACCGGCTCGCCGCGACGCCGAAACCCGTGTAGCCGGCGACGAACACGGCCTTGTCGCCGAGATAGCGCTTCGCGAACACCGAGCCGCGCGAGCAGTAGTCGATCGGCCCGCCCCACGCATGCGAGAAGCGCACGTCGCTCAATTGCGGGAAGGTGCGGTAGAACGCTTCCGCGAGCCGGTAATACGTCTCGCGCTGGCCGTCCTGATGCGGTTCCGGATCGCCGTCGAAGTGATAGCTCACCAGGCCGCCGAAGATGATGTTGTTGTGCTTCGTCAGGCGGAAATAGTTGAGCTGCGTGCGCGTGTCGTACACGCCCTGGCGATTCTTCCAGCCGATCCGCGCGAGCTGTTCGTCGGTGAGCGGCTCGGTGGCGAGCACGTGGTCGCGCACCTGCATCACGCGGCGGTTGATGTCGGGAATCCCGACCTTCGCGGTGCCGCTGCCGAACACGACGCGCGGCGCACGCACGCTGCCCTTCGGCGTCTTCACGAACACGGTGCTGCCTTCGTCGGTCACGGTCACGAGCGGCGTGTGCTCGTACAGCTTCACGCCGAGCGACAGCGCCGCGCGCTTCAGCCCCCACGCGAGCTTCGCCGGATGCACGATGCCGCTGCGGTTACGCGACCACAGCGCGCCCGCGAACAGCGGTGAATGCAGTTGTTCGAGCGTTTCGTCGCGGTTAAGCAGCACGACGTTGTGCCCGTACTCGCGATGCAGGTCGTAATCGCCCTTCAGGTGCGCGACGTGCTCGGGATCGACCGCGACCGTCATCTCGCCGTTCCACTCGATGTCGGCGTCGATGTCGTAGCGCTTCAGCGTTTCCTCGAAGCCGTCGAGGTTGTGATGGCCGAACGCCTCGAGCTGCGCGATGTCGTTCGGGAACACGCGCACCGCATTCGGCAGCCCGTGCATCACCGACGTCGAGATGATCCCGCCCGCGCGGCCCGATGCGCCGTGCGCGACCTTGCCGGCTTCGATCAGCACCACGTTCAGGTGCGGCATCTGTTCCTTCGCCTGCACGGCCGACCACAGCCCGGTGAAGCCGCCGCCGACGATCAGCAGGTCGGCCGTCACGTCGCCGACGAGTTCCGGCTCGGTGGCCGGCGCGGCCGGGTTGTCGAGCCAGTACGGGAACAGCTTCGTATTCGCGAGCGCCGCCTCGACGCCCAATGCGACCGGCGCGCCACGCAATGCGTGCGCCTGCGCCGGTGCAGTCTCTCTTGCCTTGACTTCCATTTCCATGATCCCTGCCATCACACGCGGAAACGAAACCGCCGCCGGGCGCGCGTCACACGGACGACGACACCACGGCGGCGGCTTCGGCCATCACGACTTCTCGAGCAGCACGTAGAACTTCTTCGCGTCCTCGATCGTCTCCCAGCGGCCCGCGAAGCCGGCCGGCAACAGGTAGCCCTGACCCGGCGTGAATTCCTTGCGGTTGCCTTCGACGTCGGTCAGCGCGATCCGGCCCTCGACGAGCCACACCGCTTCGTCGGCCGCGGTTTCCGGAAACTCCACCGAGCCGACCTTGCCTTCCCACCAGCCGATGAGGTAGTTGCCGCTCTTGCCTTCCGCCGCGCGCCAGTCGCTTTCGTCCATCCCGAAGTCGAGCTTCGTGAATTCGCCGATGCCTGCGCCGAGCGGCAGGATGTCCTTGATCAGTTTGGTCATCTGAGTCTTTCGTCTCTTGATTGAAAAAAGCAGAGACAAAGTTACTCATTTACACTGCCCCGGTATGCCCCCCTCCGGGGGGGACAAGCGGTGTTTTCCGGGGCCGGGCAGGTCGCCGGGACACCCGCCGGGATTTCCCCCTAATGACGTTTTGCGTGGCCGACGCTACAATCCGCCGGCTTTTCACCGGGGAACCGCATGCTGCTCAACGTGAACCCCTTCCACCGCGACAACGACCGCTTCAACGTGTCGTTCAAGGCGCTGGGCGAGCTGATCGAGACGGTCGGCACGCCGCACTTCGTGCCGCGCCTCACGCAACTGCTCAATGAAGTGGTGCCGCTCGACGTCGCGCACGTCGAACGCTCGCGCGTCGACGGCTCGATGCCTACCGGCTACCGATGCGAATGGATCGGCAGCAGCGGCATCGGCGCGGCGAGCGCCGACGTCTCCGACGTGATGACGCTCTACTACGAGCGTTTTCTCGACAGCGACCCGCTGTTCGCGGGGCTGCGCGGCAAGACGGGCACGATGCTGGTGGTGCGCGACATCGCGGCGATCCCGCCCGGCGAATTCCGCCAGCGGCTGTTCGACGACGTGCAGATCGGCCACGAATGCGTGCTCGCACGCGGCACGCGTTATTCGCAGCATTCGATCGCGCTGGAGCGCGGCCGCGACCGGCCGCCGTTCACGCTCGCCGAGATGAACCGCTTTCGCAGCATCAGCGACGTGCTGTTCCCGCTGCTCGAACTGCACGCGTCGACCACGGCCGCGCGGCGCATTGCGCACCCGACGCCCGAAGTCCACCCGCTCGCGCAGTTCGACGCGCGCATCGCGGCCGACGGCGTGAAGCTGTCGAAGCGCGAATACGAAACCTGCAAGCACCTGCTTTCCGGCAAGACCGTGCCGGAAACGGCGGAGATCCTCGGCGTGCGCGTCGCGTCGGCCGAGTCATACGTGAAGCGTGCGTTCGCGAAGCTCGGCGTGCGCACGAAGCGCGAACTCGCCGCGTGGGGTTCGGCGACCACCGCGTTCCCTTCCTCCGGCCCGCACGACGGCGCCGCGCCGCCGGCCCTCTCGCGCCGGCCGGATCCGGCCTGATCCGACCCGATCCGGCCTGACCTGGCCGCGCGGCCGCGTTCGGTTGCGCCGCGTCGATGCGGCGGCGCCGCTTGCATCGAGCCCCGTCGATGTAAACGTTGCGACTTCAAAATCTTCGCGCGGGCGTTCTCCTCTACCATCGGCCGATCGCTTGACCTCAGATAAAGGAGACGGCCCCATGCCCCGCGAACTCAATCAACCGATGGGCGGCAACGAGATGCCGCGCTTCGGCGGCATCGCCACGATGATGCGCCTGCCGCAAGCCGAGACGACCGACGGCCTCGACGTGTGCTTCGTCGGCGTGCCGCTCGACCTCGGCACGTCGAACCGCTCGGGCTCGCGCTTCGGCCCGCGCCAGATCCGCACCGAGTCCGTGCTGCTGCGTCCGTACAACATGGCCACCCGCGCCGCACCGTTCGATTCGCTGCAGGTGGCCGACATCGGCGACGTCGCGACCAACCCGTACGACCTGAAGGACTCGGTGCGCCGCATCGAAGAGGCATACGACGAGATCGTCGCGAACGGCTGCCGGCCGATCACGCTCGGCGGCGATCACACGATCGCGTGGCCGATCCTGCGCGCGCTGCACAAGAAGTACGGCAAGGTCGCCGTCGTCCACGTCGACGCGCACGCGGACGTGAACGACACGATGTTCGGCGAGAAGATCGCGCACGGCACGCCGTTCCGCCGCGCGGTGGAGGACGGGCTGCTGCAATGCGACAAGGTCACGCAGATCGGCCTGCGCGGCACCGGCTACCACGCGGACGATTTCGACTGGTGCCGCCAGCAGGGCTTCACCGTCGTGCAGGCGGAGGAATGCTGGAACCAGTCGCTCGCGCCGCTGATGGCGCAGGTGCGCGAACGCGTCGGCGACACGCCGGTGTACCTCAGCTTCGACATCGACGGCCTCGACCCGTCGTTCGCACCCGGCACCGGCACGCCGGAAATCGGCGGCCTCACCGTGCAGCAGGGCCTGGAAATCATCCGCGGGATGAAAGGCCTGAACATCATCGGCGCGGATCTCGTCGAAGTCGCACCGCCGTACGATCCGACCGGCACCACCGCGCTCACCGGCGCGAACCTCGCGTTCGAGATGCTCTGCGTGATGCCGGGCGTCGCCTACCGCTAACCCGACCGAACTCGACAGGATGAACCTCATGTCTACCGCCGAGCTTTCCCCTTCCGCCGCGACGTTCGTGCTGCCCGCCGCGCGCATCGCCGGGCAGTCCGTGCACACGCATTCCGACCAGGCCGGCGCGCCGATCTTCAACGCGTCGACCGGCGACGCGATCGGCTGGCAGGAATTCGCGACGGCCGCGCACGTCGACGCCGCGGTGCGTGCCGCGCGCGACGCATTCGCCGGCTGGCGCGACACGCCGCCGGCCGAACGCGGCCGGATGCTCGCGACGATCGCCGAACGTGTCGAGGCATCGCGCGACCGCCTGGCGGCGCTGCAGATGCAGGTGAGCGGCAAGCCGCCGTTCGAGGCCGAGGCCGATGTCGGCGACGTCGCCGCCACGTTCGCGTACTACGCGAAGCTGTGCGAAGACCCGGCGCTGTTCGCGGCCGAACCGGTCGCGCTGCCGAGCGACGCCGTCACGGCAGAACGCTTTTACGACGCGGTCGGCGTCGCGGCGCTCGTCATGCCGTGGAACTTCCCGATGGTCACGACCGCGTGGAAGCTCGCGCCCGCGCTCGCGGCCGGCTGCGCGGTCGTGCTGAAGCCGTCCGAACTCACGTCGCCGACCGAGCACGCGCTGCTCGAGATCGTCGAGCAGGCGGGGCTGCCGGCCGGCGTCGTCAACGTCGTGAACGGCGGCGCCGAGGTCGGCGCGGCGCTGACCGCGCATCCGCTGATCGACAAGATTTCGTTTACCGGCAGCACGGCGGCCGGCCGCAAGGTCATGCAGGCCGCGGCCGTCGACATGAAGCGCGTGACGCTCGAACTCGGCGGCAAGTCGTCGCTGATCGTGCGCGACGACGCCGATCTCGACGTCGCGGTGTCGCTCGCGGTTGCGGGCGCGTTCACGAACGCGGGCCAGATGTGCTCGGCCACCGCGCGCATCCTCGTGCACGACAGCGTGTACCGCAGCTTCATGGCCGCGTTCGAGACGGCCGTGCGTGCGCTCGTCGTCGCGCCGCCCGCCGCGGCACAGGTCGCGATGGGGCCGCTGATCTCGGCCGCGCAGCGCACGCGCGTCGAAACGATGCTCCAGCACGGCATCGATGCGGGCGCACGCGTCGCCTTCAGCGGCCGGGTGACGGATGCCGGCGGTGCCGGCTTCTTCATGGCGCCCGTCGTGATCGCCGAGCCCGCCGCCGACAACCCGCTGTGGACCGACGAAGTGTTCGGCCCCGTCGCGTGCGTGAAATCGTTCCGCACCGACGACGAAGCGATTGCGCTCGCGAACGACACGCGCTACGGGCTCGTCGCGACCGTCGTGACGCGCGATGCCGGTATCGCGAAGCAGTTCCAGCAGCGCGTGCGCGCGGGGCTCGTGTGGATCAACGCACCGCAGCTGATCTATCCGCACGTGTGCTGGGGCGGGTTCGGGCTCAGCGGAATCGGCCGCGAACTCGGCGTCGCGGGGCTGCGCAGCTATCAGGAACTGCGCCACGCGATGCGCGCGATCGACTGACCAGTGCGGCCGTTCAGGCCGTTGGCGGCACCGTGTCTCGTGCACGGTGTCGTTTTTTTTGGTTCTTCGGGGATTTTCGGGGAGAGTGCCTGGGTGTTCGGCTAGCGCCGATCACGAGATTTCAACGCGCGTGAGCCACCCTCAATGCGACAGCACGGCGGCATGGTCGTGCTCGCGAAGCTGGCCGGGAATCTCGCACTGCGCGAGGCCGCCCGCGTCGATCCACGCACGCGTGCGTTCCGCGGCCTTGTCGATCAGTTGCGCGCACTGCGAGTAATCGTATGACGACACGTCGAGCGGACAGAGCGGCGGCACGACGTGGATTTGCGCGCGTGCCCCGTACAACTCCAGATCGCGCACCAGTTGCCGTGCGATCACGAGTGTCAGCGCGTGCGTCGCATGCGCGATCGCGCTGCGCGGCGGTACGCGCAACGCGCAGGCGAACCCGGCCGGCAGCACGACGATCCGCTTGACGCCGAGCGCGATCGCAACGGAGATCGGCGTATTGTTCGCGACGCCGCCGTCGACGAGTTCCACGCCGCCGATGCTGACCGACGGAAACACGCCGGGAATCGCCGCGCTGGCCTGCACGGCATCCACGACCGGGCCGGCGGACAGCACGACTTCCCGGCCGTTCAGCACGTCGGTCGCGACGATATGGAGCGGCAACGCGGCCTGCTCGATCCGCCGGTACGGCAGGTTCCTTTCCAGCAGCAGGCGCAGCGCATCGGCCTCGACCAGATGCGGCCGGTTGCGCAGCAGCATCGCGACGAGGCTGCGCATCGAGAACGGCATGATGTCCTGGCGGCGGATCCGGCACCACAGCGCGGCGAGCATCGCGACGCCGTCCTCGTCCGGCCGGCCGGCGAAGTAGGCGGCGTTGATCGCGCCCGCCGACGCGCCGACGACGCAATCGGGCCGTTCGCCGCTCGCGACCAGCTCGCGAAGCATGCCGACCTCGATCGCGCCGAGACTGCCGCCGCCGGCGAACACGAAGGCGGTCGAGGAAGTGGGATCGGACGTCACGGTGCGCCCTCCTGCGGTTGGCTGCGACGGTGCTTTCTCCATGATGGATCGTGCGGCGCCCCGGATGTCCTGATGAAAACCCTGCCGGCTCGCGAACCCGCGCCGGCCGGGGAACGCGCCGCTCGCCGCGTTCCTCGGCATTCCGCGCGGAGCCTTCCGTGGCGATGGGTGTGTCACCCGCCGCCGTGTTCCGGGCCGCCTCCAGACGGAAATTCGCGCGAAGGCGCCCAATTTTTGACTTCGATCAAGAAAATCGCGCATACCGCCGCTCGCAAACGTGTGCCACGCGTGAATCGCGCGCGCTACGTGGAATCACGGGTTCAGTCACCCCGGCGACCGCCGTTATTGCATCAACACCCGCCGACCCGCGTCGCGCCGCGATACATCGGGACGGCCGCCGGAATCGCATTCGACACGCAACGATCCGGCGCCGTCGCGGGCATGGAGCGGGATGGCCGGACGTCCCGCCCGCTTTTCGACAACAGATGCAGCCGCGCGAGCCGCGCAAGAGGTAATCATGTTTGTAGCCATCGGGTGGATCGTCGTGATCGGATCGGTGATCGGCAGTTTTGTCGGCGTGGGCGGCCATTTGCCGGCCTTGCTGCAACCGTTCGAACTGCTGTGCATTTTCGGCGCCGCGCTGGGTGCGTTCGTCGTCAGCAATCCGGTCGCGACGCTGAAGAAGACGATCAAGAGCCTGCCGACCTGTTTCAAGGGCGGCGGCTATACGAAACAGCAGTACGTCGAACTGATCGCGCTGCTGTACGAGCTGCTGCAGAAGGCGCGCAAGGACGGCATGATGGCGCTCGAGGCCGACGTCGACGCGCCCGAACAAAGCCCGCTGTTCCAGAAGTATTCGCACGTGCTCGAAGACCATCACCTGCTCGACTTCATCGTCGACTATCTGCGGATGATGTCGGGCGGCAACGTGAACGCGCTGGAGATGCAGGACCTGATGGACGAAGAACTGCATACGCACCATGCGGAGGCATCCGTCGCGGCCAATGCGATCCAGAAGATGGCGGACGGCCTGCCGGCGTTCGGCATCGTCGCGGCGGTGATGGGCGTCGTGCATACGATGGGCTCGGTCGGCGCGCCGCCCGCCGTGCTCGGCAAGATGATCGCCGGCGCGCTCGTCGGCACGTTCCTCGGCATCCTGCTCGCGTACGGCTTCGTCGGCCCGCTCGCGGATCTGCTCAATGCGAAGGGCCGCGCCGCGGCCAAGCCGTTCCAGTGCGTGAAGGCCGTGCTGCTCGCGTCGATGAGCGGCTACGCGCCGGCGGTGGCGGTGGAGTTCGGCCGCAAGGTGCTGTTCACAGCCGATCGCCCGAGCTTCAAGGAGCTCGACGAGGCCGTCCGCGCGACGAAGTCGCCCAGGCCCGCATAACGGAGGCGCCATGGCCGACAATCGCTCCAACCCGTCGAAACAGTCCGCCTCGGCACCGCTCGTCGTCGTGCGCCGCAAGAAAGGCGAGGACCACGACGCCCACCACGGCGGCGCCTGGAAAATCGCCTACGCCGATTTCGTCACGGCGATGATGGCGTTCTTCCTGCTGATGTGGCTGCTCGGCTCGGTGTCCAAGTACGACAAGCAGGGGATCGAGGATTACTTCAACACGCCGCTGTCGACGCTCCTGTCCGGCGGGAAAGACGCGCAGGCGCCGCGCCCGAGCGTCGTGCAGGGCGGCGGCCGCGACCTGTCGGACCCGGCGCCGGCCATCGACGCGAAAGCGCAACCGGTGCCGGCCAGCTCGCCCGCGGCACCGGCCGACATCGTCGATACGCAAAAGCTCGAGCGCCTGAAGGCGAAACTGACCGCGGCGATTGCACAAAGCCCGTCATTGCGCGCGTACCAGGACCAGATCCGGATCGCGATCACTCACGAGGGCTTGCGCATCGAGATCGTCGATTCGCTCAAGCGCCCGATGTTCGCGTCGGGCAGTTCGCATCCCGAAGGGTATGCCACCGCGATCCTCACCCAGATCGGTACGGCACTCGACGATGTCGACAACCGCGTGTCGATTGCAGGTCATACCGATTCGACGCCGTATCGCGACGGCCCCACGGGTTATTCGAACTGGGAGCTCTCCAGCGATCGCGCGAACGCTGCGCGGCGCGCGCTGGTCGCGGGCGGATTGCGGGAAGAAAAGCTGCTCCAGGTGCGCGGGCTCGCGGATGTCCTGCCGCTCGACCGGAACGTCGCGGACGAGCCGACCAATCGCCGCATCAGCATTCTCGTGATGAACAATGCCGCCGAGCAGGCGTTCTTTCGGGACGGCGGCAGGACGACGGTGGACGAATCGGCCGGCACCCGGGCCGCCGTGCTGCCGGCGGCGCTCACGCAGCAGCATTAGGCGCGGGCGTATTCACGAACGCTGGGCGGATGTGCCCGATGGGGCCGGGGGCCGCGTGCGGCCATTGTGCGACAGCGTGGTCCTCGGCTTCACGGGCGCGTTCGGAACGGTCGGGCGGGACATCGAGTGACTCGGGCTGTTGCTCGGGCTGTTGCTCGGGCTGTTACGAGGGCCGTTGCGAGGGCTGTTGCGAGGGCCGTTGCGAGGGCCGCTGACGGCACCATGTCTCCTGCACGGTGCCGTTTTTTCGCGCACCCGATATGTTCCGTAGAATATATCGTAACCAGCACTTCCGGAGATTCGCCATGCCCCGCACGCCGACGGATCGCGCCCCGCAGCGCACCGCACGGAAACAGCCGCTCGCGCACAAGATCAGCGCGCTCAGGCCGCTGTCGAGCGACGCGCGCGCGCAGCAGATCACGGATGTCGTCGACGCGTTCCGGCGCCTGCGCGGCAGCGTCGTGCGCTTCATCCGGATGTTCTCGGCTGCGCACGCTGAAAACGCACCAGACGATGCGCTGTCCGCGATGGGCTTTCGTGAACTGCTGTCCACGCTCGAAGACGACGCACGCACCGCCCGTTTCACGCGCCTGCCCGAACTCGAACGGGCGATCAGCCGCGCGCGCCGCCTCGAACGCACACGCGACGACGTGTTCTCCGATTCGTTCAGCAACGACCCGGCCGCGATGCGCGACGCAGTCGACGCGCTGGAGCGCGTCGACGTGCTGTTCGTCGGGCTGTGCGTCGAGTACGTGATGGAGCGGCACGCGCCGGCATCGCGTCCCGTTTCACCGTCCGCCCCGGCATCGCCCTCCGCCGCCCTGCCGCTCACCGACCGCCCGACCGCGCTCTGCTGACCGCACCACGCAGCACCACGCCGCATTACCCGGTGATTTCCTCCGAATTTCGTTCGTTATATTCCGTGGTATATTTCGCGAATCTTTCGCGCATCCGTCTCCGGCCCGACCATGCCGGACAGAGGTCAACATGCACGCTCCGCCCTTTCGCCTTGCCCGCACGGCGGATCTCTCGTCGCCCGGCGGTAATCCGCCCGCGGCAACCGGCACGCGGGTCGACGCATGCTGCGCGCCGTCGCGCGCGCAACTGACCGAGCTGAAGCGCCGCACGCGCCTGTCCGAGCTCGACGCGAACCTGCACTGCTCGATCATCGGCACCTGCCTGACCACGCACGAGCTGCGCAGGCTCGTGCCGAAATACACCGACCTCGACCGCCAGCACGCGACCGACCTCGACATCCATCACGCCGCCGTCGAGCTCGCGATCGACGGCACGGCCGGCGCCAAGGCATTGCACAAGGCGCTCGACGAGCGTTATGCCGGCGCGATCCGCGCATTCGACAGTGCACAGGATGCGGATGACCTCCTTGCGCGCTGGAAGGAGGCGCTGAAGAGCGGCGACATTCCGCCCGCCTACTGGGCGCTGATGACGCATCCGCGCACGACGATGGCCGTGCGCCAGGCCGCGTTCGGCGACCTGCACATGCTGTCGCACCTGGTCGGCGCGGCCAATCGCGCCGATATCCGGCGGCTGGTCGCGCTGGAGGAGGAGAATGCTGCGCTGCACGCGAAGATCGACCGGCAGCAGGCGCGCCTGCAAGAAATGAGCGCGCAGCGCGACGCGGCGCTGCAAGAGCGGGATGCCCTCGTTGCGCGCCGGAACGCACAGCCGCCGGCGGCTGAAAGCGCATTACGCGACGAAGTCCACGAACTGCGCGAAGCACTGGCCGCGCGCGATGAACGACTCGCGCTGCACACGAGCCGCCGCGAGGCGGCCGAACAGCGGATCGCCGCGGAACAGGCGAGCGCACGCGCGATGCGCGCGCGGCTCGACGACCTGATGGCGATGGTGAAGACGCTGCGCGCCGAAGCGAGCGCAATCGAACAGGCGGTGCAGGCGTCGGCGGACGATCCCGCCGAATACGCGGCCGATCCGCTGTCGATCCTGCGGGGCACACGTCTGGTCTACGTCGGCGGGCGCCCGGGCTCGAACCGTGCGATCAGGCGGATCGTCGAAACGGCGGGCGGTGACGTGACGCTGCATGACGGCGGTATCGAGGATCGCAAGGGCCTGCTGGCCGCCGCGCTACCGGGCGCGCACATGGTCGTGTTCCCGGTCGACTGCATCGACCACGATTCGATGAACCTGCTCAAGCGCATCTGCGAACGCCACCACGTCGCGTACTACCCGCTGCGGACGGCCAGCGTCGCCAGCTTCGTGGAACTGATCGGGCGGCTCGATGCACAGGCGCGCGACGTCATGGCGCCGGATGCCGCCGCGGGCGGCACGCCGCGCTTCTGCCTGCGGCACGGCTAGACCTGATTCGCTTCGACGCGCTCCCTCTGCCCTTCAGCGGGTCAGTGCAAGCGCGTCGTCAGCATCAACAGGCCCCGGGCAAGCGCTCGCGCAGCGCGCGCATCAGCGCCGCACCATTTTCGTGAGCGCGGCGATTTCGTCGGCACACGCCGCGTAGGCGCGCGCCTCGATCCCGCGATAGAGGCGGATGATCTCCTCGCCGACCGGCGTGAGCACGCTGCCGCCGCCGCTCTGCCCGCCATGCTCGGACACCGTTGCCGGCGATTTCAGCGAGCGGTTCAGTTCGTCCATCAGCAGCCACGCGCGCCGGTACGACATCTTCAGGCTGCGCGCGGCCGCCGAAATCGAACCGTGTTCGTGCACGGCTTCGAGCAGCGCGACCTTGCCCGGGCCGAGCGCGATCGTGTCGGCCTGCTGGATACGCATCCTGAATCGCACTTCAGGCTTGGGGTGTGCCGGTGTCTTCATGTTGTGCCGCCCTTTGAACGATGCGGGCAAGCATACACGATGGCCGATGCGACGCATGGCGCCCGCGCGCCGGTTCAGACCTCGAGCACGCGGGCGACGATGCCGGCCAGCCGCTTCACGTGGCGCGGCGCGGGCACGAGGTCGGCCCCCGAGAACAGCAGCGGCGCGCCGTCGTCGATCGACAGCGGCGCGTCGCCGCATTCGAACGCGACGATCACGTGTTCGCCGACCGGCGTGTTGAACAGTTCATGCCAGGAAAACGTGACCGCGTAGCCGTCGTGCGCATGCGCGATGAACACCATGCGCTTGAAGTCGCCCGGCGTGTCGCTGCGCAGCCCGGCCGCGTCGAGCAGGTCCTTCAGCCGCGCGCCGCGATACGGCGCGACCGAGCGGATGAAGCGATTCGTCGTGAAGCAGCGCAGGTCGAACGGCTCGGCCGTCGCGCTCGCGTGCCGGCGCAGATCGTCGAGTGTCAACGTCGTCGGCCGCACGAATGCGCCCGTCAGCGCGATCGTGCCTGCCGCCGCCTGTTGTGCCTGTTGTGCCTGTTGTGCCTGTTGTGCCTGTTGCGCCGAAAGCGCCGCCGTCCCTGCCCTCTCCATCGCCCGCCTCCATGACGGCCTGCCGGTGGGCGGGCCTGCGTTGTATCGGCGGATATATTACGCCGGGGAAAGACCGGCCGGCAGAATGCGCGCCGCATGGGCGGCATAACGGCGGCCGATCGTGCCCCGCGCCGCCCGGCGCTACGACAGCACGACGTTCTTGATGACCTTCTTCAGGCTCTTGAAACTGTCGACCGATTCCGCCTTTGCATCCGTCACCAGTGCGCCGATCCGCGCCGGCTCGCAGAAGCTGATCCGGCTGTTCGTGCCGAGCTTGCTGAAATCGGCCAGGATCGCGACGTCCGCCGCGTTGCTCACCATCGCGCGCGCCACTTCGGTTTCCATCCGGTCGTAGTTGGTCGCACCGCGGACGGCATCGACCCCGACCGGCGACAGCAGCGCGAGATCGGCGCGATAGCGGAAGATCTCGGCGACCGTGCCGTCGCCGACGGTCGCGGCCGCGCGGGTGCCGATCATCCCGCCGAGCAGGATCGTCTCGTTCCTCGCCTGCCCCGGGTCGCTCGACCGCATCTTCAGCGCGACGTCGATCGAGTTCGTGACGATCGTGAGGCCCGACAGCTTCGCCAGTTCCTCGGCCAGCAGCGTCGTGGTCGTGCCCGCGTCGATGAACAGCGTCTGCGAGCCCGTGACCAGCCTGGCCGCCGCACGCGCGATCGCCAGCTTCGCCTTCACGTGGGTCTGCGCACGTTCGGCGATCGGCGCTTCGTCGCCCACCTGCACCGCACCGCCGTGCACGCGCTTCAGTTCACCGAGCGCTTCGAGATCGACGAGATCGCGACGCACGGTTTCCCGCGACACGTTCAGGTCGGCCATGATCCGGTCGGTGGAAACCCGCTGCATCTTCGATAACAGAAGCCGGATTCTCTGGTATCGCTCTTCTTGCCACATGGAATGTCCTCGGAATGAACGTCAATGTTATTCGAACGGCGAACTACGCAGCGCTCTCTTCCAGTTTTTTGATGCCGACGAGGGTCTGCAGGGATTGACGCACCGCCTGGCACTCGCTGCTCGTCATCTTCGAAAACACCACGTGGATGCGGTCGTCGTCCGGCGCGGCATCGTCCTGTTCGATGATGAACCGGACGATGCGCGCCTGGTCGATGCCGGGCATCGCCTGCAGCGACGTCAGTTTCACGGCGCCGCGGCTCGCAAGGATACGCACGCCCCAGCGCTGCCGCGTCGCGAACAAGCGTTTCTCGATCGGCTTCAGGCCGGCCAGGATCGCGAGCACGATCGCCGTCGCGGCAATCGCGGCCACATACATGCCGCCGCCCACGGCCAGCCCGACCGCCGCCACGACCCACAGGCTCGCCGCGGTCGTCAGGCCGCGGATGATCTCGCCGCGCAGCATGATCGAACCGGCGCCGAGGAAGCCGATGCCCGACACCACCTGCGCGGCGACGCGCGACGGGTCCAGCGACACGTTTTTCGCGTTCTGGACATCCGCGAAGCCGAACGCCGACACGACCATCACGAGCGCGGCGCCCACCGCCACCAGCATGTGGGTGCGCAATCCGGCCGCCCACGACAGGCGCTCGCGCTCGATGCCGACGAGGCTCCCGAGCAATGCCGCCAGCAACAGGCGGGACACGATTTCCAGCTGACTGATCATTCGAATTCTCCTTGCTTTGCCTGGTCCATCCGATGAAGCGCGGCCCGCATGGGGCCGCCGTCCGGTTCTTCCTGCCTGCGCCCGCCCGTTGCCGCACCCGGCCCACGGCGAGTTGTATTTTTGTGCAATCTTGCGATTTTGTGCTTTCTAATATACGGTACGAAAAACTGCAAAGCCAGACCCAGGTTCGTTTGTTTCATCCGATCGGCACGATCAATCGTCAGACCATTCAGGCAACACGATCCGGAACACTTGCTTAGGAGACCAACATGATGAAGAAGGCATGGATGCTGGCCGCAACCCTGCTGGCGGCGCTGGCGACGGCCCCCGCTCACGCATCGGAAGGCGATGTCTGTAAAAAGGTGACGCTCGGCGACGTCGGCTGGAGCGACATCGCGGCCACCACCGGCGTCGCGATGATGCTGCTCGACGGGCTCGGCTACGAGGCGACCAAGACGATCGCGTCGCCGCCGATCGTGCTGGCCGGCGTGAAGAAGGCGCAGATCGATGCGTTCCTCGGTTACTGGGATCCGAGCATGACGCCGACGGTGAAGCCGTTCGTGGACGCAGGCGCCGTCCACCAGTTGCCGGAGCCCAACCTGGTCGGCGCGCGCTATACGCTCGCCGTGCCGCAATACGCATCCGACCAGGGGCTCAAGCGCTTCGCCGATATCGCCAGGTTCCGCGACCAGCTCGACGGCAAGATCTACGGGATCGGCGCCGGCAACAACGGCAACGCACTGATCCAGCGAATGATCGACAGGAACGAGTTCGGGCTCGGCGGCTTCAAGCTGGTCGAATCGAGCGAGGCCGGCATGCTCGTGCAGGTGACGCGCGCCGTGCAGGAGCACCGGATGATCGTGTTCCTGGCCTGGGAGCCGCATCCGATGAACATCGACTACCGGATCACCTATCTCGACGGCGGCGACACGGTATTCGGCCCGAACTACGGGGCGGCGAAGGTCTACACGCTCGTCACGCCGGGCTATCTCGAACGCTGCCCGAACGTCGGCCGGCTGCTGACCAACCTGAAGTTCACGACCGACGAAGAGAACCAGCTGATGGTGCCGATCATGAATCACGCGGACCCGGTCGCGGTGGCCAGGGAATGGGCGAAGAAGCATCCCGGCGTGCTGTCGAAGTGGCTCGACGGCGTGACGACCATCGACGGAAAGAATGCGAAGGATGCGATCGACAAGCGGATCGGCGCGTAAGCCCGCAAGACAAGGAACCCGGCATGTACAAGAATCTCGCGCTGTTCGATCTCGACCACACGCTGCTGCCGCTCGACAGCGACCAGGCCTGGGCCCGCTTCATCTCGCGGGTCGGCTGGCGCGAGGACGACGCGCACGCCGCGCTGATCGACGAGCACTACGGTCATTACGCGGCCGGCACGCTCGACATGAACGCGTATCTCGCCGTGACGCTCGCGCCGCTCACCCGCTATCCGCGCAAGGTGCTCGAGCGCTGGCATGCGCGGTTCATGGACGAAGTTATCCGTCCGGCGATCACGCCGCAGGCGCGCGAGCTGGTCGGGCGGCATCGCGAAAACGGCGATCTCTGCTGCATCGTGACGGCGACCAACGTCTTCGTCACGCGGCCGATCGCGGCCGAATTCGGCATCGAGCACCTGCTCGGCATCGAACTCGATACCGACGACGGCACGCCGGATGGCGCGTTTACCGGCCGCAGCACCGGCGTGCCGAGCTTCCGCGAAGGAAAGATCGTGCGCACGACCGCGTGGCTGGAATCGCTCGGCTACGCGCCGTCGGATTTCGGGCGCACCTACTTCTACAGCGACTCGATCAACGACGTGCCGCTGCTCGATTACGTCACGCATCCGGTCGCCACCAATCCCGATTCGAGGCTTTTGCAGGTGGCAGGCACGCGCGGGTGGCCTGTCATGAAGTTGTTCTGATTCGGGCGATATTCTCTGCTGTCCATTTTCATGTCGGGAGGGGTAATGAAATACGGAACACGCAGCACCGGCCTCGATCATTCAGGAATCCGATTCGAGTCGAATAGAAAGCCTGTCGTCAGGTCGCGCCGCTCGGAAAGCCGCTTTCCGCACTGGCGCGGCGTTTTCATGATCGCGCTGCTGTGCACGCTGGCCGCTTGCGGCGATGGCGACTCGGGCACCGCGGCCAACGTGGCGGCCGCGCGCGCGGCCGCACCGGGTTCGGCATCCACGCCCGTCCTGCACTGCGCGAGCACGTGCCACTGACCGACGCTGGCCCCGGGGCCGGCCATCCACGACAGAGAGCGATCATGCAAAACAAACCCACGACACGACGTCAGTTCCTCGCCGATGCGTTGAAGCTCGCCGGCGCGACCGCGATCACGGGCATGCTGCCCGAAAGCATCGCGCGCGCCCAGGCCATTCCGGCGGCCACAGTCACCGGCACGATCCAGGACGTGAAGCACGTCGTGATCCTGATGCAGGAAAACCGTTCGTTCGACCACTACCTCGGCACGCTGGGCGGCGCGCGCGGCTTCGGCGACCCTCGGCCGGTCGTGATTTCGAGCGGGTATCCGGTGTGGCGCCAGCCCTGGCTGACGTCCTACGTGTTTCCGTTCAACCCGTCCCCGCCCTCCGGCACGGCGAACGGCGACACCTACTACGGCGACCTGGATCACAGCTGGAACGGCACGCACAGTGCCTGGAACAACGGCCGCTACGACAACTGGGCCGACGCGAAAACCAGCGGCACGATGTACTACTTCACGCAGAAGGACATCCCGTTCTACTACGCGCTGGCGAGCGCGTTCACGGTGTGCGACGCGTACCACTGCTCGATGCTCGGCCCGACGGACCCGAACCGCCTGTATCTGTGGACCGGGTGCTGCGGCAACGTCGCCGGTTACTCGCCGTACACGACGAACACGATGACGGGCACCGGCTGGACCACGATGCCGGAGCGCCTGAACACGGCCGGCGTGACGTGGAAGTTCTACCAGGACAAGGGCAACGGCCTCGATGCCGCACATGGCTACGGCGAATACAACGGCTCCAAAAGCGATCTCTGGTGGAACGGCAACTACGGCGACAACGTCATCCTGAACTTCAGGCAATACCAGAACCTCGGGGCAGGCGACCCGCTCGCGCCGGCGCTCAACGGCACGCAGATCGACCCGTCAGGCGGCGGCAAGGAATACGACACGAACCTCTTCAGCCAGCTGCGGGCCGACGTCGCCAACGGCACGCTGCCGCAGGTATCGTGGATCGCCGCGCCCTATGCATACTGCGAGCACCCGTCGTGGGCCGCGAGCGGCGGCGAATGGTACGTCAGCAGCGTCCTCGATGCGCTGACGTCGAATCCGGCGGTGTGGGCCAGCACGGTGCTGCTCGTCATGTACGACGAGAACGACGGGCTGTTCGATCACATGCCGCCGGCCGTCCCGGCCAGTTCCGCTGCCGGCACCGGCCGCTCCACGGTCTCGACGGCCGCCGAATTCGTCTCCGGCAGCGGCGCCGCATCGGACGGCTCGGCGAGCGGCGACGTGCCGATCGGGCTCGGCCCGCGCGTGCCGATGTTCGTGATCTCGCCATGGTCGAAGGGCGGCAAGGTCAATTCGCAGGTCTTCGATCACACATCGGTGATCCGCTTTCTGGAAGCGCGCTTCGGGCTACAGGAAACCAACATCACGCCGTGGCGACGCACGGTCTGCGGCGACCTGACGTCAGCCTTCGATTTCTCGAACGCCGACCAGACGGTTCCCGCGATCCAGCCGCCGGCAAGCAACATGAACCCGAACGGCTCGACCGTCCCGATCCCCTACCCGACCACCACCGCGGTGCCGGCGCAGACGGCCGGCCGCAGCACCGCCTGCCGCCTGCCCTACGAGTTCTTCGTGCAAGGCAAGGTCAATCGCGCCGGCAACGCGCTGTCGCTGACGATGACCAACACCGGCACCGCCGGCGTCCACCTGCAGGTATGGGTCGACGGCACGAGCACGATCCCCCGGCACTACACGATCGCGGCCGGCGCGGGCCAGTGCGCGAACCTGTCGGATTCGCTCGCGCTGAATGCCGGCGGCAGCTACGACTATTCCGTCTACGGCCCGAACGGCTTCCTGCAGACGTTCCGCGGCAGCATCGGCTCGTCCGGCAACGCGGGATCGACCGCCGAAGTCAGCCTGTGCTACGACGTGGCCAACGGCAACGTGCAGATCACGCTCGACAACGCCGCCGGCTCGGCCGCGACGACGTTCCAGCTCACCGACAACGCGTACGGCATGAACACGCGGCAGTCGGTCACCGTCGCCGCCGGCGCGACGCAAGCCGTCACGTGGTACGGCGACGGCGGCTGGTACGACGCCAGCATCCGCGACGCGAACGATCCGAATTTCCTGCGCCGCGTAGCCGGCTGCGTGCAGGCGCAATCCGGCACCCTGCTCACGGATTCGGCGATCGGCAATACCGGCAAGAAGTTCGTCGCGTCGCTCGCGTCGCAGGGCTCGACGTTCGGCACGCTGCGGTTCGACTACGTCGCGCCGCCGTGGAGCCACAGCCCGAAGAACTGGGTGGGCATCTTCGCGCATGGCGCGCAGCCGACCAAGGGCAGCTACAAGTCGTGGGCTTACCTGCCGAAAAGCACCGGCTCGCTGCTGTTCTCGTCCACGGCCAACAGCACGCTGGCGTCGGGGCAGTACGACGCGTGGTATCTGTTCGACGACGGCTACACGCCGCTCGCGGGGCCCGTCACGATCAACATCTGACGGCGGCCTGGCCGTGCCGTGCCGGCCGCCTGCATGGGGCCGGCACGCATTCGGGCGCGACGTGCCGCGTTGCGCCCGAATGCGTTCCCCTTCGCGCTGCCCGCGCGACGGGCGCATTGATCAGCCCATAGAGCGTGACGCTGCTTTGCGCGTGTGCGGCGGTACCAAACATCCCGAGTGCGGCTGCGGCCGCGATGGTCTTGTTCATGTTCACTTCCTGTTGTGGTCGACGCGCGTCTGCGTCGCAGCGTGACGCGCGGCTTGTTGACGAATCATCGACTGATTGACGAACGCGAGCCACCGGATCGCCGCGCGCACATACGCGTCATGCGCACGCACGATGCTTCGCTTCGGTACCGGTATGGGCCTGCTGATGTGGCATGCCGCGAGCGGCCGCCTGTGTTGCAGCGCCGGCGAGCGTGCGCACCGATTGCGCATGCCGCGACGATGCGTTGCTCCGGCGATGCAGGTCAGCATCTCTTCCGGCTTTCGTGGAGCGGGTGGACGACGTAGCGCCTGACGACGCCACGCCCTTCGATATGTTTTCCGGAATATATCGAGTCGTCACGAAACGGTAAACAACTATTCGGAATCCTGTCGTCTTTCCTCCGCAGGCGGCCGGCGGTCACCCGGATCGAAGTCGCGACGCACGACAGCCCGCATCGCGTCGATGCCGGCGATGGTCTCATGCCGAAATCCAGCATAATCAGGCGGTTGAAAGTGCGCCCTGGCTGGCGCGCGCATCTCGCACACGTTTGCGTCGCCATCCGGTTCACGGTTTGCCCGCGTTTCGCCGTCACGGGAGGAGCCAGTCTGTGCCGGTCTCGCGCGCGGCGAATTGTGCGGGCGCAAAAATCCGCAGCACGCACACACTCGATGCGGCGCACCTCACGATGCCGGCGATCGCATCACCGACGACACCACGCCATCCCGCAGAAGACAGGACACCGACACATGGACCGAGCCGAACACATCAGCATCGAACAGACGAGCGCGATTCCCGCCGACGAACTGGATCGATGCGACTTCTCGTTCGACATCGCGTGGGAATTGAACGCGCCGTATCAGGACTTGCTCGATCTGCGCGCGCTGCCGGCGCGCCGCAAGCACTACGGCTTCGATCCGGCCGGCTGGGCGGACGAGGCGACCGGCAAAACGGCGCTCTTTCGCGCGACGGCCGGCGGCCGGCTCGCCGGCTTCGTGGCGATCAGCCAGAGCTGGAACGGGATGGCCGAGATCGCGGAGCTGGCCGTCGACCGCCGCAGCCGGCGGCAAGGCATCGGACAGTTGCTGCTCGCGGCCGCCGAATCCTGGGCGCGCAGCCACGGGTTCGGCTTCATGCGGCTGGAAACGCAGTCGAACAACGTCGCCGCGTGCAGCACCTATGCCCGCTCGGGCTTCGTGCTGGGCGGCCACGATCGCCTGCTGTACGCGGACGACGAGAACGACGGTGAAGTCGCACTGTTCTGGTACAAGGACCTGCGCGACGGGCAGACCGCACGGATCCGCACGGTCGACCCGGAATCGATGCGGCCGGCGCGCTGACGCACCGCCGAACGCGCATCACATCCGGATCATGCCCGCGTCGCCACGATGAACAGACGCGGGAACGGCAGCAGCACGGTGCCATCGGCAAGCGTCGGATAACCGCCCGGGCCCGCGATCGCGTCGCGATACCGCGCGAGAAACGCCGCGCGCTCACCGTCGTCGAGCGCCGCGAGGAACGGCCGCAGCGCGCTCCCCTTGAACCATTCGACGACCGCATCGGCACCGCCGCGCAGCGGGTGGTAGTAGGTCGTGCGCCACACGTCCACGCGCGAGCACAGCGGCGACAACAGCGCGTGGTAATGACGCGCATCGAACCGCTCGGTGCGCGCCGCGCCTTTCAGCTTGTCCGCCCACGGCCCGGCCGCGGCGACCTCGCGCATCAGCCGATGCGCGGGTTCGTCGAGGTTGTCGGGCATCTGCACCGCCAGATGGCCGCCCGGCGCGAGCCGGCCGACGAGCGACGGAAACAGCGTGTCGTGCGCGGGCACCCATTGCAGCACCGCATTCGCGAGAATCAGGTCGTAGCCGCCGGGATCGTCCCACGTGGAAATATCCACGACGTCGAAACGCAGGTCCGGCAGGCGCTTGCGCGCGGCGTCGATCATGTCCGCCGACGCATCGATTCCGTGGACCGTTGCGTCCGGCGCACGCGCGATCAGCGCCTCCGTCGAATTGCCGGGCCCGCAGCCGATGTCGATCGCGGTGCGGATCGGCGTGTTCGGCACAGCGGCGAGCAGATCGCGGATCGGCCGCGTGCGTTCGTCCTCGAATTGCACGTACTGGGCCGCGTATCGATCGAGTGGGGTCGTCATGTCGTTCTCCTCCTGGTCGGCATGGACGGCCGTGCCGCTGCCGGCGTGCGCGGTGCGGGGGCCGTCGATGCGAAGCATTCTGCGGTTGTCGTGAAGTTCAGTAAAATGAATTTAATATCGTGATTGATTCAAAATTCTGATGAAGATCGATACGCTCGGTGTCCAGGCTTTCGTCGCGATCGCCGACGGCGGCAGCTTCCGGCAGGCGGCCGATACGCTGCACGTCACGCAGACGGCCATCACGCAGCGGCTGCGCAAGCTCGAAACCTTTCTCGGCGTCGCGCTCGTCGAGCGCACCACGCGCCGCACCACCCTCACCGAAATCGGCCGGCGCTTCCTGCCGCAAGCGCGCCGGCTGCTGAACGAGCTGTCCGACGCGCTCACCGAAATTCGCGAAACCGGCCTGAGCCAGCGCGGCGACGTCACGATCGCGTGCGTGCCGACGGTCGGCGTGCAATACCTGCCCCGCATCCTGCGCGCATTCTCCGCGCACCGCCCGCACGATCGCGTGAAGATCCTCGATCACGCGTCGGCGTCGGTGCTGCAGGCCGTACTGCATCGCGAGGCCGAGTTCGGCATCGGCATCGCCGGCGACCAGCATCCCGAACTGGTCAACGTCCCGCTGACGAGCGACCCGTATGTACTGGTGTGCCGCGACGATCATCCGCTCGCGAAGCGGCGGCGCATTCGCTGGGCCGCCCTGCAACCGCATCCGCTGATCTTCGCCGGCGAAGTGAGCGGCAATCGCGGGCTGCTCGACGGCGCGCTGAAGACGAGCGGCGTGTCGCTGCATTCGTTCTACGAAGTACAGCGCAGCTCGACGGCGCTCGGGCTCGTCGCGGAGGGGCTCGGCGCGGCGGTGGTACCGAAGCTCGCGATCCAGAAGAACGCGTACCCGATGATCCGCACGATCGAACTCGTCGAGCCCGCGGTGTCGCGCACGCTCGTGCTCGTCACGCGCCGGAGCGCGCAACTGTCGCCGGCCGCCCGTGCGCTGTACGACATGATCGTCGAACAGGCGACACCCTCTCGATAGTGACAGCCCCGCGTCACGAAGGCCATGCCTTCGGGTAGTATCGCGTCACGCGGTCGCGACGAACGGTGCCTACCCGGCGCCGCACGCGTCATGCCGCCGCTGCAACGGCCGTTCCTCACCACCCCTGCACGGAGCACCGCATGGCCTATCGCAACTACCACAAGCGCAAGATTGCAGACCGGGAACTCCATCCCGAAACCCAGATGATGTCGTACGGCTACGATCCGTTCCTGTCGGAAGGATCGGTGAAGCCGCCCGTGTTCCTCACGTCGACGTTCGCGTTCCGCACGGCCGAGGACGGCGCCGAATTCTTCGACGTCGTGGCCGGGCGCAAGCCTTCACCGGAAGGCGAAGGCGCGGGCCTCGTCTACAGCCGTTTCAATCACCCGAACCTGGAGATCGTCGAGGATCGCCTCGCGCTGCTCGACGATTCCGAAGCCGCCGTCGTGACGTCGAGCGGCATGTCGGCAATCGCCGCGATCCTGCTGACGTTCCTGCGGCCGGGCGACTGCGTCGTCCAGTCCGTGCCGTTGTACGGCGGCACCGAAACGCTGATCTCGAAGTTCCTGCCCGAGTGGGGCATCCGCTCCGAAGTGATCGCCGACGGGCTGTCCACCAGCGCGATCCGCGCCGCGCTCGAAGCGGCCGCGCAAAAGGGCAACGTGCGGATGTGCTACATCGAGACGCCCGCCAACCCGACCAACGCGCTGTTCGACCTCGACGGGCTGCGCAGCGAAATCGATGCGTTCGAGGCGCGGCACGGCTATCGCCCGCTGTCGGTCTGCGACAACACGCTGCTTGGGCCGCTGTATCAGAAGCCGTCGCGGCAAGGCATCGACCTGAGCGTGTACTCGCTGACGAAATACATCGGCGGGCATAGCGACCTCGTCGCCGGCGGCGTGACGGGCACCCGCAGCCTGATCACGAAGATCCGCTCGGTCCGCAGCACGCTCGGCTCGCAGCTCGACCCGCATTCGTCGTGGATGATCACGCGCTCGATGGAAACGCTCGTACTGCGCATGCAGCAGGCCGCGCGCAGCGGCAGCGCCGTCGCCCGCTGGCTCGCCGGCAATCCGCATCGGCCGGTGCGCGTGCTGCATCCCGAACTCATCGACGATCCGGCCTACCAGGCCGTCTACCAACGCCAGTGCAGCGGGCCCGGCTCGACGTTCGCGTTCATCCTCGACGGCGGCCGCGAGCAGGCGTTCAGGTTCATCAACCACCTGACGCTCTTCAAGTCCGCGGTCAGTCTCGGCGGCACGGAGTCGCTGATCTGCCATCCGGCGTCGACGACGCATTCGGGCGTGCCGGCCGAAGCGCGCGCAGCGGCCGGTGTGTCGGAAGGGTTGATCCGCGTGTCGGTCGGGCTCGAACATCCGGACGACCTGATCGCCGACCTGTCGTACGCGCTGGAGCGTTGCTGATCAGACGCTCGTATCCGACGCGAACGGCGACGGATATTTCAGAGGCCGGTTCGTCGATCCGGCCACTCACGCCAGCTACACGCGAACGGTGATCGCCACGACAATCTGACCGCGCGACGCGCGCCGGCCGAACCGGTTTTCAAAGCACCTTCACCATGAACACGCGCGAAGTGCCTTCCGGTTCGCACGGCACTTCGCCGAATGCTTCGTACCCCTGCTTCCGATAGAAATCCGGCGCCTGGAACGAGATCGTGTAGAGCACCGCCCGCGCACATCCGCGTCGTTTCGCTTCCGCTTCGGCCTCGCGCAGCAGCCGGCTGCCGTACCCGCCGCCGCGCAGCGATTCGGGCAGGTAGAACAGATCGATGAAGAAGAGGCCGAGCGACGTGCGCCCCGTCAGGCCGCCCACGATCTCGCCCGTCGCGGGATCGGTCACGTACACGTCGAGCGTGGCCGCGTCGGCGCGCCCCGTCATCGCGTGGTTGAATTCGCCGAGCTTGCGGCTGATGAAATCGTGTGCGGCCGGCTGCTCGATGTCGGTCAGTCGCAGGGTAACGTCGGGAAGGGCTGTCATCGGAAGAGCGCGTCAGTGAATGGGCCGCCGGGCGTATCGCACCGTCGGCGGGCGTCGCACGACTATAGCGCGTCGGCCGCCGCGTGGCGACCGCGCGGCTCGCGCGCGATATCGCGTGCGATGTGGCATTCCCACGCATTGTTCCGCCACATCGGGAACCCGAAACCCGGCGCCGAAGGCACCATTGCGAATCGCGGCGTCTGCGCCGCCTTGCACGTGGCGTCGCCACCGTCACCGTAGCCGACCCGCTCGGTCATGAGCGCGCACACCGCACACGATCGCCCCGCTTCCCTCCCCGCGAGCAAGCGACCCACGCAAACGGCGGGCCCGTCATGCGCCCGCCGTCGCTTTCGTCGTGCCGTCACACCATCATGCCCGCGCTCACGCCACCGCGAACGCCGCCTTCATGTCGGCCACGCGGCGCCGTTCCCGCGCGATCATCATCCGGTTCACGACGATCACGCCGATCGTCACGGCCGTGATGAACAGCGTCGCCAGCGCGTTCATCTCCGGGTTCAGCCCCAGCCGCACGCGCGAGAACACCACCAGCGGCAGCGTCGTCGACCCCGGCCCCGACAGGAACGCCGACAGCACCAGGTCGTCGATCGACAGCGTGAACGACAGCAGCCACCCCGACAGCAGTGCCTGCGAAATCAACGGCAGCGTCACCACGAAGAACACCTTCAGCGGCGTCGCGCCCAGGTCGAGCGCCGCCTCCTCCAGCGACTTGTTCATCTCCTTCACGCGCGACTGCACGATGATCGCCACGTACGACACGCACAGCATCACGTGCCCGATCCAGATCGTCACCATCCCGCGCCCCTTCGGCCAGCCGAACATCTGCTCCAGCGCAACGAACAGCAACAACAGCGAGATGCCCTGGATAACCTCCGGAATCACCAGCGGCGCGTTGATCATCCCCGTGTACAGCGTGAAGCCCTTGAAGCGGCCGAAGCGCGCGAGCACGAAACCCGCCCACGTGCCGATGACGACCGACGCGGTGGCCGTCAACAGGCCGATCTTCAGCGACAGCCACGCGGCGGTCAGCAGCTCGTCGTCGTCCAGCAGCGCGCTGTACCACTTCAGCGAGAAGCCCGACCACACCGTCACCAGCTTCGACTCGTTGAACGAGTACACCACCAGGCTGATGATCGGGATGTACAGGAACAGGAAGCCGAAGGCGAGGACGCCCGTCGACAGCGGTTTGCTCGGCTTGATCATTTCGCGTCCTCCAGTTCCTTGACCTGGTAGTACTGGAACAGCGCCATCGGCACCAGCAGCAGCATCACCATCGCGACCGTCACCGCGGACGCCATCGGCCAGTCCATGTTGTTGAAGAATTCATCCCACATCACGCGCCCGATCATCAGCGTGTCGGCGCCGCCCAGCAGTTCCGGAATCACGTACTCGCCCACCGCCGGGATGAACACCAGCAGGCTGCCGGCGATGATCCCGTTCTTCGACAGCGGCAGCGTGATGCGCGTGAACGCGACCCACGGCTTCGCGCCCAGGTCGTATGCGGCCTCGAGCAGCGTGAGGTCCATCTTCACGAGGTGCGCGTACAGCGGCATCACCATGAACGGCAGGTACGAATAGACCATCCCGATGTAGACGCCCGCGTCGCTGTGATAGAGGCGCAGCGGCGTATGGATGATGCCGAGCGCGATCAGCGTGTGGTTCAGCAGGCCGTCGTCCTTCAGGATGCCGATCCATGCGTACACGCGGATCAGGAACGACGTCCAGAACGGCAGCATCACGGCCATCATCAGCACGTTGCGGCGGTTCGGTTCCGAGCGCGCGATGTAGTACGCCATCGGATAACCGATCAGCAGGCACAGCACGGTCGACACGGCGGCCATCTTCAGCGAGCTGAGGTAGGTCGCGATGTACAGGTCGTCCTGCAGCAGGAACGCGTAGTGCGACAGCTGCAGCGCGAAGTGCACGACGCCGTCCTTGATCTCGACGAGCGACGTGTACGGCGGGATGCCCATCACCTGGTCGGCGAAGCTGATCTTCAGCACCAGCACGAACGGCAGCGCGAAGAAGATCGCGAGCCACACGAACGGCACGCCGATCGCGACGCTGCGGCCCGACGGCAGGAAGCGCGACAGCATCGAGAA
>NZ_WIXR01000113.1:0-1500 GCF_019425585.1 Burkholderia sp. COPS | reverse complement strand
GCGCCGCACTGGACGCCAACGCGGCCCGCTGGGCCGATGCGCTCGCGGCCGTCGGCGATCTCACGGGAAAGCTGGCGGAATACGCAAAATCTCAGTTAAAATAAGCGGTTATCCGACGGCCGACCACGCAAGCGCTTGCTTTTGGCGCCCACCGGAACGCGTCTGCTTGGCGCCTCACCCGTTGTGCAACGCTCAGGCACCTATTTATTTGATTTGATCAGGACAGTTTTTTATGAAAACCGCACAGGAACTCCGCGTAGGCAACGTCGTGCAGATCGGCAGCGACGCATGGGTCATCGCCAAGGCTGAATACAACAAGTCGGGCCGTAACTCCGCCGTCGTCAAGATGAAGATGAAGAACCTGCTGACGAATGCAGGCCAGGAAGCGGTCTACAAGGCTGACGACAAGTTCGACGTCGTCGTGCTCGACCGCAAGGAAGTGACGTATTCGTACTTCGCCGACCCGATGTACGTGTTCATGGACGCCGACTACAACCAGTTCGAAGTCGAAGCCGAAATGATGGGCGAAGCGCTGAACTACCTCGAAGACGGCATGGCTTGCGAAGTCGTGTTCTACAACGAGAAGGCGATCTCGGTCGAACTGCCGACGGTCCTCGTTCGTGAGATCACCTACACGGAACCGGCAGTCAAGGGCGACACGTCGTCGGGCAAGGTGCTGAAGAACGCCAAGCTCGCAACGGGCTTCGAACTGCAAGTGCCGCTGTTCTGCAACACCGGCGACAAGATCGAAATCGATACGCGCACGAACGAATACCGCAGCCGCGCGTAATCGCCAGCGATGCCCGCATCGAACAAAGCGCCCTTCGGGGCGCTTTTTGTTTGTCTTGCGCCAACAAGCGAGCGCGGGCAAGGCTCATGTAAAGCACAAAATCCACCGGTAAAGATATTCAATTTGTATCATCGGTAACTGTTTTATAGCGCCGGAGAAATAATGCTCGTTACGCGTTCAGCGGGGCATAAAATCAGTTTTTAATCTGACATGCGGCTGCGGCCCAGATGACCGACAGCCCGCCTCTCTTGACTCGACTCGCGTCCACCATGCCACACGCCCTGATTGTCGAAGACGATCCCAACAGTCTGTCCGGTCTCACCGCGCTGCTCGCCGCGGACGGCTTCTCGGTCGACACGGCCACGTCGCTCGCCGAAGCGCGCACGGCGCTCGGCCGCTCGATTCCCGATGTCGTGCTCGTCGACCTGAACCTGCCGGACGGCAGCGGGTTCGACCTGCTCCAGCACCTGCCGCAGCAACAGCCGAACGGCTCGCTGCCCGTCATCGTGCTGACGGGCAATGCGACGGTCGAGAGCGCCATCGAGGGCCTGCGTCACGGCATCTGGGACTACCTGCTGAAGCCGATCAACATTCCGCGCCTGCGCAGCCTGCTTGCGCGGATCCCCCGTCCCTACGAACTGATCGACGAAGTGCAGTCGTTGCGCGCGTCGCTGCGCCATCTCGGACGCTTCGGCGCGCTGGTCGGCCGC
>NZ_WIXR01000112.1:0-1180 GCF_019425585.1 Burkholderia sp. COPS | reverse complement strand
AAATCCCACAGTGCAAGGCGCTGTATCCAAAGCTCATGGCGGGGACCACAGAACCCACGTGGCCATCATACCACAAGCGCAGGTAGATTAGGTGGCGACCCCTCATAAACACGCTGGACATAAACATTACCTCTTTTGGCATGTTGTAATTCACCACCTCCCGGTACCATATAAACCTCTGATTAAACATGGCGCCATCCACCACCATCCTAAACCAGCTGGCCAAAACCTGCCCGCCGGCTATGCACTGCAGGGAACCGGGACTGGAACAATGACAGTGGAGAGCCCAGGACTCGTAACCATGGATCATCATGCTCGTCATGATATCAATGTTGGCACAACACAGGCACACGTGCATACACTTCCTCAGGATTACAAGCTCCTCCCGCGTCAGAACCATATCCCAGGGAACAACCCATTCCTGAATCAGCGTAAATCCCACACTGCAGGGAAGACCTCGCACGTAACTCACGTTGTGCATTGTCAAAGTGTTACATTCGGGCAGCAGCGGATGATCCTCCAGTATGGTAGCGCGGGTCTCTGTCTCAAAAGGAGGTAGGCGATCCCTACTGTACGGAGTGCGCCGAGACAACCGAGATCGTGTTGGTCGTAGTGTCATGCCAAATGGAACGCCGGACGTAGTCATATTTCCTGAAGCAAAACCAGGTGCGGGCGTGACAAACAGATCTGCGTCTCCGGTCTCGTCGCTTAGCTCGCTCTGTGTAGTAGTTGTAGTATATCCACTCTCTCAAAGCATCCAGGCGCCCCCTGGCTTCGGGTTCTATGTAAACTCCTTCATGCGCCGCTGCCCTGATAACATCCACCACCGCAGAATAAGCCACACCCAGCCAACCTACACATTCGTTCTGCGAGTCACACACGGGAGGAGCGGGAAGAGCTGGAAGAACCATGTTTTTTTTTTTTATTCCAAAAGATTATCCAAAACCTCAAAATGAAGATCTATTAAGTGAACGCGCTCCCCTCCGGTGGCGTGGTCAAACTCTACAGCCAAAGAACAGATAATGGCATTTGTAAGATGTTGCACAATGGCTTCCAAAAGGCAAACTGCCCTCACGTCCAAGTGGACGTAAAGGCTAAACCCTTCAGGGTGAATCTCCTCTATAAACATTCCAGCACCTTCAACCATGCCCAAATAATTTTCATCTCGCCACCTTATCAA
>NZ_WIXR01000111.1:0-1665 GCF_019425585.1 Burkholderia sp. COPS | reverse complement strand
GGAGGTGCTGGGGGGGGGGGTTGGGGGGTGGGGGGGGGGGCGCGTGGCGGGGGTGTTTGGGGGCGTGCATGTCGCGTTTCAACTGGGATTTGCTGGGGCGATCGTAGCCATTGTCGTCGTCCTCGACGGCATGCTCGATCGGCTGGATTCGGGTTTTGCGTGTCATGGACGGCATTGTATCGCGCCGCGGACACGCCAAGCTTGTCGGTGTCCGGCCCCGGACCTTGCTATGATCGCGGGATACGCAATATTTTGAACATGCGGGCGCCCGCCCGCCACCGGATATCAAGACGATGGCAGCCAATCTCGACGTACAAGCGCGCTATTTCCCGCACACGCAGGACCAGCTCAAGGAAATCGCCTCGGACATCCTTCGCCATGCGAAGGCCCTCGGCGCGACGGATGCCGCGACCGAAATCTCGGAGGGCGACGGCCTGTCGGTGTCGGTGCGCCGCGGCGAAGTCGAAACGATCGAGCACAACCGCGACAAGATGGTCGGCGTGACCGTGTTCATCGGCAAGAAGCGCGGCAACGCGAGCACGTCGGATTTCTCGCCGGGCGCGATCAAGGATACCGTCGCCGCCGCCTACAACATCGCGCGCTTCACGGCCGAGGACGAGGCCGCGGGCCTCGCTGAAGCCGAGCTGCTCGAAACCGACCCGCGCGACCTCGATCTGTACCACCCGTGGGCACTGACGGCCGACGAGGCCGTCGAACTCGCCCGCCGCGCGGAAGATGCCGCATTCGCGGTCAGCCCGCAGATCCGCAATTCGGAAGGCGCGAGNNCCGGCTACCCGTACTCGCGCCACTACATCGCATGCGCGCCGATCGCGGGCAGCGGCCGTCACATGCAGCGCGACGACTGGTATTCGTCGAAGCGCAGCGCGACCGATCTCGCGGCGCCCGAAGCGGTGGGCCGTTACGCGGCCGAGCGTGCGCTCGCGCGGATGGGCGCGCGCCGTCTCGACACCCGCAAGGTGCCCGTGCTGTTCGAGGCGCCGCTCGCGGCCGGCCTGCTCGGCGCGTTCGTACAGGCGGTGAGCGGCGGTGCGCTGTATCGCAAGACGTCGTTCCTGGTCGACAGTCTCGGCAAGCCGGTGTTCGCGCCGCACATCCAGGTCGTCGAGGATCCGCACGTGCCGCGCGCGATGGGCAGCGCGCCGTTCGACGAGGAAGGCGTGCGCACGCGAGCGCGCAGCGTCGTCAAGGATGGCGTGGTCGAAGGCTACTTCCTGTCGACCTATTCGGCGCGCAAGCTCGGCACGCAAACCACCGGTAACGCAGGCGGCTCGCACAACCTCGCGCTGCGCAGCTCGAACACGCAGCCGGACGACGATTTCGACGCGATGCTGAAGAAGCTCGGCACGGGCCTGTTGCTGACGGAGCTGATGGGGCAGGGCGTGAACTACGTGACGGGCGACTATTCGCGCGGCGCGGCGGGCTTCTGGGTCGAGAACGGCGTGATCCAGTATCCGGTCGAGGAAATCACCGTCGCAAGCACGCTGCAGGAAATGTTCCGGCATATCGTCGCGATCGGCGCCGACTCGATCGTGCGCGGCACGAAGGAAACGGGCTCGGTGCTGATCGAGCAGATGACGATCGCCGGGCAGTAAGCGGCGCGCGGCATCAGCCGCCATCAAACAAAAAATCTATGGTCAGCCCGAT
>NZ_WIXR01000110.1:0-1208 GCF_019425585.1 Burkholderia sp. COPS | reverse complement strand
AAGCTGTGCAAAAACGGCGCACCGTCGGGCAGCGGCGGCAGCATCAGTTTTGCCACGGGCGCCGAAACCCGCTCGCACACCGACTTCGCGCTGCCGGGCCCGTTCCCCCTTGCCTGGACGCGCACCTACCGCTCCAGTTTGGACGCCTACGACCACGACGAACTCGGCGCGCGCTGGATCACCCCCTGCACCACACGCATCGACGTGCAAGGCGACGGCCTGCGCTATCACGGCGCCGACGGCCGCAGCCATGACTACCCGTTACCCAAGGTCGGGCAGTTCCATGAGGATCGCATCGAAGACCTCCTCGTCGTGCGCGCAAGCGACCACCAGCTCGTCCTGTGCCGCGGCTACGAGCGCCGCGAAACCTACCAGCGCCACGGTGAGCGCTTCCTGCTCGTGCAGGTCGAGCTGCGCGGCGGCGCCGGCCTGCTGCTGGGTTACGACCACCGCGTGGACGAGCGCGTCGTGTTGTCGGACCTGGTCACCTATCAGGACGACCCGAGCCGGCCGCACACCCACCTGGGCACCGACGTGGACGCCCATGGACGCATCATCGGCCTGTGGTTGATGGGCGAGGACGAGCCCCTGCGACGCCTGTGCCTGTACCGCTACGATGAAGCCGGCGACCTCACGCTGGCCCAGGATGAAAACGCCGAGGTCTGGACCTATCAGTACCAGCACCACCTGATCACCCGCTACACCGACCGTACCGGCCGCGGGATGAATCTGGAATGGCAGGGCGAAGGCCCCGACGCTCGAGCCGTGCACGAGTGGGCCGACGACGGCAGCTTCGAGGTGCGGCTGGAGTGGGACTCGAACATCCGCCTCACCTACGTCACTGATGCCCACGGGCAGGAAACACGGCATTACTACGATAGGCTCGGGTACACCTACCGCATCATCCATCCGGACAAACGCTCCGAGTGGTTCCTCCGCGACGATGCCAAGAACATCGTCCACCACATCCGTCCCGATGGCAGCGACGACCGTTACGCCTACGACGAGAACGGCAACCTGCTCGAACACATCCGGGCCGACGGCACCACCGTGCACTACGCGTGGGATACGAAAGACCAGCTCATCAAGATCAGCGATGCCGAGGGCGGCCTCTGGCTGCGCGACTACGACACGCGCGGCCGACTGACTGAGAGTATCGATCCGCTCGGCAACAAGACCGAATACGCGTACAACCCGATGGGCCTGCC
>NZ_WIXR01000011.1:0-71101 GCF_019425585.1 Burkholderia sp. COPS | reverse complement strand
GGAGGCGGACGCGGCCGGTGATCGGCGAAGCGGCATCCGTATAGCCGAGGTTGATCTGCGCGGTATCGACCGCCGCCTTGCCGGCCGCGACGTCCGCCGCGGCTTGGCCTTGCGTGGCCACCGCGTTGTCGTAGTCCTGCTTGCTGACCGCGTTCGCGGCCACCAGCACCTTGTAGCGTGCGACCAGCGCGTTCTGCGTGACGAGGTTCGCCTGCGCCTTCGCGAGCGTTGCCTTTGCACTGTTCAGCGCGGCGATGTAAGGCGCCGGGTCGATCTTGTAGAGGCGCTGACCGGCCTTGACGTCGGTGCCTTCGGTGAATTCACGACGCAGCACGATGCCGTCGACCCGCGCGCGGACCTGCGCGACGAGGAACGCGCTGGTGCGGCCCGGCAGGTCGGTGAAGACCGGTACGGCTTGCGGCTGGACGGTGACGACGCCGACTTCCGGCGTTTGCGGCGGCGGTGCCGATTCTTTTTTCCCGCACGCGGCCAGGAAAACGGCGGCCGTCGCGACAGTGATTAAGCGGTATGGAACCCGTTCGACGCGCATGGAGCGACCTCTGTGTATAACCAATGGAATAAGTGCCACACCCGACCGGAGCGAGCGCAACACGGATGCGCCTCACGGCGCAGATCGAACACCTGAATTACTGGACTGCTAGATACAGCAAGCGGCACGAAACCTCCGTGCCGACAGGATGCCCCGCAACTGCGGACTGGTACTTTGGCGGGAATCAGCAGAGTGGGATATTAACTGATTGCCACTTGGGTCATTCGATCGTAGGGTGGTATTGTATATACATTCATGAATGTATGTAAAAAGCCCGCTTGTGCGCGACCGGCTGTCCAGTCTTACGGATTGTTACCAGCCGCGATCATAGCCAGTCTATATGACCGCGCAGAGGGTTGCAGACCCTATATTCACCTACGATCGATCCAATCAGGCCTGCACATGGTCAGACGTACCAAGGAGGAGGCGCTCGAGACGCGCAATCGCATTCTCGACGCCGCCGAGCACGTGTTCTTCGAGAAAGGCGTGTCGCACACGTCGCTCGCGGACATCGCGCAACATGCCGGCGTGACGCGCGGCGCAATCTACTGGCATTTCGCGAACAAGAGCGAACTGTTCGACGCGATGTTCGACCGCGTGTTTCTGCCGATCGACGAGTTGAAGCGGATGCCGCTCGACGCGCCGGGCGGCAATCCGCTCGACAAGATCCGCCAGATCCTGATCTGGTGCCTGCTCGGCGTGCAGCGCGACGCGCAGTTGCGCCGCGTGTTCAGCATCCTGTTCATGAAGTGCGAATACGTCGCGGACCTGGAGCCGCTGCTGCAGCGCAACCGCGCGGGGATGAGCGAGGCCCTGCACGCGATCGACGCCGATCTCGCGGTGGCCGTGCAACTCAAGCTGCTGCCCGAGCGGCTCGATACGTGGCGCGCGACGCTGATGCTGCACACGCTCGTTAGCGGTTTCGTGCGCGACATGCTGATGCTGCCCGACGAGATCGACGCCGAGCAGCATGCGGAAAAGCTCGTCGACGGCTGTTTCGACATGCTGCGCTACAGCCCGGCGATGCTGAAGGACGGCGAATGACCGCGCGACGCCCGTTCGCCAGCGATTCGGGTCTTCGTTGCATCGGGCGGGCCGCCCATCGCGCCGACGCCCGACCCGCCGTCCCTTCTCCCCGCCCGGTTCAGGCGGCCTTCGCGCGCTGCGCGCGGGCCCGCCGGTTCGACGCGGCGACCGAATCGCGCTTCGGCATCGGCGCACCTGCCAGCCCCGCGATCCACGCATCGGTGGACATCACGGCCGCGAAATTCGACTGGAACACCACCGCGTACGCGCGGTGAATCTCCTCGGCGCTCGCCGCGCCTGCTTCGTTCTCGTATGGCAGCGCGCCCGTCGCGTCGTTCAGGTATTCGACATTCAGCCCCGCATGCGCCGCGTGATAGACCGTCGACGCATTGCAGTTGTGCGTCATGTAGCCGGCCACCGCGAGCGTGTCGATCCCGTGCGCATCGAGCCACGCTGCAAGGTCGGTCCCGGCAAACGAGCTTGCGTGCGTCTTCTCGATCAGGTGTGCGTACGGCCGGCCGGCGACGACCGCGTGCAGCGCGACGCCGTCGGTGCCGGGCGCGAAGATCGGCGCGCCGGCCGGCGCGACGTGCTGGACGACGATCACGGGCACGCCGGCCGCATGCGCGGCATCGATCGCGCGGCCGATGTTCGCGAGCGACACGTCGAGCGGCGGATATTCGATCGGCAGGTTGCCCGTCACGTACTCGTTCTGGACGTCGATCACGATCAGTGCGCGGCGGGAAGCAGAATGGGAAACGGAATGCGGGACGGCGTTCGACATGGCGGGCTCCTGGTCCAGGGGCGCGGCCCCGCCCCGGAACGGGGTGGTCAGCGGCGCGATGCAATGCATTGTCGGGGCGCGTCGCTCACGTGGACAGTGGCCCGATAGCCATTCTTCGATAGAATCGGGCCATCACCCATCCGGAGCCCGCCATGACCGCCGCCTCGTCCACCCGGCCTGCCCCGACCGCTCCGACCGTCGTTGCCGTGATCGCGTACGACGGCATCAGCCCGTTCCACTTGTCGGTGCCGTCCGTCGTGTTCGGCAAGGAGCGCGACGCGGCCGCGTCGCCCGCGTTCGAGTTTCGCGTCTGCTCGGCGGAGCGCGGCCCGCTGTCGACGACGGGCGGTTTCACGATCACCGCGCCCTACGGCCTCGACGGGCTCGACGACGCGGACATCGTCATCGTGCCGGCGTGGCGCGACCCGGACGAAGCGCCGCCCGACGTGCTGCTCGACGCCGTCCGCGCGGTCGCCGCGCGCGGCGCGCAGCTCGTCGGGCTGTGCCTCGGCGCGTACGTGCTCGCCGCGGCCGGCTTGCTTGACGGCCGCCCGGCCACCACGCACTGGGCATGGGCCGACGACTTCGCACAACGCTTCCCGCGCGTGAAGCTCGATCCGGACGTGCTGTACGTGGACGACGGCAACCTGATGACGTCGGCCGGCACGGCCGCGGGGCTCGACTGCTGCCTGCACGTCGTGCGGCGGCGCTTCGGCTCGGACGCCGCGAACCAGATCGCGCGCCGCCTCGTGATCCCACCGCACCGTCAAGGCGGGCAGGCGCAATACGTGCCGCAGCCGGTCGCCGCGCACCCGCGCGATGCGCGGCTCGCGGGCCTGCTCGACTGGGTGCGCGCGCATCTCGACGCCGCGCACAGCGTCGATTCGCTTGCCGAACGCGTGCTGATGAGCCGGCGCACGTTCACGCGCCACTTCCGCCAGGCGACCGGCACGACCGTCACCGCGTGGCTGCAGGCCGAGCGGCTGGCGCGTGCGCAGCATCTGCTGGAAACCACCGGGCAGTCGATCGATGCGATCGCGCAGGCGGCCGGCTACGGGTCGAGCGTGTCGCTGCGCCAGCATTTCGCGGGCGCGCTCGGCACGTCGCCGTCGGCGTATCGAAGGGAATTTCGCGGCGCCGGAGCCGGCGCCGATGCCGCGCGGTAGGCGCGCGGCGGGCGAGCGTCGCAGCGGAAACGGCCGGCCGCTCAGCCGCCGTTGATCCAGCGTGCCGCGTAGAGCAGCAGCGCGACGAAGACGATCATCGCGGCCCACGCCCACACGGGCACCGTGCCGGAGCCGCGATGCGGGAGTGCGCTGGCGGCACGCCCGGTCAGCGCGCCGCCGAGGTGCGGCGGCAGCGCCCGCTTCGTCGCAGCCACCAGCGACGCCGGCCGCAGGAACACGTGCTGGCGCCGCGGCGCGGCCGAGCGCGCGCGATTCGGTGCGAGGCCGTGCTTCGCCTGTACGACCGCGCAGAATTCACGGAAGAAATCGTCGGTCCATTCGCGCAGCGTATTTTCGATCTGCCGCCCCGGCAGCTCGGTGAGCGGGCCGCTCGCCGTCGCCCAGACCACGTACTCGATACGCGTGGCGTCCACGTCGTCATCCGGCATCAGCACGAGTTCGACCTGGCCGCGCAGCGCGCCGAGCCCGTCGGCCCGCGCCTTGAAATTGAGCACGCGGCGCGGCTGGCCTTCCGCATCGCCCTGCTCGGCGGCCGCATGCGCACGCACGTCGTAGCGGGCGCGCAGCGGGCCGAGCGGCACCGTGATCGTCAGCGCGAACTCGCCGTCCGCAAGCTTCACGAACGATTCGCAATGATCGAAGCTCGCGCGCAGCAGCGCGAGATCCTCGAATGCCTCCCGCACGACGGGCGGCGCGAGCGGTATGCGCAATGTGTCGTTCAGTTCCATGACGCCTCCCCGGTGAACACGCGCCGCATCAGGATGTCTCGACGAGGCTGTCGATCCGTGCGGCGTCGAAGGCGACGTAGAGCGCGAGCGCCGACGCCGCCTCCTTCGGTTCCTCGTAACTCCATGCGGCGTTCTCGATCACGCCGTCTTCCGTCTGCAAGTCGAAGTGCACGGCCTCGCCCCTGAACGGGCAGACCGACGTGACACCGGATTTCACGAGCCGGCGCATGTTGACGTCGCGGCGCGGCAGGTAGTGGATGTCCGGCAGGCCCGTTTCGCGCACGGTCAGCGCGCCGTGCGAATCGGCGTACGTGATGCCCCGATGGATCACGCGCACGCGATGACGGTTCGGCACGATTTCGAGACGAGGGTCGGCTGCGTCGGACATCGTTTCTCCTTGGGACGACCCGGCAGGCCGGGCTCAGGAAACGAAAAAAGCCACGGCACAGGTGCCGTGGCTTTCATTATGGGCGAAACCGCAGCCGAATGCGCGACCCGGGCCGGCGCCGCGCGCGGCAGGCTACTGCGCGCTCCACTGGAACGCCGTCTTCGCGCCGCCCTTCGCGCCGACCGTGACGGCACGGGATTCCTCGTTGCCCTGGTACGACGCATGCACCGTATAGCGGCCCGGCGGCACCTTCACGAGCATGTACGGCCCGCGCGCGTCGGTCTTCAGCACCTCGTCGCCCTTGCCGTCGACGATCCGCACATGAACGTCGGCCAGGAACTCGCCGCCCTTGCCGGTGAAGCGCAGCGCCAGCGGCCATTTCGGCTCGTTGCGCTGGAACGCCGTCGATTCGTCCTGCCCGACGCCGCCGGACACGAAGGTGACGTCGCCCTGCTGGCCTGCGGCGGGCAAACCGTCCGACTGCGCGTACGCGCCGGACGCTCCGGCCGCGAGGCCGGCGGCCAGCGCCGCGGCGACGGCAAATCGGGACACGTTGCGTAGATATTGCATGGCTCTCTCCTTGGGGTCGGAACACATACAGGGCGCGGCGTCACGCATTCGAGCGGCGGCGGCGCCCGCCGCGGCCGGCCTGGCCGGCCGTCGGCCGTGGCCGGTCAGCTCAGGTCGACCGGCACGAAGATCTGGGCATTATCGCGCTGGATCAGCAGAGCAAGACTGTTGCCCGCGCCCTTGACTGCGTCGCGCAACTGCTCGGGGCTCGTGACCGGGCGGCCGTTGACCGCGAGGATCACGTCGCCGGGCTGGATGCCCGCGTTGGCGGCCGGCCCGCCGGCCTGCTGCACGATCAGGCCGTGCGACAGGTTGTCGGCGCTGCGCTCCTGCGGCGACAGCGGACGCACCGCAACGCCCAGGCGCCCCTGCTCGACAGGCCCGCCGTCGTTCGACGCGAGCTTCGCATCGGCCATCGCGCCGAGCGTCACGCTGATCGACTTCTTCGACTTGTCGCGCCAGATCTGCAGGTCGGCCTTCGAACCCGGCTTCAGGTTCGCGATCTGCGCGGGCAGCGACGTCGAATCGGCAACCGGCGAGCCGTTGACCGACAGGATCACGTCACCCGGCTGCAGACCGGCCTTCGCCGCCGGGCCGTTCGGATCGACCGAGCTGACGAGCGCGCCGTCCGGCTTCTGCAGTCCGAACGAGCTCGCGAGCGTCTGGTTCAGCCCCTGCACGGCGACGCCGAGGCGGCCGCGGCTCACGTGGCCCGTCTTCACGAGTTCGTCCTTCACCTTGATCGCCTCGTTGATCGGGATCGCGAACGACAGGCCCTGGAAGCCGCCCGTCTGCGAATAGATCATCGAGTTGATGCCGATCACCTCGCCCTGCAGGTTGAACAGCGGGCCGCCCGAGTTGCCGGGGTTCACCGGCACGTCGGTCTGGATGAACGGCGTGTAGTTCTCGTCCGGCAGCGCGCGCGACTTCGCGCTGATGATGCCCGACGTGACCGTGTTGTCGAAGCCGTACGGCGAGCCGATCGCGACGACCCACTGGCCGACCTTGCTCTGCGCCGGGTCGCCGATCTTCACGGTCGGCAGGCCGCTCGCATCGATCTTCAGCACCGCGACGTCCGACTGCTTGTCCGAGCCGACGACCTTCGCCTTGTATTCGCGCTTGTCGGTCAGCTTGACCGTGACGACGTTCGCGCCGTCGATCACGTGCGCATTGGTGAGGATGTACCCGTCGGAGCTGATGACGAACCCGGAACCGAGGCTCGCGCTCGGCTGGTCGTCCGGTTGCGCGTCGCCGCCCATGCCCGGCACCTGGCCGTAGAAGTGCTTGAAGAACTGGTAGAACGGATCGCTCGGATCGATCGGCAGCTGCGGCTGCGGCACGCGCCGCGACACCTGCTTCACGACGTGCTTCGCGCTGATGTTCACCACCGCCGGGCCGTAAGTCTCGACGAGCCCGGAGAAATCGGGAATGCCGGTCTTGGCGGCCGCTTCGGCCGGCATCAGCGCGGCAGCCTGCGCGGGCGTGATGATCTGCGGATCGGCGCGGCGGGTGCCGGCGACATAACCGGCGGACAGGGCGGCCGCCACGGCGACCGCGACGGCGCCGCGCGCAAGGAATCGGGTATTCATCGTAGGACCTCCTCTTTGTTAGGACGCAGCGTAACGACCCTGACTTAAAGGAGGCTTAATCAGCCTTAAGCGGGGCTTAAGCGGCCGCCGGCGCCCGCCCGGCGGCACGCGACACGCGTCACACGGATTCGGAAGGCTGCGGCGCCTCGGCCGGCATCTCGGCGTCGCGGAACACGACGCTGACGAGCAGGCCGCCCGCGGCCGCGTCGCCGAGCGACACCGTCGCCCCCTGCTGCGCCGCCACGCGCTTGACGATCGCGAGCCCGAGCCCGCTGCCCGACACATCGGTGCGCGCCCGCGCGGAGCTGTCGCGGTAGAAACGGTCGAACACGCGCTCGCGCTCGTCGGCCGGGATGCCGGGCCCGCTGTCGCCGATCTGCACGCACGCGCGGCCGGCCGCGTCGCGGGTGAGCGACACGTCGATGCGGCCGCCGTCCGGCGTGTACTTCACCGCGTTGTCGAGCAGGTTGCCGAACATCACGCGCAGCGCGCCGACGTCCGCGACGACGCTCGCCGCGTGCGTCTCCTCGAAGCCGAGATCGATGTCGCGCCGCTGCGCGAGCGGCGCAAGCGCAGCCACGCACTCGGCGAGCAGTGCCTGCAGGTCGACGGGTTCGCGCATCGTCGCGCCGTCGGGTTCGGCGCGTGCCAGCGCGAGCAGTTGCTCCGTGAGACGCGTCGCGCGCGACACGCCATCCTGGAGATCCGCGACCGCCTCGCGGCGCGATGCGTCGTCCTTCGCGCGGGCGACGAGTTGCGCCTGGATCTGCACGGCCGCGAGCGGCGTGCGCAGTTCGTGCGCGGCGTCGGCCACGAACGCCTTCTGCGTGTCGAGCGCGGCCGACAGCCGCGCGAGCAGCCCGTTCAGCGCCCGCACGAGCGGCTGCACCTCGAGCGGCAGACGCGCATCGGGCAGCGGATCGAGCGCTTCCGGCCGGCGCGCCTCGACTGCGCGCGTCACGCGGCCGAGCGGCGCGAGCCCGCGCCCTACGATCACCCACACGGCCGCGCCGAGGAACGGCAGCAGCACGATCAGCGGCCACAGCGTGCGCAGCGCGACGTTCGCCGCGAGCCGGTTGCGCACCGACAGCGGCTGCGCGAGCTGCACGACGTTGTCGCCGACGATCGCCCCGTACACGCGCCATTCGCCGCGATCGGTGCGCTCGGTCGAGAAACCGAGCTCCGCGCGCGGCGCGATCGGCGCACGCGGATGCGAGAAGTACATCAGCACGCCGTTGCGGTTCCAGATCTGGATCACGATGCCTTCGTCGCCGTTGGTACGCGAGCCGAATACCTGCGAGAACGGTTCCGACGGCAGCGCCGCGGCGATTTCCTGCAACTGGTAGTCGAACAGTTCGTTCGCCTCCGCGAGCGCCTGCCGGTAGATCAGCCAGCCCGCGATGCCCACGCCCGCGACGACGATCGCGAGCAGCCAGATCAGCAATTGATGACGAATCGACCTCACGCGTCAGCTTTCCTTGACGACCATGTAGCCAAGCCCGCGCACGTTGCGGATCAGGTCGGAGCCGAGCTTCTTGCGCAGCGCGTGGATGTAGACCTCGACCGTGTTGCTGCCGATCTCCTCGCCCCAGCCGTACATCTTCTCCTCGAGCTGGCTCTTCGACAGCACCGCGCCGGGCCGCGCGAGCAGCGCCTCGAGCAGCGCGAACTCGCGCGCGGACAGCGCGACCGGCGCGCCGTCGAGCGTCACCTGGTGCGAGGCGGGATCGAGCGTCAGCGCGCCGTGGCGGATCAGCGATTCGCTGCGCCCCGCCTGGCGGCGGATCAGCGCGCGCATTCGCGCGCCGAGCTCGTCGAGGTCGAACGGCTTGACGAGGTAGTCGTCGGCGCCCGCGTCGAGGCCCTTCACGCGATCGGCCACCGCGTCGCGCGCGGTGACGATCAGCACCGGCAGCGCCAGCCCGCGCGCGCGCAGCGTGCGCAGCACGTCGATGCCGTCGCGCTTCGGCAGCCCGAGATCGAGCAGCAGCAGGTCGTACGTCTCGCCGCCGAGCGCCGTCAGTGCGGCGTCGCCGTCCTGCACCCAGTCGACTGCAAAGCCGTCCGAGCGCAGCGCCTTGCGCACGCCTTCGGCAATCATTCGATCATCTTCGACAAGCAGAATCCGCATCGGGACAGGCATCCATGGGGCGAGTCAAACACGCCGACCATTGTAGCGCCGCGAACCCGGCGCGCGGCACCGTGCAATGCAACAGAAAGGCGGATTGCAAGGGGGCTGTCCGGACTTGTCTCTACAATGTGCGCTTTGGCGCCGCGCGCGCCCTGCCCGAACGTCGTGCTTTCCCCGTATTCGCTCATGCCGATTTCCGATCTTTCCAACCGGTTCGCCCCCCGCGCCCGCGTCTGCCTGCGGGCGGCCGCCATCGTCGCCACCTGCACGGCCCTCGCCTTCGCGCCTGCCGCGCAGGCCCGCAAGAAATCCCACAAGGAAGCGCGCAAGACCACGGTCGTGTCGCCGGCCGCGCGCGCGGCCGGCCTGCCGGCGTCCGTGCTCGTCGCGCTGCAGCGCGCGAAGGTGCCGGCGTCGGCGATGAGCGTCGTCGTCGAGCGCGTCGGCGATCCGGAACCGCTGATCGCGTGGAATGCGAGCCGGCCGATGCTGCCCGCCTCGACGATGAAGCTCGTGACGACCTTCTCGGGCCTGTCGATCCTCGGCCCCGACTACCGCTGGCGCACGACCGCCTACACGGACGGCACGGTCGACCCCGACGGCACGCTGCAGGGCAACCTGTACATCAAGGGCACCGGCGATCCGAAGCTCGTGCCCGAAGAGCTGATCGACCTCGTCGACAAGCTCCGCAAGGCCGGCGTCAAGCGCGTGGCCGGCGGCCTCGTGCTCGACAAGAGCTACTTCGCGGCGACGACGCGCGATCTCCCTTCGTTCGACGACGATGCGAGCGCGCCGTACAACGTCGGCCCCGATCCGCTGCTGTACGCGTTCAAGGCCGTGTCGTTCACCGTCACGCCGGGCGACGACGGCAAGGTGGCCGTCGACGTGCTGCCGCCGCTCGCGGACCTGTCGATCGACAACCAGCTGGTCGAAGGCTCGGGCTCGTGCAGCGCGGCCGCCGCGGCCGCGCGACCGACGCTGACGGCCGGCGGCGGGATCATGACCGCTTCGTTCGCCGGCGACTACCCGCTGCGTTGCGGCGCGCACACGACCAACCTCGCGATCCTCGATCACACGACGTTCTTCGCCCGCGGCTTCCTCGCGCTGTGGCAGCAGGACGGCGGCACGATCACGGGGCCCGTGAGCGAAGGCAAGGTGCCGACCACCGCGCGGCCGCTCGCCGTGCATCACAGCCCGGTGCTCGGCAGCATCGTCTACGACATCAACAAGTTCAGCAACAACGTGATGGCGCGCAACCTGTTCCTGACGATCGGCGCGGTCGGCGGCAGGCCGCCCGCGACGCCCGAGCAGTCGAGCCGCGTGATCCAGGCGTTCCTGCAGAAGAACGGCATCGCGATGCCCGACCTCGTGCTCGAAAACGGCTCGGGCCTGTCGCGCGAAGAGCATGTGAGCGCACTGTCGCTCGCCGCGCTGCTGCAGGCCGCGAACGCGAGCCCCGTCGCGCAGGCCTTCATCGATTCGCTGCCGATCGCGGGCATCGACGGCACAATGAAGAACCGCCTCACCAACGCCGGCGTGCTCGGCAACGCGCACATCAAGACCGGCACGCTGCGCGACGTGCGCGCGATCGCCGGCTACGTTGCCGGCGCCGACGGCCAGAGCTACATCGTCGTCAGTTTCATCAACAACGATCACGCGGAAGCCGCGCGCGCCGCGCACGACACGCTGCTCGAATGGATCTACGCCGGCGCGCAATGACGATCCGTGCGCCGCGGCATTGCGCGGCGCCGCCGGCCGCCGGCCCGCGCCGGCTTGCACCGGCCACGGGGCCGCACCGCGCAGCGGGTCGCCCCGGCGGGCAATCGGGGCGGCCCGCAAGCGCCGCCGCGCACGGAATCCCGCCCTCCCCGGTTTGAAACGGCAGCCACCGCCCGCGCGCGACATACCGCGCACCGATCGCACCTACAAAACAGGGCCACACCGCCCGGCCCCGTGCCGCGCGGCTTCCGTAGAAACCCTGTCCTCAGAGGGAACCCTCTACGCTGCCCCCTCGCCTAGCGCGTGGCGATTGCGTAGGCTGTTGGCCTGACCGATATCTACAACGGGCCATACGCCCGGCCTCAAGGCTTGCAGGGGAAAGAAGGAGACACGCCCATGCGATTCGACGTCGAATTGCTTCTGCTCGCGCTGGCGCCCGTCTTCCTGCTCTGCATCGCGTGGGAGGCCTGGCACCTCGCCCGCACCCGTGCGCAGGACCATGTCTATGCGTGGCGCGACACGCTGTGCAACGCGGCGCTCGCGCTGATGCACCAGGGCGCCGACAAGATCGCGTGGCTGTTCGTGATCCCCGTCTACGCGTATTGCTACCGGCACTACCGCCTGTTCACGTGGCACGACGGCTGGCTGTCGTTCGCGGTGCTGTTCGTCGCGCAGGATTTCCTCTATTACGTGTTCCACCGCGCGAGCCATCGCGTGCGCTGGCTGTGGGCCGCGCACGTCGTGCATCACTCGTCCGAGCGGATGAATTTCTCGACCGCGTTCCGCCAGAGCCTGATGTACCCCGTCGCGGGCATGTGGGTGTTCTGGCTGCCGCTCGCGTTCGCCGGCTTTCCGCCGCAGCAGGTCGTCGGCATCGTGCTGATCAACCTCGCGTTCCAGTTCTTCGTGCACACGCAGGCGATCGGCAAGCTCGGCTGGCTCGAATACGTGCTGAACACGCCGTCGATCCACCGTGCGCACCATGCGCGCAATCCGCGCTACATCGACCGCAATTACGCAGGCGTCCTTGTGATCTGGGATCGCCTGTTCGGGAGTTATGTCGAGGAAACGCCCGACGATCCGCCGCGGTACGGGATCGTCGAGCGGCTCGGCTCGAACAACCCGCTCGTCGCGACGTTCCACGAGTGGATATCGATGGCCGGCGACGCATTGCGCGTCGACGGATGGCGCAACAAGCTGCGCGCGATTTTCGGCCCGCCCGAATGGGCGAGCGCTTATCATGCGCAGATTGCCGAGGCCGCGAACCCCGATCCGCGCACCGTGCCGCCGGCGGCTGCGCGTCACCAATAAACCGTTTCAGCCAACGGCCGCCGCGCAGCCCGGAACCGAGCAGGCACGCGGCAGATGAGAAACACATCAGGCCATATCTACGAGGAGATCGAACGATGCAGACACAACAACACGCAGCTTCCCGCACCCGGCAGCGCATGCTGCGCACCGCGCAGGTCGCGATCGCCGGCGCCGCGCTTGCGCTGCTCGCCGCATGCGGCGGCGGCGGTGACGACAACAACAACAGCGCGTCGAACACGCCGCCGTCGGGCGTGAAGATGCAGGTCGTGTCGTTCGGCGACAGCCTGTCCGACGTGGGCACCTACTCGCAGATCAAGCTCGGCTTCGGCGGCGGTCGCTTCACGACCAACCCGGGCCAGGTATGGACGCAGAACGTCGCGCAGTACTACGGCGACACGCTGCAGCCCGCGAACCAGGGCGGGTTCGGCATTCCGCTGCAGGCCACCGGCGGTCTCGGCTACGCACAGGGCGGCTCGCGCGTGACGTTGCAGCCGGGTATCGGTCACGCGGACGCGAGCGTGCCGAACGCCGACTACGCGCAGGCCACCACGACGCCGATCGCCGACCAGGTCAAGCAATACCTGTCGCAGCACGGCAGCTTCAACGCCGGGCAGATCGTGCTGGTCAACGGCGGCGCGAACGACATCTTCTACCAGGCGCAGGTCGCGCAGGCGCAAGGCAACACGCCGGCCGCGCAACTCGCGGCGGCGCAGGCGATCGGCCTGGCCGCGCAGCAGCTCGGCGGCATCGTCCAGCAGATCGTCGCGGCAGGCGCGACGCACGTGTACGTATCGAACGTGCCGGACATCGGCGGCACGCCGCTCGCGCTGCAGGGCGGCGCGCCGACGCAGGCCGCGTTCACGCAACTGTCGGGGCTGTTCAACCAGACGCTCGCCGGCACGCTGGCCGCGCTGAAGGTCGACACGACGAAGGTCGCGCTGCTCGACACGTTCACGTGGCAGGACGGCATCGCGGCGAACTACAAGGCGAACGGCTTCAGCGTGTCGAACACCGATACCGCCTGCAACCTGAAGGCGATGGTCCAGGCCGCCACGCAGTACGGCGTCGCGAACGCGACCGCATTCGGCTCGTCGCTGTTCTGCTCGCCGCAGACCTACACGGTCGCGAACGCGGACCAGACCTACATGTTCGCCGACACGGTCCACCCGACGACGCACCTGCACGCGCTGTTCGCGCAGTTCGTCGAACAGCAGATCGCGAAGTCGGGCGTCGGCAAGTAAGCCGCCGGCCACGCGCCCAAACAAAAACGCCCGACCGGTTCGCCGGTCGGGCGTTTTTTCATTCCTGGATCAGCCGTCGAGCGTGTCAGTCGCGCGCTTCGAACGCGGCCGCCGCACGGCCGAGACGATCGTTGACCGCGATCCATTCGACGGTCTCGGGCAGCTTCTCGACGAGGATGCGTGCGACCTGCGCGCGGTCGAGCGCGCGCAGCATCCCGTACAGGTCGCGTGCATACGCCTGCGGATCTTCCGGCGCCGCGACGAAATGCACGCCATCGGCCTGCGCCCAGCGTCCCGCGCGCGACGCACGGGCGACGAGCGCGACACGCTCGCCGTCGGCTTGCGCGGCCGCGAGCAGCGGCTCGAGCGTGTCGAACGGCAGCAGCGCGAGCGGCGTGCGCGGCGCGTAATGCGCCTTCAGCGTGCCCGATGCGCGCGGCGCGGTCGCGTCGCTGCCGTCCGGCAGCTTCGGCGCGCGGCCGAGCACGTCGGCGATCTGCTGCGGCGTCACGTGGCCCGGGCGCAGCAGCGCCGGGAAACCGCGCGACAGGTCGAGAATCGTCGATTCGATGCCGACTTCGGACGCACCGCCGTCGAGCACGTGCACGGTGTCGCCGAATTCATCGCGTACGTGCTGCGCGGTGGTCGGGCTCACATGGCCGAACCGGTTCGCGGACGGCGCGGCCACGCCGCCATACCCGCCGCGCCGCGCGCTGAACGCGGCCAGCAGCGCCTGCGCGACCGGATGCGACGGGCAGCGCAGCCCGACCGAATCCTGGCCGCCGCTCACGGCGTCCGGAATGCGCGCATGACGCTTCAGGATCAGGGTCAGCGGGCCCGGCCAGAATGCATCGATCAACGCCTGCGCATCGGCCGGCAGATCGTCGGCCCAGTAACCGGGATCGCCGCCCGGCGGCAGGTGCACGATCACCGGATGATTCGCCGGCCGCCCCTTCGCCGCGTAGATGCGCGCGACGGCCTCGGGGTTCGCCGCGTCGCCGCCGAGCCCGTAGACGGTTTCGGTCGGAAAGGCGACGAGCTGGCCCGCGTCGAGCAACGCGGCGGCCGCGTCGATCTGCGCGGCCGTCACGGCGTTCGGGAGATCGATGGACATCGGCCGGCGCCTCAGTCGAGCGACACGCGCAGCAGCTGCGCGCACGCGGTGGCCGCGGCAACGGCTTCGTCGCGCGTTTCGGCCGTGAAGTTCACGTGGCCCATCTTGCGGCCGACGCGCGCGTCTTCCTTGCCGTACAGGTGCAGGTGCGCGGCCGGCATCGCGGCGACCGTGTCCCAGGGCGGCGTGACGGCATCGGCCGCACCGTTCGGGAACCACACGTCGCCGAGGATGTTCAGCATCGCGGCCGGCGAGTGCTGGCGCGGGTTGCCGAGCGGCATGCGCGTCATCGCGCGTACCTGCTGCTCGAACTGGCTCGTTGCGCACGCATCGACCGTGTAGTGACCGGAGTTGTGCGGGCGCGGCGCCATTTCGTTCGCGACGAACGAGCCGTCTTCCAGCACGAAGAATTCGACGCACAGCACGCCGACGTAGCCGAGCGTATCGGCGATCCGCACGGCGGCCTGTTGCGCCTCTTCGACGCGCGCGGCATCGGCGGCCGGCGCGGGCACGACCGTCAGCGCGAGGATGCCGTTGTGATGCACGTTCTGCGCGAGCGGGAACGCGGCCGAGCGGCCGTCCGCGCCGCGCGCGATCAGCGCCGACACTTCGTATTTCAGCGGCAGGCGCTTCTCCAGCACGCACGGTACGCCGCCGAGCGCGGCATGCGCGTCGCGCGCTTCCTGCGCGGTGGCGACGCGCACCTGGCCCTTGCCGTCGTAGCCGAGGCGCGCCGTCTTCAGGATGCCCGGCAGCACCGCGTCGAGCGCGGCATCGTCGAGCGCGGCGAGTGCCGCCGACGATTCGATCACGACGTGCGGCGCGACGGGCACGCCCGACGCCTCGATGAAGCGCTTCTCCGCGATCCGGTCCTGCGCGACCGCGACGCAGCGGCCGGCCGGCGCGACGAACGTCGTGCGCGCGAGGAAATCTAGGCTTGCGGCCGGCACGTTCTCGAACTCCGTCGACACCGCGTCGCACAGGTCGGCCAGTTCGGCGAGCGCGGCTTCGTCGTCGTACGCCGCGCGCAGGTGGCGGTCGGCGACCGCGCCGGCGGGGCTCGTCGGATCGGGATCGAGCACGGCGACGCGATAGCCCATCGACTGGGCGGCAAAGCAGAACATGCGGCCGAGCTGGCCACCGCCGACCATGCCCAGCCACGCGCCGGGCAGGATCGGGGAAACGGAATCAGGAGTTGCGGTCATGTCAGTGGTCGGTCGCGGCGGAACGCGAAAATGCCCGCCGCAGTGGAAAAATCCGGCGCCGGCCGCGTCGTGCGGCCGCGCGCCATGCCGTCATTCCAGCGGCGGCAGCACCATCGCGTGCGCGGCTTCGTTCTGGCGCACGCGGAACGCGGCGAGCCGGTTCGCGTAGTCGGTCGACGTGCCGGACAGGATCGACACCGCGAACAGCGCGGCATTCGCGGCGCCGGCCTCGCCGATCGCGAACGTCGCGACGGGCACGCCCTTCGGCATCTGCACGATCGAGTGCAGCGAATCGACACCCTTCAGGTACTTGCTCGCGACCGGCACGCCGAGCACCGGCACCGTCGTTTTCGCGGCCAGCATGCCGGGCAGGTGCGCTGCGCCGCCGGCGCCCGCGATGATCGCGCGCAGCCCGCGCTCGCGCGCCTTCTCCGCATAGTCGAACATCTCGTCGGGCATCCGGTGCGCGGACACGACCTTCGCCTCGTACGGCACGCCGAATTCCTGCAGGATGGCGACCGCGTGCTTCATCACGTCCCAGTCGGAACTCGAACCCATCAGCACGCCGACGAGCGGCGCGCTGTGCGTGTGGGCAGTCTGGATTTCGCTCATGTCGTATGGACCTCGATCAGGCGAGCGCCTGGCCGGTGATGCGCTCGAGCGCTTCCTGGTACTTCGCGGCCGTCTTCTCGACGACGTCGGCCGGCAGCGCCGGCGCCGGCGCCGTCTTGCCCCACGGCTGCGCCTCGAGCCAGTCGCGCACGAACTGCTTGTCGAACGACGGCGGGTTGGTGCCGACTTCGTACTGGTCGGCCGGCCAGAAGCGCGACGAATCGGCGGTCAGCACTTCGTCCATCAGGTACAGCTTGCCGTGGTTGTCGAGGCCGAATTCGAACTTCGTGTCGGCGATGATGATGCCGCGCGTCGCCGCGTAATCGGCCGCTTCCTTGTACAGCTTGATCGAGATGTCGCGGATCGTCGCGGCCAGCTCGGTGCCGATGCGGCGCTCGGTTTCCTCGAACGTGATGTTCTCGTCGTGCTCGCCCATCTCGGCCTTCGCGGCCGGCGTGAAGATCGGCTCGGGCAGCTTCTGCGCGTTCTGCAGGCCTTCCGGCAGCTGCACGCCGCATACGGCGCCCGATGCCTGGTATTCCTTCCAGCCGCTGCCGGCCAGGTAGCCGCGCACGACCGCTTCGATCATGATCGGCTCGAGGCGCTTGACGACCACGCCGCGGCCCTTCACCTGCTCGACCTCGTCGGCCGCGACGACCGCTTCCGGCGCATCGCCCGTCAGGTGGTTCGGCACGATGTGCGCGAGCTTGTCGAACCAGAAGTTCGCCATCTGGTTCAGCACGCGGCCCTTGTTCGGAATCGGCTCGCCCATCACCACGTCGAATGCCGACAGGCGGTCGGTCGTGACGATCAGGAGCTTGTCGTTGCCGACCGCGTAGTTATCGCGGACCTTGCCGCGACCGAGGAGCGGCAGCGAGCGGAGCGTGGATTCGTAAAGGGTAGACATCGTCTTTTCGCAGATAAGGAGCCAAACAAAAAGGGAAACGCCGTTCCCCGCGGCAGGCGGGAACGGCGGTCTTGCAATACGTCGGCGAACCGGCGGGCGACGGCGCCCGGCGGTTGCCGGCCGGCCCTTGTTCGGCCGGACGGAGCGGCTACCGGGGCCGGATCGGATCCGGCAACCGGGCGGCCAGCCCTTGCCCGGCGGCAGTACCGGGCGGGGGCAATCGTACTACAGTCTCAGCGCACGACCTGCGCGAGCGCGCCGGACTTGTACTGCTCGGCGATCTTGTCGAGCGACAGCGGCTTGATCTTGCCGGCCTGGCCTTCGCAGCCGAACGCGAGGTAGCGGTCGACGCACACCTTCTTCGCCGCTTCGCGCGCGGGCTTCAGGTAGTCGCGCGGGTCGAACTTGCCCGGGTTCTCGAACAGGTAGCGGCGGATCGCGCCGGTGATCGCGAGACGCAGGTCGGTGTCGATGTTGATCTTGCGCACGCCGTGCTTGATGCCTTCCTGGATTTCCTCGACCGGCACGCCGTAGGTTTCCTTCATGTCGCCGCCGAATTCGCGGATCTCGGCCAGCAGTTCCTGCGGCACCGACGACGAACCGTGCATCACGAGGTGGGTGTTCGGGATGCGCGCGTGGATTTCCTTGATACGCTGGATCGACAGGATGTCGCCCGTCGGCTTCTTCGAGAACTTGTACGCGCCGTGCGACGTGCCGATCGCGATCGCGAGCGCATCGCACTGCGTGAGCTTCACGAAGTCGGCGGCCTGCTCCGGATCGGTCAGCAGCTGCTCGCGGGTCATCGTGCCTTCCGCGCCGTGGCCGTCTTCCTTGTCGCCCTTCATCGTCTCGAGCGAGCCGAGCACGCCGAGTTCGGCCTCGACCGTCACGCCGATCGAGTGCGCCATCTCGACGACCTTGCGCGACACGTCGACGTTGTACTCGTACGACGCGACCGTCTTGCCGTCAGCTTCCAGCGAACCGTCCATCATCACGCTGGTGAAGCCGCTGCGGATCGCGGCCGTGCAGACCGCCGGCGACTGGCCGTGATCCTGGTGCATCACGACCGGGATGTGCGGGTACGATTCGACCGCTGCTTCGATCAGGTGGCGCAGGAACGGCTCGCCCGCATACTTACGCGCGCCGGCCGATGCCTGCATGATCACGGGCGCGCCGACCTGGTCCGCCGCCGCCATGATCGCCTGGACCTGCTCCAGGTTGTTCACGTTGAAGGCCGGCAGGCCGTAACCGTGCTCTGCCGCGTGGTCCAGCAATTGACGCATTGATACGAGAGGCATTGTGGAACTCCTTGGAATGAAAACCGGTGCGCCCTGACGCCGGCGCGGCGCTCGCTCCCGTTCGAACCGGGGTGGCGCGGCGCGGCTGAGCGTCGAATAGCCGCATTTTATCGCGAAGCGCCTCCGATTCCGACCGCCCGGTGGCGCCGACTCGCAATTTGTTACGTTCGCACGGCACAATGCGGGCAAAAAAGAGAAAAAAGCCGCGTGGGGCTTCGGACCCCACGCGGCTTTCGCGTATAAAACGGTGCCGGATCGATTTTTCAGCCGATCCGGGCGGCCGGCGCACTGGCCGGCGCGATGCTCAGTCGGTGCTCAATAGTGCTCGCCGACCCGCACGATCTTCAGCGTGTTGGTGCCGCCCGCCTGCCCCATCGGCTCGCCGACGGTCAGCACGACCATGTCGCCGTGCTGCACGTAGCCTTGCTTGACGACGATCTCGAGCGCCGCCTGCAGCGCCGAGTCGCGGTCGCTGTTGAAGTCGACGTGCAGCGGCGTCACGTTGCGGTACAGCGCCATCGTGCGCTCGCTGCCGACGCGCGGCGTCAGCGCGAAGATCGGCACGTGCGTGTAGTGACGCGACATCCACAGCGCGGTCGCGCCCGATTCGGTCAGCGCGATGATCGCCTTCGCGCCGAGGTGGTACGCGGTGAACAGCGCGCCCATCGCGATCGACTGGTCGATCCGCGTGAACGTACGGTCGAGGAAATCCTTGTCGAGCTCGACCTCTTCGGACTTCTCCGCCTCGACGCACACGGCCGCCATCGTCTCGATCGTGACGACCGGGTACTTGCCGGCAGCCGTCTCGGCCGACAGCATCACCGCGTCGGTGCCGTCGAGCACCGCGTTCGCGACGTCCGACACTTCCGCGCGGGTCGGCACGGGCGCGTGGATCATCGACTCCATCATCTGCGTCGCGGTGATCACGAGCTTGTTCGACTCGCGCGCCATCCGGATCATGCGCTTCTGCAGCGCCGGCACGGCCGCGTTGCCCACTTCCACCGCGAGGTCGCCGCGCGCGACCATGATGCCGTCGGACGCGTCGAGGATGCTCTGCAGCGCCGGAATCGCTTCCGCGCGCTCGATCTTCGCGATCATCTTCGGCTTGATGCCGTATGGCGCACCCGCGATGTTCGCGAGCTGGCGCGCCATTTCCATGTCGGTCGCGTTCTTCGGGAACGACACCGCCACCAGGTCCGCGCCAAGCGACATCGCGGTGCGGATGTCTTCCATGTCCTTCGCGGTCAGCGCGGGGGCCGACAGGCCGCCGCCCTGGCGGTTGATGCCCTTGTTGTTCGACAGCTCGCCGCCCACCTTGACGATCGTGTGGATCTCGTCGCCGAGCACGCGCTCGACGGTCAGCACGATCAGGCCGTCGTTCAGCAGCAGCAGGTCGCCCGGCTTCAGGTCGCGCGGCAGTTCCTTGTAGTCGAGCCCCACGCGCTCGTCGTTGCCGAGCTCGCAACCGGCATCGAGGATGAAGGGCTGCCCCGGCGTCAGCGTCGTCTTGCCGTTCTCGAACTTGCCGACGCGGATCTTCGGGCCCTGGAGGTCGGCCATGATCGCGATCTCGCGGCCGACCTTGCGGGCGGCCTCGCGCACCATCTCGGCGCGCTGGCGGTGATCGTCGGCCGTGCCGTGCGAAAAATTGAGCCGCACGACGTCGAGGCCCGCCTGCATCATCTGCAGCAGAATCTCCGGCGAACTGGAAGCCGGGCCGATCGTGGCGACTATCTTGGTGGCGCGCTGCATGAAACTCCTCATCTGGATCAAGGTGGATGCGCTGGGTGAAACGCTGCGAGAGCCGGAAGCGGCAGGCCCAGCGGCGGCCGTTCCGGGGGGCGTGCCGGTGCTTGCGCCCGGCATCGCTTTGTTCTGAATCTCGTGGTGCTGCTCGGCCGCGTCGCCGGCGGCCGCCTGTGCGCGCGGGGCGGTGTTCGCCCGCGCGGGCGCGCGTTTGCGCTTGCCCGCGCCGGCCGGCTGCTCCGCTTTCGCGGAGCGCGCGGCCTTCGTCACCCCTGCGCGCGCCGCCACGCTCAGGCCGCCCGCGTTTCGAGCACTTCCACCGCCGGCAGCTTCTTCCCCTCGAGGAACTCGAGGAAGGCGCCGCCGCCCGTCGAGATGTAGCTGACCTGGTCGTGGATGCCGTACTTCGCGATGGCCGCGAGCGTGTCGCCGCCGCCCGCGATCGAGAACGCGGACGATTTGGCGATCGCTTCCGCGAGCGTCCTGGTGCCGTTGCCGAACTGGTCGAACTCGAACACGCCGACCGGGCCGTTCCACACGATCGTGCCGGCCTTCTCGAGCTGGCTCGCGAGCGCCTTCGCCGTATCAGGGCCGATGTCGAGGATCATGTCGTCCGCTTCGATGTCGGCGACCTGCTTCACCGTGGCCACGGCCGTCGGCGAGAATTCCTTGGCCGTCACGACGTCGGTCGGGATCGGCACCGACGCGCCGCGCTCGCGCGCTTCGTCGATGATCGCCTTCGCCTCGGCGACGAGGTCGGCTTCCGCGAGCGACTTGCCGATCGACAGGCCGGCCGCGAGCATGAACGTGTTCGCGATGCCGCCGCCGACGATCAGCTGGTCGACCTTGCCGGCCAGCGACTTCAGGATGGTGAGCTTGGTCGACACCTTCGAGCCGGCGACGATCGCCACCAGCGGGCGGGCCGGGTTGCCGAGCGCCTTGCCGAGCGCGTCGAGTTCGGCGGCCAGCAGCGGGCCCGCGCACGCGACCGGCGCGTACTTCGCGATCCCGTGCGTGGTCGCTTCCGCGCGGTGCGCGGTGCCGAACGCGTCGTTCACGTACACGTCGCAGAGCTTCGCCATCTTCTGCGCGAGCTCGTCCGAATTCTTCTTCTCGCCCTTGTTCACGCGGCAGTTCTCGAGCAGCACGACCTGCCCCGGCGCGACGTTCACGCCGTTCTCGACCCAGTTCGAGACGAGCGGCACGTCACGGCCGAGCAGCTCGGCGAGGCGCTTCGCGACCGGCGCGAGCGAATCTTCCGGCTTGAATTCGCCTTCGGTCGGGCGGCCCAGGTGCGACGTGACCATCACGGCCGCGCCGGCGTCGAGCGCGGCCTGGATGGCCGGCACGGACGCGCGCACGCGCGTGTCCTCGGTGATGTTGCCCTGGTCGTCCTGCGGGACGTTCAGGTCGGCGCGGATGAATACCCGCTTGCCGGCGAGCTGGCCGGCGGCGATCAGGTCGGTAAGACGCTTGACTTGGCTCATGTTGAACAGATTGAAGTAGTGGATGGGGAAAGGGGGTTCACGCTGGACGTGCGCGGGCTGCCGCGAAAGGGCGCCGGATGCGGCCGTGGCTGGCGGTTCGCATGACGCGCACGGGTAAAAAATCTCGAACGGGCATTCTAGCCGATCCACCTGGCAGACTGACCCGTGCGGCGGCGAATTCCGCCTATTTGGGATCGCGCGCGGGAACGGACACATTGCCGCAACGCAGCAATGCACCTGCGCGAGCGGCCGGTGCCCGGCGGGCCTGAACGGCGGCTCATCAGAAGATCACGCGCAGCGCGGTGAACACGACCATCCCGACGACGATCGTGCCGAGCATGCTGCGGCGCCACAAAAACCAGCCGAGGCCGGCGAGCGCCGCGTAGAACGGATGGTTGGACAGCGCGAACGACAGCCCGGCCGGCGTTTCGAGCACGTCGGGCAGCACGACGGCGACGAGCGCGGCCGCCGGCGCGTAGCGCAGCGCGCGCTGCGCGCGTTCGGGCAGCACGGTGCGCTCGCCGCCGATCAGGAACAGCGCGCGCGTGACCGCCGTGACGATCGTCATCCCGATGATGACGATCCAGATCTCCGTCGCGCTCATTCGATCTCCTTCTCGTGCACGGTTTCGGTGCGGATGCGCCGCCAGTCGGCCCGTTCGACGAAGAAGTCGGCCGTGCAGCCGGCCGCGAGCGCGGCGAGCACCGCGAGCGGCAGCGCAAGCCGGTACGGCAGGTCGAACGCGACCAGCGCCACGATGCCCGCGACCGCGACGGCCGCGAGCGTCGAGCGGTTCGCGACGGCCGACACCATGATCGGGATCAGCGCGAGCGTGCCGGCCAGCTCCAGCCCCCAGCTCGCGGGGAAGAAGCTCGCGAGCAGGATGCCGGCGAGCGACGACACCTGCCAGGACAGCCAGCTCGCGAGCGCCATCCCCCAGAAATACGCTTCCTTGCCGGGCACGCGACCGTAGGCGAAGCCCTGTTTCTGGAACAGCAGGTAGATCACGTCGCCGTTGAAATAGCCGATCGCCAGGCGCCGCCACAGCGGCAGGTAGGAAAAATGGGGCGCAAGCCCGGCGCTGAAGATCACGAAGCGCGTGTTGACCATCGCGGCCGTGAGCAGGATGGTCCAGATCGGCAGCTTCGCCGCGAGGAGCGGCAGCACCGCGAGCTGCGACGAGCCCGCGTAGACCAGCAGCGACATCGCGCTCGCCTGCGCGAGTGTCATGACCGACTTGCTCATCGCGATGCCGGTGACGAGCCCCCACGAGAGAATCGCCATCAGCGTCGGGGAATAGTCGCGCGCGCCCTGGATCAGCGCGAAGCGGTCGGTGGCGGACAATCGAGCGAGCATGGGAAGCGGGCCGCGGCGGGCGGTTCGTCGGGCCGCCGGCGCCTCCTGCCGGTACGACCCGTCGTTATTGGAATCGGTACCGGGCGATTATAGCGCCGGCCCCGTGCCGACCGACCGGATCGCCGGCAAATGACGCTAAAATAAGCGTCTTTCCGGCTCAACGCTGCATACAACCCGCTGTACAACTGCTTCCCAGGAGAATCCTATGTCAATGGCCGACCGCGACGGCAAGATCTGGATGGACGGCAAGCTGATCGACTGGCGCGACGCCAAGATCCACGTCCTGACCCACACGCTGCACTACGGCATGGGTGTCTTCGAGGGCGTGCGCGCGTACAAGTCGGCTGACGGCAGCACCGCGATCTTCCGCCTGTACGAGCACACGAAACGTCTGCTGAATTCGGCGAAGATCTTCCAGATGGACGTGCCGTTCGACCGGGAAACGCTCGAAGCCGCGCAGCTGGAAGTCGTGCGCGAGAACAAGCTCGAGTCGTGCTACCTGCGCCCGATCATCTGGGTCGGCTCGGAAAAGCTCGGCGTGGCCGCGAAGGGCAACACGATCCACGTCGCGATCGCCGCATGGCCGTGGGGTGCGTACCTCGGCGAGGAAGGCCTCGCGAAGGGCATCCGCGTGAAGACGTCGTCGTTCACGCGCCACCACGTGAACGTGTCGATGGTCCGCGCGAAGGCGTCGGGCTGGTACGTGAACTCGATCCTGGCGAACCAGGAAGCAACGGCCGACGGCTACGACGAGGCGCTGCTGCTCGACGTCGACGGCTACGTGTCGGAAGGCTCCGGCGAAAACTTCTTCCTCGTGAACAACGGCAAGCTGTACACGCCCGACCTGTCGTCGTGCCTCGACGGCATCACGCGCGACACGGTCATCACGCTCGCGAAGGACGCCGGCATCGAGGTGATCGAGAAGCGCATCACGCGCGACGAGGTCTACACGGCCGACGAGGCGTTCTTCACCGGCACGGCCGCTGAAGTCACGCCGATCCGCGAGCTCGACAACCGCACGATCGGCAGCGGCGCGCGCGGCCCCGTCACGGAAAAGCTCCAGTCGGCGTTTTTCGATATCGTGTCGGGCAAGAACGCGAAGTACGCGCACTGGCTGACGAAGGTCTGAGCGCGCCGCGCCACCGACCGCCCCACAAAAGAGTGATAAGAGAAAGTCTCATGAGTGAAATCAAGGAAATGCCGCTGGTCGAGCTGACGGCCAAGGATCTTCCCGCGTACTGCCCGAACCCGGCCATGGCGCGCTGGAGCGCGCACCCGCGCGTCTTCATCGACGTCTCGCACGGCGAAGCACGCTGCCCGTACTGCGGCACGCGCTACAAGCTGCGCGACGGCGAGGTCGTCAAGGGCCACTGAGCCCCGGCGGCCGGGCCTGCAGGCTTGCAGGCCCGCCGACCCAAGGCGGCGCAGCCGGGCTTCCGGCGCGCCGCCGTTCTCCATTCTGGCAACCCGAACGCGGCGCCTGGGCGCCGCGCTTCATCAAGACATCGGAAGTCGACCTGATGCGTCGAGCGCTGGTTATCGCACCGAACTGGATCGGTGACGCATTGATGGCGCAGCCGCTTTTTGCGCTGCTGAAGAAACTCCATCCCCGCATCGCGATCGATGCCGTCGCGCCCTCGTGGGTCGCGCCCGTGCTCGAGCGGATGCCCGAGATCCACGATGTCTACGCGACCGATCTCGCGCACGGCAAGCTGCAGCTGCTGCGCCGCTGGCAGCTCGCGAGCGACCTGCGCGACGTCGGCTACGACGCGGCGTACGTGCTGCCGAATTCGCTGAAGTCCGCGGTGATCCCGTGGCTCGCGAACATCCCGCTGCGGATCGGCTACACGGGGGAGCACCGCTACGGGCTGCTGAACGTGCGGCACGCGAACCCGACCAAGTCGGGCGAGCGGCCGCCGATGACGACCCACTACGCGGCGCTTGCGTACGCGCCGGGCGCGAAGCTGCCCGAGTCGATGAAGACGCTGCCCGCGCCGCGCCTCGACGCGGACCTGAACGAGACGGCGCGCGTGTCCGCGCGCTTCAACCTCGATACGCGCAAGCCGCTCGTCGTGTTCTGCCCGGGCGCGGAATACGGCCCGGCCAAGCGCTGGCCGCCCGAGCACTTCGCGTCGCTCGCCACCATCGTCCACCAGTCGTTCCCGTACACGCAGATCGTCGCGCTCGGCTCGCAGAAGGACGCCGCGGCCGCGCAGGCGATCGCCGACCACGCGCCGAACGTGCGCAACCTGTGCGGGCAGACGTCGCTGTCGGAGGCATGCGCGCTGATCGCGCGCGCGAACGCGGTGGTCACCAACGATTCGGGGCTGATGCACGTCGCCGCCGCGCTGCGCCGGCCGCTCGTCGCGCTGTACGGCTCGACGGATCCGCGCCACACCCCTCCGCTGTCGGACCTGGCGAAGGTACAATGGCTTCATCTCGAATGCAGTCCCTGCTTCGAACGCGAGTGCCCGCTCGGCCACCTGAAGTGCCTGCGCGAACTCGGTCCCGAGCAGGTATTCGGCGATTTGCGCGGCATGCTCGTCGGGCAACGCTGACCCTGGCCGGCAGCGTCGCACGACGCGCCGGGCAATCCGATTCACCGGTGTACGGCGGCTCCATCCGGGCCGCCGTGCTGAATACGGCGCGCGACGCGCGCGAGAGATAACCCCGATGCCACGTTTTGCCCGCCTCTTCGAAGCCGCCGCCGATACGCTGAACGCCTATTACCAGGCCGTCGCCGATGCCAATCTCGACGCGCTGCTGGGATTGTGGATCGACGAGGATTTCGCCAGCTGCGTATGGGCGGACGGCGAGCATCTGCACGGCCTCGACCAGATCCGCAGCGGGCTCGCCAACCGGCTCGCCACGCGCCCCGTGACGATCGAGCCGCTCGACATCCGCGTGTACGACAGCCTCGGCACGGTCGTCTATACGATCGCCGAAGCGCATCAGCAGGCCGACCTGACGGCCGAACCCGACATGGTTTTCGCCACGTACGTGATGATTCACGAGCGCGGCGAGTGGCGCATCGCGCATATTCACGCGAGCCCGATTCCCGAACAGGCGGCCGGACAGTTCGCCGCGAAGATCCGTCACGGGCAGGGTCCGCTGCACTGACGAAGAACGAAGCAACGCATTAGCGGGGCGATCATGAGTACGGCTTCTCCGCCCACCTCGCCGCTGACCGGGGCCCCGGCCCCCAACGACGATTCATCGCGCTATCGCGCACCGCGCTGGCTGCCGAACAGCCATGCCCAGACCATCGTGCCCGCGCTGTTCGCACGGCGCCCGGCCGTCGCTTACCGACGAGAGCGATGGGAAACCCCCGACCACGATTTCATCGATCTCGACTGGGTCGCGCATCTCGACAGCGCGGCGCCGCCGCCCGATGCGCCGCTGTTCGTGCTGTTCCACGGCCTCGAAGGCAGCTCGGGCTCGCACTACGCGCTCGCGATGATGGCCGCCGCGCGCGCGAAGGGCTGGCACGCGGTCGTCCCGCACTTTCGCAGTTGCAGCGGCGAGATCAACCGCCAGCCGCGCTTCTACCATCTCGCCGACAGCGCCGAAGTCGACTGGATCCTGCGCCGGCTCGCCACGCAGCATCGCGGGCCGCTGGTGGCGGCCGGCGTGTCGCTCGGCGGCAACGTGCTGCTGCGCTGGCTCGGCGAGCATCGCAGCGACACGTCGATCCTGCGGGCCGCCGCCGCGATCTCGACGCCGATCGACGTGCATGCGGGCGGGCGCGCGCTGTCGCAAGGCTTCGCGATGGTCTACACGCGCAGCTTCCTGAAGACGCTCAAGCGCAAGGCACTCGCGAAGCTCGACCAGTATCCGGGGTTGTTCGACCGTGAAGCGATGCTGCAGGCCGTGACGATGCGCGACTTCGACGAGGTCGTGACCGCCCCGCTGCACGGTTTCGCGAACGCGGACGACTACTGGACGAAGGCGACGACCCGGCCGCTGCTGCCGGAGATCGACGTGCCGACGCTGATCCTCAACGCCCGCAACGACCCGTTCCTGCCCGAATCCGCGCTGCCGGGCCCGGCCGACGTATCGCCGGCCGTCGAGCTCGACCAGCCCGCGGACGGCGGTCACGCGGGATTCATGACCGGGCCGTTCCCCGGCCGTCTCGACTGGCTGTCGGCGCGGGTGTTCGGCTATTGCTCCAAATTCGTCGACCATGGATGACATCGTCAGGCAGGCCCTCGCCAAATGGCCGAACGTGCCGCACTGCACCGGCTGGCTGCTGCTCGACCGGCGCGGCGAATGGCGGCTGCGCGACGACGCGGCCCAGGCGGCCGGCGAGCTCGGCTCGCCGATCCGGCATGCGGCGCTGAACGCGTTCATCGGCCGCAACTACGAATGCGACGCGCAGGGCCAGTGGTTCTTCCAGAACGGACCGCAGCGCGTGTACGTCGAGCTTGCCTATACGCCGTGGGTCGTCCGCCTGGCCGAACACGACGGGCAACTCGCGCTCACCGACCAGACCGGTACGCCGTTCGAACCGGACGAAGCCTGGCTCGACGACGCGGGCGGCGTGCTGTTTCGCTCGGCCGGCACGGCGCCGCGCATCGCGGCGCTGCACGACCACGATCTCGGGCTGTTCGCCGATCACGCGGATTTCGACGCCGCACCGCCGGTACTGCGCTGGCGCGACGACCGCACGCTGCCGCTCGGCAGCATCGTCTGCGCGGACGTGCCTGCGCGGTTCGGTTACGTCGCCAGCCCGGCACGACAGGCCCGCGACGCGGCCGGCGGCGACGCCTGACCCGCAGCGGCTGCGCGCGCACCCGGCGCGCGCCGGACGCTAACCGCGGCCGTTCTTCTCGTCGTCGCGCTCTTCCTTGTAGCGCGCCTCGAATTCCAGCAGCCGCGCGCCGATCATCGACTGCTCGTAGAACGAGACATCTTTCGCGTCGCGCGCTTCCTTCAACTGACGAATCGCAGACGGCCACGCGCCGTCGAGCGCAAGCTTCTCCGCGAGCGCGCGGCGCCGCGCCAGCACGTCGCCCTTGCCGTCGCTCGCCTTCGCGAGATAGTCCCACCAGTCCGGCTGCTCGGGGTCGGCCTTCGCCTGCGCGCGTGCCTGCGCCTGCGCGTCGGCGAAACGGCGCGCCGCGATCAGTGCCTGAAGATGCCCGACGATCGCCGCGTGCGACGCCGGCCAGCGCCGCTGCGCGAGCGCCGCGAGCCGCACCGCTTCGTCGGTGCGCCCCGCACGGCGCGCGATGTCGGCGGCCAGCACGTCGAGGCTCGGCGAACTCGTCGCCGGATCGTCCTCGCGCCGCTCGCGCGCGTCGAACTCAGTGCGTGCCGACGCGAGCGCCTTGCCGGCCGCGTCGTACTCGCCGAGCTGCGCGTTCGCGAGCGCGATGCCGTACCAGTTCGCCGCGACGTTCGGCGCCGTGCGATCGTCGATCTCGGACTGCATCCGGCGCGCTTCGGCCGCGATGTCGGTCGGCACGCGGTTCTGCAGGACCCGCAGCCGCGCGCGCACGAACCCGTATTCGGGCGACTGGCGCGGCTGCCGGTACGGCGCGCGGCGCGCGCGATCCTCCATGTCGGCGATCCGCTCGCCGGTCAGCGGGTGCGTACGCGCATACGCGGGCACGCCCGCATCACCCATCGACGCGCGATCGAGCCGCTCGAAGAAACCCGGCATCCCGTACGGGTCGTAGCCCGCGCCCGCGAGCAACTGGAAGCCGACGCGATCGGCCTCCCGCTCGGCCGAACGCGAGAAGCGCAGCTGGTTGTCCACCGCGTACGCCTGCCCGCCCACCGCGATTGCGCTGCCGAGGTCGCCGCTTCTCGCGAGCACGCCGGCCAGCACGCCGAGCAGCATCGTCGCGAGCGCCGTATAGCCGGTCTTCTCGTTCGCGCCGATCATCCGCGCGATGTGCCGCTGCAGCACGTGGCCCATCTCGTGGCCGACCACCGACGCGAGTTCCGACTCCGTCTGCGTCGTGACGACGAGCCCGCTGTTGATCCCGATGAAGCCGCCCGGCATCGAGAACGCGTTGATCTGCGGATCGCGCACCGGGAACAGGTCGAAGTCCGGCGTGTAGCCGCCGATGAAGCGCGCGGCCGCCGCGGCCGCGAGCCGCGCCGCCATCGCATTCAGGTAGTCGCGCACGAGCCAGTCGTCGAGGTAGTCGGGATCGCGCCGCACTTCGCGCATCACCCGCTCGCCGAGCCGGCGCTCGGCCTGTGGCGTCAGCGAACCGCCGGAGCCGTCGCCCAGGTCGGGCAGCTCGAGCGCGCGCAGCGGCGCGCGCAGGCTCGCGGCCGGTGCCGATGCGCCGCCCGCGTCGGAGAACCGGCTCTCCGCGCCGCCGTACGTACCGAATACGCCGGCCGCGATGCCGGACGGCACGGTGGAAATCGACCGGGCGCCGTCGACCGCCGCTTCGAGCGGCGGTGCGGAGGCACGCTGCGCATGGCCGCTCGGCGGCAATGCGAGCGCCACCGACAACGACACGGCAAGCAACTGTTTGACACGCATGGCAGGATAAAAACGACGCCGTCCCGCGCGCCGGGCGCGCATCGCGGCGTTTGGTCTGAATATTCGGGCCATTGTACCGGCGCCGCGATGACTGTCCCGTGCCGCGCCGGCGCCATCTGCGCTCCGGCGACGCGAACGCCGCTGCTATGATAAGCGCCCGTTGAAGCGTTGCATCGGGTCGGGGAGCCGGTTTCGGATGCCGCGCGCTGCCCGATCGCGAAGCAGGATCGACGGACGTGCTCGTGCAAGCACGCCGTTCCACTGGAGCATGACATGTCAGGACTCACCCATTTCGACGCCGCCGGCCATGCGCACATGGTCGACGTCGGCGGCAAGCAGGAAACCCAACGCATCGCGATCGCGCGCGGCACGATCCGGATGCTGCCGGCCACGTTCGCGCTGATCCGCGACGGCAAGGCCAAGAAGGGCGACGTGCTCGGCGTCGCGCGCATCGCCGCCATCCAGGGCGCCAAGCGCACGGCCGACCTCATCCCGCTGTGCCATCCGCTCGCGCTGACGCGCGTGGCCGTCGATTTCGAGCTCGACGACACGCTGCCGGGCGTCCACTGCGTCGCGCAGGTCGAGACGTTCGGCCGGACCGGCGTCGAGATGGAAGCGCTGACCGCCGTGCAGGTCGGGTTGCTGACCGTCTACGACATGTGCAAGGCGGTCGATCGCGGGATGGTGATCACCGACGTGAGCGTGCGCGAGAAACGCGGCGGGAAGTCGGGAGACTGGAAGGCGGAAGATGTAAGCGATTGATTTACAAGCCTTTCCTTCAATGCCATACCGGCCACCCGGCGTCGTCATCGTCTGACGAAATCGCCCCGAACCTGACTGCTGGCACACAAAAAATCGGTCTTGTCCCACTCCTGTCCCACAGGAGACTGGAATGGCCTCAATTCGCCAACGAGACGGGAAATGGCAAGTACGTGTTCGGCGTAGAGGATTCGCCGACGAAGCAAAAACATTCAGCACTCGCGCAGATGCGGAACGATGGGCGCGATCTGTCGAAATTGAGATGGATCGCGGAAGCTTCGTCAGTCGTAGCGAGGCAGAAGCAAACACCCTCGAAGACATCATCAACCGCTACATCGACGACGTATGCCCGACACAACGTAGTGGCGCTGACGCAATCATTCGGCTTCGCGCCACCTGCCGCAACACGTTGGCAAAACTCAGCATGGCGGCATTGACGCCGAAGGCTGTCGCAGCTTACCGGGATGAACGACTCAAACAGGTGAAGCCTGCGACCGTGATTCGTGAACTGGCGTTCCTGTCGGCCATCATCAACCACGCTCGTCGTGAATGGGACATCAACATTACGAATCCCATCGCCCTGATCCGCAAACCGTCCACTCCCCAAGGCAGGGATCGAGTGCTGTCCGCCGACGAGGAAACACGGCTTCTTGCCGAACTGGTTCCGACTGGCCGCATCAATGTATGGCTGCTTCCGGCAACTATCCTGAGCTTGGAGACCGGTATGCGACGCGGCGAACTGGTCGAACTTCGGTGGTCGAACGTCAATCTCGAAGCCCAGACTGCGCATTTGCCGATGACCAAGAATGGGACAGCACGAACCGTCCCACTGTCTAAGAAGGCTATCGCCACGTTGACGGCGCTACCACGATCCATCGATGGCCGGGTCATTCCTGTCAAAGGACTCACGTTGCATGCAGCGTTCCGGAAAGCTTGCGTACGAGCAAGGATCACCGACTTTCACTGGCACGACCTAAGGCATACGGCCATCACGCGAATGGCGCAAAAGCTGCCGAATGTCATCGAACTGGCGGCTGTCTCCGGTCATCGCAGCTTGGCAATGTTGAAGCGGTACTACCACCCGTCCGCGACCGATTTGGCCCGGAAGTTGGGCTAGAAGAGTTCGTAAGGCAACCAATTCATCAGGTACCCACAAGTGCCGGATAAAGGAATTCGGCTCACTGCTAACGCACCGATACCGGATGTCAGTTATCTATCGGCAAGTCGCAATAACGCCATGTCTCGTTCGGCGAGTGCCTGTAGTTCGGTCGAATCAGCACTGTTCCGCATTCCCGACACCTGTACGTCGAACTCTCCCACCCTATCAATGCCGCATGAGTGCTCAGCAGCAAGTCACCGTTGAACGTTGCCAGTTCCCGGTGCGGGCATTTACGGCAGTCGGTGTCAATCAGCGCGGTGCAAGCGTAGCACGGTGTCACCAGTTCTCCTTTGTCAGAGAAGAAGGGGAACTGGTCAAAACGGAATGCTATCGTCGAGGTTTGTGTCTTCAGCCTTCTTCCCTGTCGAGTGGAAGGCAAATTTACCCTCATTCACCTCAATCCACTGCCAGCCATTTTCGGTCACGCAAACGCCATCGTAGGTGTCGTAGCTGCTGCCATCGCTCATCTCTTTTATCTCTACGAATTCTTTGCCTTTCAACCGTCTGAGACCAAGATTGAACCCAAGGTTGTTCAACCCCGCACGTTCGCAGTCGTTTTTTACCTCCCACAACGGCGTCGCACCATCGTCGCGAAAGACGCTACTGGCAATCACTCCGAGCACCGTTAGCTCCTGAGATGACAGCCCATCGATGCTAGCCACATTCGACTGTTCCGCCATCTCTTCCAAAACCTCCCCTTGCTCCAGCATGGCTTTCAGACGCTCAGTCAAATTGTTCTTGAACACCTGAAAGTCGCGTGAGGATTCTGTTTTGTAGGTGACGATGGCTCGATGCTGGATATCAAACGGGAACCGCTTCCCAGCCTTCTGCCGATCGTCCGAGCAGGCCATCACAACGGGGCGTCCGGCTGCGTACGCGAACCCGAGTTCGTACCAAACGTTCGGATTGTCTTCCGTGATGTCCGCAAGACACACCGCCGCACGCTTGATGTTTTTCTCAATTGCCTCGACCAGCACCGTCGCGGACGAATCCTGATCGACCCGATAGGCTGTCATCCCCGCAGCCTCGATGGCGGGTTTGTACAGGTCGTCGAATCGCTTGTTGTAGATGTCAGTGAACGGCTGAATCACAAAGCAAATCGACATGGCTGCCCTCGGTTGTTTGCCTGAATTTCGCATGATTTTACTGATAAGGCGCCACGCGCAAAATCCCCGTTCGACCTATGTTTCCAACTGATCCCATTCTCACCAAGCGCCCATCAAGCCACACACCCGCATCGATCAGCACATTGAACACTGGCATCCCCCCTACTCGGACTTTTCTGCGTCCGCCATCTCTTTGCCTTCACTGGGTCTCGCCGGTGTCGGCAACGCTTCGCGCCGGAACACCATGGCATGGCGCATCATCCGACATACGCCGTCGAGACCGGGGAATAAGCTAGCTGCGGTGAGACCCATGAAAGCCAAGTCTTCGAGTGCCTCACTTGCAAACGATACGGGAACCTCTGCTGCCATCAGGTATCGAGCTTCGTAGTGGCGCTCAATATTGCAGATAAACTGTTCGATGTTGCCAACGTTGGAAGCTAGAAAGCGTCCCTGCTGCGCATATAGCCGTGGATTGTCGCGCGGGGAGACCTGCAAGAAGCAGACATATGGTTCCAAGAAGGGAACTGTCACTATCGGTGGACTGAACCGTTCGACAAATGACCGCGTTAGTCCGTAGACCCGCACGCGCGTAGCGTTCGGTCGGGAAGACCTGTTCTCCAACGCATCCGAAAATGCAAAGAACGCCGCGATGTATGGCGAATCAGTCCAGTCAAGCAACGGAGTGGGAAGCCCGTGATGCTGTGCCAATCCAAGCAGTGTCGAATAGTCAGCAGAATCTCCGGGGTTCAGTCTACGGTTCGTTACCGCTTCGACATGTGAATGAAAGAGAGGCAGCGTTTCCGCGCAATATCGCCCAAGCTGGGTTCGACCCGCACGATAGAGACTCGTCTCCAATCTGAATGCATGCGAACCATGCCCCCGGAACGCCACCGCTCCCTCAGTGCGGACGCGACCGGCCCACTGCTTAAATTCATTCCATGACGCACACTGATGAACGTCCGCTAAACCTCCGCGTGACGGCAATGGCTTTAACGAGATTTTTCCACCAGGTCCATCTGCATCCAACCAGGTTCCGCTCATTCCACTGCGAGTCGCCTTGAGCATGGCTCGCGTGGACAACATCAATCGCTGCGCACGCTCACCAACAGGCGGTTCAAATACGTTACCGTGTTGGTTGAGGGTGAAAAGTTTCGCTGCCTGAAACTCAGAAACATTTCCCCTTTGTGCTACTCGCCTGCCGAGTACGGCAACCGCATGCGTCTCCGGAACACCCCACCAGTGGAGCATGATTTCGTCTGGGCGATCTTCATCGCAGCACATCATTGCGAATGCCTTCCCCTGACGCGTCTCAATCGATCCAAATAGCTGCTTTTCCATACGCGTTGCACTCCAACAGTGTCCGATGATTGCGTGACCGCTCGCAATCGACGTATCGACTACGGGTCGAGTTAAAGTCCCTCGTAGTAGCGCCGAATCTTCGAGGCCATGAGCTGCCGCCGCGCCTTCAGGAACTCGTCAAAGCAGTCTTCACCCATCTGGAAAACAGAATCAGGCACGCAGTTCGCGGCCAGGTTCGCATGCAACGTTGCAATATCAGTGATCGCACCGTATTTCACCTGTCCGCCGTTGCACTGATTCAATACGTGGTCAAAGTACGTCGATGGTGCCTTGTTGCCGATCTTGATGTTGGTCTCTTCTTGCGTGTAGGCATAGTTAGCGATCTGGTTGTACTGACTCCGTGACAACCCAGCCTTCTTCAGAAGATCACGCGGGAAGATGTGGTGGATATCGCCCAGATGGCTAACCAACTCCCTGACCGTGATGTCGCGCGACAGCAACCCCTTGTCATTGGCGCGAACTTGCGCAGCAACGAAGACCCAGAAATAGGGGCTGGTAGTCCCCGATGTTTCCAACTGCTGAGTCAGTCCGAAGTCCCAGAATGCGGGAGAGAGTTCTGCTTGCTCGATCTTCCCAAGAATTTCTGCAAAGTCACCGGTTGCAATCTGGCGGATGTCCTTGTCGAACTGAGTCTCTGACGACCCGGAATACCTCCCCGTCAGGATCGACATAACGAACCAACGACGTACCAGGGACTCGATCTTACCGTCCTGAACCCCACTAGCCCGAAGTCGCAGATACACGATATACGCGAAATTCAGCGCCCCACGCGTGCGGATCATGCTGCCGTCGATGAAGCCCGCCGACTTGATAACCATCACGAACCGGTTGAAATTCGATTCGTTGATGAAGTCCAGCACCCCGCCCGTCAGCTTCGCAAATGAAGCCTCCGCAATGGTTTCCTCATAGTCTTTGGTCTCGAAATTGCGTCCCGACAATAGACTCACAAGGTCAGGCAGCTTGCCACGGCCGAACTCTTTGGTGAAAGCCACACGTAACAGATCGTTGTAGGATGGATCGTAGAGATTGCCATTCTCATTCCGTAACCACGCCATCTTCTGGAAGTACGGGGTCTCCACGAATTCCGTGTCAGCTTCCTTGATCTGGGAGTAGAACTCAGGCGCAATCGCCATGTGGCAGAAGTAATCGATGCACTTCCGCAACTGCTGACCACCGTATTTCTGATCAGCCGCGATCTTTGACATGACGAAATCCGCTTGCGACAGCACCGTGCCCTTTGAGTTGATGCGGATGAAAATCTCGGTGACGGTTTCGATGTCGAGGTCGTGCGCAAGTTCGACGAGACCGATCTGCTTCTTCGCAATCGCCGTCAACTTTGCCAAGTTCTCTTCCACCACGTCTGGATCGGCACTCGGGTTCGCATCCATGTATTGCCGATGCGCTTTAATCAACCCCACCTGCCCACTGACCAACGGCGAGATGTCCGAAATCCATACGGCGTCTTTGGTGATCGCGGGGTTCGTAACCTCAAAACGCTCTTCGAGCGGATTAAACGCAATCGAAATCCTTACCTTGCGGTAATCCTTATTGATGACCTGTTGCCCAATGATCGCTGCCGTCAGCGCCGTAACCCGCTGCTGGCCGTCAATCAGTATCATCTTTCCCGATGCGGTAGTGCCGTCCTTCAACTGAACGTCAGGATTCCGCCACGCGATCAAGTATCCGACGGGGTACCCCTGATAGAGCGAATCCAGCAAATCGCGAACCTGACTACTATCCCAGACGAATGGGCGCTGTATTTCCGGGATCGCGATTTCATTCTCACGAACCTTGGCGAGAACACTCTCGATGAGATACTGATTGACGGCGTATTTCTGAGTTTGCATGGACCGACCCCGATTTTGGTCTTGTTAGCACTGTTTCCAACGATCATATCCCGAAAGTCGCCGAAAACAGTGCACCGCCAGCGGGGTGAAAAAGCGGTGCAGCCGACCGGTCACGCTACCCCAGTCCCGCCGCGAATGCAGCAATTCGCCATTCGGCGTGCCGTCGTCCCGCGATGGCCGCGTCGTGAGACTAGTCGTTGGCCGGTCCCATGAACTTTTTCCCGAACGCAGTCAGGCGCACATCCTTGCCGATGGTGTACTTCCGCGTCGTCGCGGGGCTGGCCCCGTCCGATTCGTCAACTTCAATGATGCCGTCGATGTCAGTGTAGTTCCAGCTTGCATTCACGCCCTTCTCGGTCGTGCTGGCTTCAAATTCGCAGCCGTTACACGAACGTTTGTCCGTCAGCGTAATGCGTTCGCCACCATCCTTGATGGTGCCGATGACATGTGCGTCCGCTGCTGTCATTCCAGCAGCCAGCAACAGACCAATAATCAATCGCTTCATTGCATTCCCCTCGTGTAGTCGTTGTCGAAAATCATCACAGCGCGGACAGGGCTTGGATTCGTGCGTCCGTCACGCGCACCAAGCAGGCCGCATCGTCACAGGCGTTGCGTTCCTTCAACCAGTCCCTTTGCTGTTGCTTCAGTGCTGCCGGATCGCTCGATTTCGCTATTGCCGTGCGGTAGACGTCGGCAAGTTGCTTATCTGCCGTCGCGGTTTCCGCGCTGGAACAGATCAGCTTCTCGATCTTCGAAGCAGCCTTGGTGCAGTCGAACGATGCGACGACTGAGGCTTGTGCGGGCTGTGCCGTTTCCAGTTGTGCCGTATTGTTGACCGGGGCCTGTGCACCATCCAGCGCGGGCGTTGCCGTTGCCGGAACATTCGACGCCACGGCCTGATCGCCAAGAATCGATGCAACGCTTTGCGTCATCGGGCACTGCTGGCCGAGGGACTGCACCAGCTTGTTGAGGTTGACGTAACGATTCGCAAACATGCCGCCTGCCTGCTGCGCGAAGCCGAATCGCCACATGTCCTTCTCGGGAACAACCTTTTCGAGTTCGCTGATCCGGCACGTGCATCGGTCAAGGTCGAACGTCTTGCTGCACGACTGGATCGCGTTGTCCTTGAATGTCTTGTCCCACGATGCCGCGTTGTTCGAACTCGCTGTAATATCGGCCCCGGACAGGGATAGCACCTCGTAGTACATCGCATCGGTCTTCAGCAGCTTATCGACTCGACGATCCTCTTCCGTGGTCAACGTGACAATCGGGCCGTTTTTCTGTTCGGCGGCATCCGAAGGCGTGGCAACCTGATACGTGATCGCCGCAGTGAACGTCGCATCCGACACCGGCGTATGGTTGCCAACCAGCATCACCGGGCCAAAGGTGTCCTGCTGCTGCGCACGTTCCAAGTCTTCTTTGGGGAAATCGATCACGAAGCTGGCCGCGCAATCGATGTTCTTGGACTCGTCATTTCGCGCCGTTTCCCGGATTGCATCAACGTGAAACTTGATCCGGTTATCGCGCAAGGCCCAGACCAGATCGGGAATGCCGGTCTTCATGAGCGGATCGGTGCCATACGCGTCTATGACGTATTGCTTCACGTTCGGCGCTGCACAGTCCAACTTGTTGCCGCTGCCGAATAGGCTGGCAAGACTGAAGGACGATCCGCTCGACGACTGATCGGTAGCCCCACCGCTGGTGTCGGCACCGCCGTGCGTCGCGACCAGCAGACCGAAGACGGCGGCGGCATAGGCAATGACGCATGCGAATGCGACCAGTAAGGGTTTCACCAGCGATTTCTTCGCATAGGTCTTGCCGAACTGTTCCCTCACATAGCTGACTTGCTTGCGCCCGGACAGGGCATACCAGACGACGAAGTAGACCAGTCCGCCGATATTGACGGCACCGCGAACGGCGTCTTTGTCGGGGCCAGCCTTGCCGACCAGGCCAATGGCAACAAAACCCATCGCAGCCAGGATCAGCAGGCTGACGTAAAACCATACCTTCGACGCGGCAGCGCGTTCCGGTTGGCCGAGAGTGCGCCAGTTCGACGCGTGAAGATAGCTACCGAACGCCGGGGTCAGCAGAACGCTGAGACTGGCAGCAGTCGCGGGATTCCAGATTCGTTGATTCTGGGTGTTTTGCATATGGAGACTCCCCGAAGGTTGTGTTTCTTCTGAATAGGCGCGTCCCGGTAAGCCCGCTCCACCACGAGGTAGAGCAGATCGCCGGCACAGAGGACCATGGTCCGTCGAATTGGGCGATGTTACCCCACACGATGACGGGATGCCAATTAGCACCCGTCAACACAAGGACCCGTCATTGATCGCACTCGGCGATGCGATTCGCCGCCGACGCGAAACGAAAGAACTCTCGCAAGAGCAACTGGCCTTACTCGCCGACGTTGATCGCAGCTATGTTGGTCGGGTTGAACGCGGCACGAACAATGCAGCCACGTTGACGCTTAAAAGACTGGCGAACGCCCTCGGCATAACGTTGGCTGAGTTGATTGCCGATGCAGGTTTATGAGACAACCGTTGCTTGGGTACCGACTGCTTCCCGTACTCGCATAATGGTCTGCCGACTGGTCTGCATCTCTCGCGCAATCTGCGCAACGGCGACACCGGCTTTCAGTTGAGCCACGACGGTCACGCGCTGCGCCTCAGTCAGCGCAGATGGACGCCCGAACGCCTTGCCTTCCGCCTTTGCCCGACGGAGACCAGACTGAGTACGTTCGATGAGAAGATCGCGTTCAAATTCTGCCACTGCGCTAATCACGCCCATCGTCATCTTCCCGGCTGCACTCGTCAGGTCTACACCGCCCAGGGCGAGACAGTGAACGCGGACGCCAATAGATGCCAGTCGTTCTACGGTAGCCCGTACATCCATAGCGTTTCTGCCAAGCCTGTCGAGTTTCGTGACGATCAGTACGTCACCGTCTTCCAGTCGATCCACCAGCTTGGAGAATGCCTTTCGCTCGAACGCCGGCACGGACCCGCTGGTCGTTTCGCTAATGACCCGCTGCTTCGCTACTGCAAAACCGGCTGCTTCGATTTCTTGTACTTGATTGTCCGTCGTCTGGTCGGCAGTTGATACCCGGCAGTACGCGAAGATTCTTGTCATTCACACCTCGACATGTACGAAATGGGAGTCCGAATAGTACGTCCTGTCCGATACGTATACAAGCTATTTTTCGGACATACTGGAATTGGGAGGTCCGGAACCGGTCGATTTCGGACACCATTACTTGACGATTGGTAGCGCGACGACCGAGCGTCGCGCGGAGCCTGCCCCGTTCTATGCGAGAGATAATCTCCCCCCCGCACACCCCCATCTAACGATATATGCACCGACCTCTTTCCATTCGCTCATAATTCGAGAAGGTATAGATGTGAGACTATGTTCATACTGCGCTCGGCGCTTCGCCTCATCCTCGTCGAATAGCGAAAGAACCTCTACAAGCGTCTTTTTTCCTATCGGCTCGTAGAGATTGCACGTATTCTTACACCTATGCCACTCACCCCAGTGCTTACAAACTTCATCCTTTTTTTCAAGCGAGTTAATATTTTCGATCCAATAACCACCCTTCGAGTCCGCAACTTTTAGGATACTGCATTTGAGTGGCCCTTTGAGCGGTGCATAAGCCCCCGCCGGAATTGAAGCCAGAGTTGAAGCGTCTTTGAACCATCGAACCCCTTCTACATTGACCCCTTTTTTCGCTTGTGCCTCATGAATAAGCGAAGGTGGGACAATATTCTCGATGGAGTAACACTCCAAAATCTTTACATCTGAAAATGGAGATATCGAATCTCTCTCGTGCTCAAAAATTGGAGCCGCAACGTTCGCTCCGAGTGCTGCTCCTGGATGATCCTTATCGCTATCCACAACACACAGAACAAATCGCCTCTTTTCGTCTTTTAGCTTTTTGTACTTCTTGGGCGTCTCACTACCGCCAGCTGCCTGAACATCAAAGGCTAATTTAAGTCCACCTGAAACACATCGTCTCGACTCAAGATATTCACCAATCAATTTAAAAAACTGACCATCACTCTCATTTTCCACCAACAAAACCGGATCATTGAACAAAGTATCTTTATTCAGCATCGAAAGTGGAACTCGCACCACAATTTGGCTACCAACTACTTGTTTCCGCCAGTCTCCATCAGAAACCACCTCGATGTAGCCAGGCACTGATTTGAACAACGCCCGCTTTCCACGTTGACGAGACTTTACCGACGATATGGTCTGCTTCGCTCGATCCGACAGCCCTGGGATAGACCACAGAGTGTCGAGAGTTTTCTCTGATGCGTAAATGATGTGACGCCCTCGACGCCGAGCCGAAAACAAATCCTCCACAAAATCTTGAAGCGCCCCCGGGTTTTTCTGAACAACAGCCTCAAGAGACTCAGTGAGATAGAATAACATGGCATCTCACTCCGCAGGATCGAAAAAGCCATACGGCCAATTTTCAAGATAACCTTCGGAATCGTATCTCGATTCACGCACCAATGTTTTCCCAGACACGCCAACCTTATCAAACAAATAAATCTTCACATCCTCTTGATTATAATCTCCTTTATCAATCGCGCGACCAAATCTGTTTATTAGCGTCTCGCTATGCGTCTCCAAGACAATTCGAAGATTAGATGGCAAATCCTCCTCATCCTTTGTGACGCTGATAAGCAAATCAGCCAACTTGGCCTGCATGCGCGGATGCAAATGGAGCTCCGGTTGCTCTATCGCGAAATAATGAGGAGCGTTCGCGCTAGTCTTTGTTCGTGACGCCTGCCAAAGTTGGGCAAGAATCGGCAAAACTTGTGAAAAACCAAAACCAGTGTCGGCCAGATTAGTGATTTTATTGCTTCCAGGATCGCTAATAACGACAGAAATATGCCCCTGACGCGCCATTGCCCTAACTTCAAAACCCATATGCTTCGCAGTCCAATGAGCAAATTCATTCGCCTCTTCGTCGGTAAGATTTGCCAAAAACATTGCAACATTCCGCCCTTGCGGATCAATCTCATCCACCGCCAACCCTTGAGTCCGATAATAACGCTCAGCCGTTGCGCGTAATGGCGTCACATAGTGAATGCGCTCCGCAATGATCGAAATATAATCCCCGGCCGCCTCCATAAGCTTATAAAATTCCTTGGCATACAAAAGAGTCACAATTGACTTTAGTTGCGGCGACTCTTTAGTCCACTGACCCACGCGATCTGCCCAGTATGTTCCGAGCGACAGCCCTTTCAATTGATCCAAGATGGCCGATGGCGAGCCTACACTGAGATCACGCAAGGACGAATATATCGCCGAAGAATCCTTTTTACCATGAACATAATCCCTCATCGCCGCACATATCTTTGAGTCAAAATAACTTCTCTCCAACTCCAAGTCACTCTTCAGCGTCACCGCTGGAAGTAAATTAAATTGCCTAAATAGCGCATACTCCCCAGCTGCAGCCGCCGTGAAATCCTGACCATTAACGACAAAGGATTTTATTTTTAAATCTTGATTTATAGTTAATGAAATTTTTTGATCATAAAGTCTGAAATCATACCCAGACAAATGCTTTCCACTTACCTCAGGATCAGGAGAAATTGAGACCCGAAAATGCATCGGCATCAAGATGCGTCTAGAAAACTTCATACCGCTATGAGGTCTGAACCTTATTCTTCTAAAAGGCGCACGAAATGCAAATTCGATGCTAATTGCCTCACCCGACGCATCCTGACTAAGAGCCTCCTCAAATGTACCAAAATCAACAAAAGGCCCAAACCACAAAATCCCCGACGTTGTCTTAACTTGCACACTTTGCTTCACAAGAGGGAAAACTCGGATAAATGTGCTTTTCCCCGAACTATTTTGCCCAACCAGAACATTGATCCGCCCAAATTTAAGCGCATCCGTATCACCGAGACTTCTCAGATTCCTTACTCGAATACTCTCCACAAGCCTTCCCCTAAATCCATTTAAAGCTATATAACAAAACCATCACTCGAAGTTTAACCACCATAACCGATCAATCCGCGAGCCATTTATGGAAACAACAAACTCGACCATTACAGTCCCGACGAGGCATCCCAGGACTCTTCACTCCAAAGATACATGAGCCACATCATAGTCAGACGGACAGATACTTGCATCTGTCCTGAGATAAATCGCTGTAATGAGATTCGTTCCGGTCCGCCAGCATGACAACCGTCTACATACGCTGACTAGGTACCCATCGCCCCATCCGACAGATACTCATCGCATATCACACGTATGCTGGTCAAGCTGAATCTCGATCTGATTCACCAGCACACCAGGAAATATTGTCCATCCTGCTACAGGTAAAGAAAATCCTTATACTGCCGATAATCAAACGTAGCAGCTACTGACACCGCCCTATCGCAGAGCGCCGCAGTTTTACTACGTCCGAATGGACAAGCACGGAGAATCCAAAAAAATGGCTATCACTTGCCCAAAATGTAACAGCCTGCAGATAGACAAGCGCAATTACGGAAAAAAAGCAGGCACTGCGGTTGGGGCGGGCGCAGGAGCAGTGGGAGGCTGGCTGGGCGCAGGCGAAGGAGCGGTGGCCGGTGCCGCAATCGGATCGGTCGTGCCTGTCGTCGGAACCCTGCTTGGCGGCATTGCAGGCGGTATTTTGGGTGCGCTAGGCGGTGCTGCCACGGGTGCGGTTGTCGGTTCAAAGGCCGGCGAGATGGTGGATTCGCATGTGCTTGCCAACTACAAATGCCTTGATTGCAGTTACACATTCAGCGAGTAAGCCCTCTTGAGCCGTCCGATTCGCTACGTCGTTGCGATCCGGCAGACGAAAAATACTGACGGAATGTTAGCGTCCGGCATTTCGAAGTCAGCCCGGCGGCCTCGATGCAGCCCCCCCCGTGATCTCCCGATCAGCTAAAACATGACCGACAAGACACTCGAACAGTTCGACCAAGCAATGCGCGGCATCTACGACGCCGCACGAAAACTGAAGCCGCCATACCACGCGACATACTTTCTGCGCATGGTGGGCGAACACGGCGGCAAGGAGACGGCGAACCGACTGCTGGCAACGAACAAGCCATCGGAAGGATTCACCGAACTCTTTCTCCGTGGACGGGAAAACCTTCGCCTGAGCGTCGAATATCTTGTCCTTCAGAAACCGTGGCGTGATCTGTTCACGCCCGAACAGCTTGCGGTCGCGAGGAAGCGATTGATGGCGGTTGAATGTCCTTTGCCTGCGGACGATCAAGGTTGACTTGACTTCGACTTGCACGGCGCGCATTTGGGCTTGGTTGTGTAGTCTGCGGCATACCCATGTGGGATAGTTGCTCAATGCGCCCCCGCCCTGCGGCACGACACCGCCGTTAGGATGCCGGTAGGGAGATAGGGGAGATAAAGGAGACAAAATCCGCTGATTAAAGACGAACATTTTCAAAACCTGTTTCCAAGTAACCGGTTTTATCTCCTTTATCTCCTTTATCTCCTCCTACTAGTCAGTTCAACCGCCCACGCGCCACATGCGTCCGTTCTTGTTGTCACTGACCACTTTCAGTTGCAGGCCGTCACAGAGGCGATTCCTCCGATTTGACAGCACCTTTCCGACGCTAGTTGCTGAAATCTTCGGGCTTGTCGAAACAGCAATCACAGCCTCATTCAACCTGCTGTCGTTCGATTCCGAATAAGTGGTGGCCCGCAAACAGGTAGATGCCACCTCGTTCGCGGTGAATACGCGATCCCCGAAGCAACCATGCAGTGCCAGAAGGAGATTCCGCAGGGATTCTTTTTGCGGGTCTTCCGCCTGATTCTTCTTCGTCAGGTCCATCACATCGCCAAACTGGCCGGGTGCAATGGTGTGGTTGATGAAGACGATTGTCTGCCGGACAAAATCGTCCCACTTTCTAAACGACCCCATTTCTCCGAGGGCCGGACGGCTCACCTTCGCAGACAGGTAGTACCGAATCAACGTCAGGGTCGCTGCAACCATCTTCTGTCGGTTCACCGAGCAGTATCTAAGCGGTTCCACACTGAAGGACCGGTCGAACGGTGTCTCGGACTGCGGATCAATCCGGCATGGCACGACGCGACGTGGCATATCACCAGCCAGCATCATGTTGTTGCCAGTCAACAGAACCATAGCATTCGTCGGAACACTCGGGGTTTCCGACTTCCCCAACTTGCGGTCCTGAAACATCTGGCTGGTGAGCAAACTTGCCAAGGCTGCACTGTCAAAGGTTCCAAGGATATTGTCCAACACGATTGCCCGCTGACCTGCCAACAAGGCCGAAAACAGTCTTTTCCGCATCTCAGCATCGTCATTGCCGGCGATATGCGGATAAACCACTGGCTCACTACCGGTCGCGAGAACAGCTACGCACTGCGCCAACAATGTTTTCCCACTACCTTGTACCGGTGCGTCATACCCAAACGCAGGTGCGGTCGGCAATGATGCGCGGACTGCCGCAGTCACCAGGGCAGCAAGATGGGCAGTCCGCGCAAGGTCGTCCACGAACGGAAAGTTCTTGAACGGGAACCACAGGGTATCGAGCGCCATGCGGGCTTGCGTCTCGGTCGGTGCGAATGGCACAGGGAATACATCGTCTTCATCGATGTCCAGATACAGCCCACTATCCCGGTCATATCCGGGTTTCGCCAGTACAGCGCCGTCTTCGCGAAGCGTTGGCGAAGTGATGATCGCGCGCAAAGGTTTGAGACCGCGTTCGCTGCCAAGGGCCATTATCGTTTTGCAGATAGACAACGGTGGGTCTTCCAATACCTCATAGGTCTGGCCGTCCGCCCCTGTTTTCTTGTGAAAAAACTGAACAACGCCAGCGGCCCAGTAGCGGAGGCTTGCCTCATTCAAGCTGACGGCCTTACCGTCGTTAACCTTCACGACAGCGGTTCCGAAATCGAAAATTTCGGGGCTTTCCCTCATCACTCGTAAGAGACTGTCTACCGCTTCCACTTCCCGACCAGCCACTCTTTCGATCTGCACCAAGTTGCGGCACAGCTTGAACGTCGCGCCCCCATGCGCGAAGCTGTGTATACGGGGCTGCCCAGAACAGTAAATCTTGCCTACGGCACGGCGACCGTCGTATTCCGGTTCCAGCGGGTCCAGTGTGAGACGATTGTCGTACTTCTCGGGGTTGTCGAGGATCGCATCCACCGTGACAAACGATTCACCGCCGTTGGTATCGATAACCACGATTTGCCAGTCACCCATCAACTGACGACGGTCAACGGCCAGATTGACGATAGTTGCAACTGATCGAGAAGTCAGTGATGGCCGCGACGCGGAAATGCTTTCGGTTCGGCTTCGAACCCACTCGCCGCGCTGGCGATCCGCCAAACCCGTCACCGCAGCCCTTGCAGTGGCCTTGTGGCGTTCAGCGGCAGCCACAATATCGCTCGACGGTTCAGGGACCGCACGACGGCTATCAACCGTGCGAAGCGCCTTTTCAAGGACGACTGGAATCCCACGACGTTGTTCCAGCGGCGAGTCGCACGATGCGCCTCCGGCGAAATCGATGCGGTTGGTCTGCCATACGCTGGCATCGAACATGCCACGTTCCAGCAAAAAGCCACCGGAAGACACCTCAAAGCGACCGTGTCCAGCGGCCCATAGGTGTGTCAGCAACGACTTTCCGGCACGAGGTATATCTGATGCATCGTCCAGGATGAAGTAGAGACGCTGGCCTTTGACGCCCACCAACTGTTCGCCCGTTTCGGCGTTGTAGATTTCCGACGAGGTACTGGGCCACCAAAGCACATCGGATTCGGCCAGCATTGGACAGACGGCGTGTACCGCCTCAATTAGTTCGTCTTCCGTCAATGCCGTCGAGTCATCTTTCGGCGCGTCATAGTCCAACATCAAGATTCCCCGACCGGACGGCCACGCGAACGCTTCGGCTGTACGAGGAACCGAGTCTTCCGGGCAGCCCGCCGCATACCACGACGACTTCGTCGTCAGACGCAGTTCGTCGCGAGGACCAACACCGTAGACGACACATTGATCGGGCGTCAGTCCGATCAGTAGGTCCGCGAAGTCACTAAGGTTGCCAAGACGACGCACGCTGAGATTTCCAGACCACACTTGCGCCGCAGTCTGCTTTTCCAGCTTACCGTCCGGGGAAAGACGAAATTTCTTGGTGACGGGCGCGCTCGCAGTCAAGACGGTGAGTGCAACCTCGCTTGTGGAAGCTTGATCACCAGAATCTGATGCGGCACTGTCGCTAGTTGAGGCTGCACGAATGTGCGAATCCAACTCTGTCGAACGATGTGCTTCGTTGACGCATCTGGCTTCGAAGGCAGTCGCTTCGATGACAGAAAGGTCGATTGAGCAATTTTCATCGCCCCAATCACCGAGATCGAAGGCGTGGATACTAATAGGATTGCTTACAAATTGTTGTGTTCCAGCGTGGTTTAACATGATGTCACTGCGCATACAGCGCATAGCTTTTGAGTCCGCACGCGACCGACAGCACCGTACCCGCGAGTTATCGCGTGGGCTGCGCTTCGGCCAGCGAACCGACCATTAGTTTGAATTTTGCCCGCAATCGACCCAATCCAGATGCGAATTGACTCGACGCATGTGGAATGCGCCGCGCTCGACTGCGTGCTGCTAGATAATCATATAGATACGGGACCGATACCGATCACCGTGAAGACGAGCGTTTGATGTTGAGTCAAACGTCTTTTGCTTGGCCCCTACTACGAAGCGTGTTTGACGCCACACAGCAAGCCTTACCAAGAAACAACATTATCGCACAACAAACGCAATGCCGTCAAATAAAACTGGTGCCTTCGTGTTTTCTGTGGTAACGCGCCAACATTCCGCGATCTAAGGGTTTGCTACCGCCAGCCCAGTCGCTCGCGAGATGCCGTACCTCCGCGTCGATAGTCTTGACGGCAGCAGACGTGTGTCCTACGTGCAGCCGCCAGGGCGGTACATCAGTGCGCGATAGCTTGTCGGGCGCTAGAATCTGACGTTGCGGAACACCGGTACTGAATCGCCGAATACCGATAATCGCTACGGGGAGCAACGCAGATGCTTTATTCAATCGACAGCGACAAGTACATCACCGACATTCCATATGAGAAGGACTTTCGTCGCTGGAAAAGTCGTCTCTCTCAGTCAGAATACGATGCCCTTGTTGCCGAACTGAACAACCGAATCGACGGCGGCCAGATTCACACATCCAGTTGGATACCGGGGAACGACTGGTCAGATACGGTCTACGATCCGATCTACCGGAAGGCTTGCGAATACGATGAAGTCGAATCGGGCAAGTGCTTTGGACTATTCGTCTGGGTCGTCCTTCAGCAGCATCAAGATGTCTGGGCGTTTGGGCGCTACCAGAAAGACGGCATTCAGATTCGCGGGTTGACCTACTTCAAGCTCGACAATCCGCCACCGCGTTGAACGCAGTTGAGAATGGATGCCCCCGATAGACCGCGTCAATGCATGGAACCGTTGGAGACCGGTAGTCGCGCCAATGCGCCGGCAATGGTGGGCGACTGTCGCCACTGTAGGCACGGGTCCACCAGCAACACCTACCCACCCGCACCGCACCATACCGACCAGTGTCAACGATGCGGTCCCGTGCCACCGGTACGACAGGTTGATAGGCGCGGTACCGACGCCATTGACCGTCTAGTAACAGCGTCGCCATAGAGGTAACGCCGTTACCCGGCACAGCGTAACGGTCACGGGTGACTGTACATTCCATTCCCGTTGTCACAACGGCAACCAGATCACCGTCAACGGTAGCACGGGCACTGGTTGCGGCCTCACCGTAACGGGTGACCGCGCATTGATTCTCGTCGCCGAACCGTGACCACACAACCTACAGTCGATCAAAGGTCTATGGTTGGCAACCACAACCACTGGCGACTACTGATCAACTGTAACAACCAGTGCTTCGGGTCCACCACGCGTGTAATGACTACCCTTAACCACTGAACACTGACCGGACCACTGCGACTGTTGCCCCTATAGTCGTTGCCAACAGGCATCGACGCCATTGAAACCCGCGTCTCGACAACAGTCGGCATCCACCATTGCAGATGTCAACCGTTGAGAACCAATCAGGCAGTCAATGCGTCTGGTTCGTCCTTAGCTTCCATCAACTGCCCTACAGTCGGACCAGGCTGCTGAATGTCCAGACGCGGCAGGGTCTTCACAATCTTCATCGTTTCCAGACTCACCGTGACGACCCGTTGAAACAGCTCCAATGGATAGCGCGGATTGTTCATTGTTTCGACCGCATAGTCGTTGGCGTCGTTGACGATGCCACTATCTTTGTCAATCTTGACGCACTGGCGTTCGACGACCCAATCCAATGCTGGTTTACCGTTGACCACGTATTCATAGGCTTCCAGCGGGATGCCCTTCAGCGTGATCTTGTCGTTGTAGATCAGCGTCGTGAGGTCTTTGTCCTTGCTCTTCTTGGGATACTTCATCTTCTCGACACGGTAGTCCGCATCCGTCAACAACGGTCCTTCGCCTTCGATCTGCAACGGGAACTTTTCTACCGTCTCGTAGTTGATGTGCAGGTCGGCGAGCTTTCGTCCAGCCTTCGAAAACGCCCAAAAGTCAGTGGCTGTCTTCACGCATGGGATGCGCGGCAACTCCTTCGACAGATTGTCGGCATAGCGTTCGCGGTAGTCAGGTGAATGCAACAAGCCATAGACGTAGTAGAAGATGTCTTCTTTGCTGATCTGTTCGCCGGGATATGCAACTTCGAAGTGCGCGAGTCCTTCGTCAGTTAGCGCATCTCGGCGTTTGCGCCTAGCGGCCTGATCGGGGTCAAACAATCCGGCTTGTAACTGCTCGTCGCCCACTTCGCCATTCGGTTCGTCGTAGAGATAGAGCGGGAAGCACTGAGCACCGCCATCAGGTTGAAGGGAGACGACCTTGTCCACCATTAGCGCAAACTGACCGGCATCGGCGAGATTGCCTTTAATCATGATGGCGCGATTCTCCGCCGTCGCGTCGGGAAAGATACGCGGCATCTGCAATACCATTTCATTGAAACGGCGGTTGAAATACAGCCATTGCTTGCTGAATGGCCGATACAGACTTGGTGTCAGGCATTCCGGTTCGAAGGCAAACCGTCGGTTCTTGACTAGTTCCTGCTTCAGGCCACGCGTCCAACTGATCCGAGAAGGATCATTGTCAATGAAGTCATCCACGCGCAACATCTGAGTCTTCGGGTCCAGCCGACCGAATTTGCTTGAAAACCTTAAAACTTCATGGTTGTAAGCGTCAATCATGCGTGACATGCTCGCTGTCACGCCGCTCTTGGAAGCGTTGTAGCACCATGCGTCACGGTTTGTAGAAACACCCAACGAGAAGTTTTCAAATAGCCTTGGCGCGTTGCTTCTCTTGTCGCCCAACACGATGTATTCGCCGAAACGGTCGTCTCGCTGGTTCAGCCAATCACCGTGTTGGTCAGGGACGATGTGTTGCCAGCCACCTACTTCCCCGATCCCTTGAATGCTTCTGAATGCACTTACCTTCTCCAATTTCTCTTCGCGGCTGAGATAGTCACCGATGTCGTGGAAGTAAATCTGACCATGCTGCACGGCATTCGGATTCTTGACCAGCACAGAAATCGCAATAGGAGCGCGACTGCCGCTTCCAAAAATCTTGCCACCTTCCTTTCGCGACTGTTCTCCCGCCGTGCGTTGATTGCCGCGCAGATGAAACACATAGATAGTCGAAAACTCTTCTGCCAGACATTGGCGAAGACCATCAGCAGTGTTGGCGTCGAGAAAGCCCGCATTGGTCACAAAGCCGATCACGCCACTGTTGCCGATGCGGTCACTGGCCCAGCGAATAGCGCGAATGTAGCTGTCGTACAACCCCTTGGACAGAGCGGCGCTTGACCGCTGCACGTAAGTTTCCGTGATTCGCTTGTCGAGATGCGGGTATGCGACATTCTGGTTGTTGTCATTCGCACTGGCTTGTCCTACCGAATACGGCGGATTCGCCATGATGACGCGAATGTCCAGCTTCTTCTGACGCTTTCGGCGGGCGCTGTTCTGCTCCAACAGCGCATCAACCATGTCTTCCGTCTCGTACATCTGAAACGTATCTGTAAGGCAAATGCCTTCGAACGGCTGGTACTTGCCGCCGACGATGCCGTGATACACCGCTTCTATGTTCACGGCTGCGATGTAGTAAGCCAGCAGCACGATCTCGTTCGCATGAATTTCATGCTTGTACTTGCGTGGCAGTTCTTCGGGCGTGATGTGGCCGCTTTGCAGAAGCCGTGTCACGAACGTGCCCGTACCAACAAAGGGATCGATAATGTGGACGCCCTTGCTACCCAAGGTCTGGCCGAACTCGGACTGCAACACATGGGCAACGCTATGAATGATGAAGTCCACGACTTCGACCGGCGTGTAGACGATCCCCAACCGCTCAGTCATCTTCGGGAAGGCATTGCGGAAGAACCTATCGTACAAATCGACGACGATCTTCTGCTTGCCCGCCGCGTTGTCGATGCCTTCCGCCCGGAGTTTCACACTCTCATAGAACCGTTCCAGCGTGTCGGCTTCCTTGTCCAGCCGATGTTCATCCAGCACATCCAACACATGCTGCATCGCCAGCGACATCGGGTTGTGCTTCGCAAAGCTGTAGTCCGCGAACAGGGCATCGAACACCGGCTTCGTGATGAGATGCTGCGCCAACATCTCGATGATTTCGCCATCGGTGATGCTGCCATTCAGGTCATCACGCAGTTCTGCGGCAAACTCGTTGAACGCGTCTCGTTCCTTCGCGTTGGCAGGGTTCTCGACGATGGCCGTAATACGGTCGATGTGAGTGCGAGCTATCTTCGCGATGTCGTTCGCCCAATCTTCCCAGTGGTGACGGTTGCCGACCTTCTGCACCAGTTTCGCGTAGATGGCCTTCTCGATCTCGCCGATCTCGAATTGCAGTTCGTGCTGTTCCTGCGCGGTGCGCTTCTTGACCGCTTCGCCAATGGTGAAGCCGCCCTTACCAGCGTCCTTGTTCTTCGTCCCGTTGGCTTTCTGCTGCTTCTTCTGAATCTTGTCAGTGATCGCGATGACTTCCATCTTGCTAGTGTTCGGCCCGTTCAATTCGAGCTTGTTCACCATTGCATCGAAGCGGTCGTCGTGCGACCGAAGCGCCTGTAAGACCTGCCAGACGACGGCGTAGGTCTTGTTATCATTCAGGGCTTCGTGTGGTTCGACGCCTGCCGGAATCACCACCGGCAAGACCACATAACCGCGCTTCTTCCCCGGTGCGTTGCGCATCACGCGACCGACCGACTGCACCACGTCAACCTGCGAGTTACGCGGCGTCAGGAACAGCACGGCATCCAGTGCCGGAACGTCCACACCTTCGGACAGGCAGCGAACGTTACTGAGAATGCGGCAAGTGTTTTCGGGCGTCTCGGCCTTCAGCCATGTCAGCTTCGCTTCCTTCTCGCTGGCATTCATGCCACCGTCAACGTGTTCAGCTTCGCAGTGAAGTCGGGCCGCCTGTTCGAATTCTTCCGTCTCTTCAGACTCCTGATACGCTTCAACGACCGCTTGGAACATCCCGGCGATCTGTTTCGAACTGACCTTGTGCGTCTTAGCCCCTTTCGAGACTTCGATGACCTGACAGAAGGCCACTGCACGACTCATAGGATCGCCGTCGCCAACCAAGTCGTCGGTCAATCCCTGCTTCGACAGGGCTTTCCAGCAGCCAACAATCTTGGCTGCGTCGTCAACCTTCAACTGGTTGTTCTCATCCCGCAGCAGGTCTTGCAGACGCCGGTTGACGTGCGTCTCTTCGACCGCCAGCACGATCACCTTGTAATCGACCAGCAACCCGCGTTTGACGGCTTCCGAGAACGTGATGACGAACAGTTCTTCGCCATACAGCGCCTTGTCGTCCATCGAACAAAGCGCAACGTTGTCACGTTCAGCCGTGGCCTTGGCCGAATCTCCGTAGATTCGCGGCGTCGCCGTCATGTACAGGCGCTTGGCAGCGCGGATGTAGTCGGCATCGTGAACCCGAACGAACGTGCTTTCGTCATCGTCGCCAAACGTTGCGCCCGTCGTGCGGTGCGCTTCGTCGCAGACGATCAGGTCGAAGTCGGCCATCCCGAACTGCTTCTGCGCACGGCTGATGACATCAATCGAGTGATAGGTCGAGAAGACGACGCTCATGTGCGACGCATCGTGCCGCTTCGCCATCTCTGCCGCCAGTCGGGCCGAATCCGTCGTGGCCGGATAGCGCAGTTCATGGACGAAGGTTTGCACCATGTCGTCTTCTTTCTTGCGTTTCTTGCCAACATCGCTATCCGAGCAAACCGCAAAACTATGAAGCGGCGTCCCGCTCTCCTGAGTCCATTCCGTCAAGGTCTGTGAAAGTAGCGACAGACTCGGTACAAGGAACAGCACTCGCTTGCCAGCACCGGCCAGCGTTTCTGCGATTTTCAAGCTGGTGAACGTCTTGCCGGTACCACAGGCCATGATCAACTTGCCCCGGTCGGCATCAGAAAGACCATGAACAACTGCATTCAGTGCGTTGGTCTGGTGTGGGCGCAGTTCCTTCTTCGCCTTGATGACCGGCGCAGCCTTGGGCTGGTACTGGCCCCACTCGATCTGGCTTTCTTCAAGAGCAGTCAGATCAATCTTGCTGACGGGCGGCTGCTGATCCAGCAAAGCGTCTTCGGCGTGTTCGCTCCAATGATTCGTCGTAGCGACAATGATTCGACGCGTGAACGGCTTCTTGCCTGATGCCGTGAAAAAGCTATCGATGTCGCTCTTCTGAACCTTGTGTTCGGGCGCAAACAGCTTGCATTGAATCGCATGGAATTCGTCCGTGCCACGCGTCTTCGCAACAAGGTCAATGCCGGTGTCCCGTTTGTCCAGCCCTTGCAGGTCAGCCCATTCCGCATAGGTCCACACGTCGCTGTACAAATCGCGGTACGTGGCCTCGTTCCGCAAATAGGTGACGATCAACTCTTCGAAGTAGGTCCCCTTCTCCCGTTCAGTCACGGCGGTTTGGCGGAAGGTGTCGAGAAGCATTTCGAGTGCGGTCATAGTGCTGAGGTGCTTGTTATTGTGACGATTAAGCCACGAAGCCGACATTATGCCGTTCAGCCAATCCCTCGACACCTGACGAAATCACGAAGCACGTGCCAGCAACGCGGACTGAATCTGATCCAGCGCGATACAACACGTCACCACGCTCCGGCGCACGTCCAACGATGCGCCGAATGATCGCGTCCGAAATATCCTGTCGTGCTACGACATGTACTTTCCCCCGAACGGTTCGATCGCGTAAACTCGCGACACAGTGCGGTCCGATTGTTGTCCCAAATCCGTCCCACTGCTGTCCCACTTTATCAACCGAGTGGGACAAGATCGAATGAGGCGCCATCAGTAAGTCTTTGATTTAAAAGGCCGTGCAGGTCGGGTTGCTGACCGTCTACGACATGTGCAAGGCGGTGGATCGCGGGATGGTGATCACCGACGTGAGCGTGCGCGAGAAACGCGGCGGGAAGTCGGGAGACTGGAAGGCCGAAGACGTCGCGGGTTGACCGCCAGCGGTAACAAACCGCCATTCACGGGGCAGCGCCGGCCGTAGCGATGCCCCGTTCGAACGATAAAAACCAGAAAAACGCCTCACTCATGAAGAATCTCACGCTGAAATACGCCGCGCCGCTGCTGTGCGCGCTCCTCCTGCTGCCGGACGCCGCATCGGCCGCCGGCGCCTGCCCCGCCGCCGACACCGCCGCACGCGCGGCCATCGACGCGCAACACCGTGTACAGCAGGTCCGCAATCCGCCGAGCGACGGGCCCGGCGTCGAGATTTCGCCGCCGCTGCGCGACGCGCTGCGTACGTACAAGCAGGCGCTCGCCGGCGCGATCGATGCGCGGCTCGCCTGCAGTGACGAACAGGTCGACCCGACCGCGCTGAAACGCACGCTCGCAGCCGCGCTCGGCGTGCCGGCCCGGCCCGTCCAGCCGAAAGACGGCGAATCGGCGTTCGGCCGCAATCCGGACGTCGACGTCGAACGCGGCGGCACGTCCCGCCCGTTGCTCTTCGTGCGCGCCGGCTTCGACATCGCATGCGGCGACGACAACCTGCTGACCGCCTACGCATGGGAAAACGGCGGCTGGCGGCGCGTGCTGCGCTGGCAGGCCGACGACTACAAGGACATCGGCGGCGCATACGGCGGCGGTTTCTGGTTCTCGGCGCTGCCCGGCAGGCAGGTCGCGGTCGTCCACGGCACGCCGTGGTGCGCGTCGCGCTGGAGTCAGTTCGCCGCGGACGTGGTCGCACCGGCCAACGGCCCGACCGCGCAACGCGTGCTGTTCCATGCAGAGAACAGCTACGTTCTCGACGAAAACCCCATCCGGTTCAAGGTGCGCCCCGACGGCTTCGAGGTGCGCGCGACGGTCAGCTCGATGGACAGCGAACTGTTGACGCGGCCAGGCGTCTTCCGATATCGCGTCGACGGCGGCACCGTGCAGCGCGTACAACCCGTCGCGCTCAACGGCCGCGATTTCGTCGACGAATGGCTGAATGTGAACGATGCGCAGGCGCGCGAATGGAGCGAACCCGCCGCGGCGGCTGCCGCGCTAAAGGGCCGGCAGGCGTTCGACAAGGCCCGCAAGGCGCCCGGCACCGGGTTCGAGTACGGCCCGGTGCGCAGTTGCTCGGACAGCAAGGACCGCTTTCAGGTCGAACTCGATCTGACGGGCAACACCGGGGAAACGGTTGCGCGGCACTATGCGCAGATTCGCCAGGAACGCAACGGGTTCACGCTGCTCGGGCTGAGCACGGCGGCCGAGCCGGCTTGCCGCGGCGCGAACCTGATGCCGCGGCACTGAACGTCGGGCACGCGCGGCCCGACGGCCGCGCGCGGCGACATTCGGCGGCCATGCGCCACGAAGGGGCCGGCAGGAGACCATACCGGACGGCAACCGGCACGCACGCCACGCCGCGCCGCCCGCGCATCACTTGCCGCGCTGCGGCTCGAACACGAACGGTTGGGTCAGCAGAAACGGATTCGCGGTCGCGCCCGTCTGCACGCAGGTTGCGTGCGTCATCGCGTCGGCGGCCGCGCGATCGGCCGCCGCATTACGGCTGCTCGTCGTCACGGTGACGTTCTGCGCTTCGCCGGACGTCGTCATCAGCGCGCGCACGAGCACGGTCGCCTGGCGCGTGAGCGGCTTCGCGGTATCCGGATAAACGGCGCGGGGGATGTGGCAGGTCAGCTTGCTTTCCTGCGACGACGACAGCATCGCGCAGCCGGAAAACAGCATCGCGACGGCGGGCAGGATCAGGTAGGTCGAGCGAATAGCCATGGTCGAATATCGTTCTTCAGCACTGTTGCGGACGAACGCGCCGCGCGCCGGGGAACATCACCCGGCCGCATCGCATGCGTCACACCGCGCCGCGGCCATCGGACCGGCGCCCCGTTACGGCCGCACGGCCGATCGATGCTCGGCCGCGATCCTGCGTGGCGGACTTCCCGGGTAGCCCGGTGTTGCCGGTGTTCGCGCCGCCCCTGCCTCACACGGGCCGGCACGCGAGCGCTTTCGCGCATTGTGCACGCGCCGCCCGGCGAGCGGCGGCGATTTGACAATGGTTGACGCGAATCGCCGCGCCTTCAGCCGGAATCCGCGCAATCCACGAGGTAATCGATACGCGCCGGATTCGCCCGGTTCACACCGCGCGGTTGCGTTCGGCACGCGCAGCAGCTCCCGCACGGCACGGCCCCTGCCGGCATTCCCCGTTCCGGCAGAGGCCGCGCGTATCAATCCGAATCGTCGTCGTCCTCGTCGTCGGCCGCGTCGGCCGGAACTTCGCCGTATTTCGCGACGACCGCCCCCTTGAACGTCTTCAGCGCCGGTTGCTGGTCGCACAGCTTGTACAGCGCCGCCAGCTGTTGCGGCCAGTCCTTCAGCTCCTTGGCGAACACGTGCAGGCGCGCGACGGTGTCGAGTGCGTCGGCTTCGCGGCCGGCCAGTGCCTGCAGCACCGCATAGCGGCGCAGCACCGTTTCGCCGGGCAGCAGCGCGATCGCGCGCTCGTGCGCGGCGAGCTTGGCCGGCAGGTCGTCCGCCGAAATCGGGAGCAGCGTGGCCGCGCCGTATTCGCCCCAGGCGCCGAACAGCAACGACGGCGCGTCGCGGTATTGCGCGGCCGGATCGCTGCCGTAATACAGCACTTCCGCGCGCTGGTAGTCGCGCAGCACGGGCACCGCCGCCAGCACGCCGCCGACCGACAGCACCGCGAACAGCCCGAAGGCTGCGCGCCCCGGCAGGAAACGCAGCGGCTTCACGTCGAGCAGCCCGATCACGAACATCGCCGGCAACAGGAAGAACATGTACTGCTGCGGATACTCGACCAGCGCATGCATCAGCAGGATGCCGATCAGCGCGAAGCCGAACACGCGCATGCTCGACTGCGGCGCGCGCACCGCACGCACGAACCACGTCACGAGCGCGACGACGAGCACGCCCAGGCCCACGAGGCCGGACTTCGCGAGCAGGTCGATGAAGATGTCGTGCGAGTTGTTCGCGATCTCGACGCCGCCCAGCGAGCGCACGAGCGCGAACTGGTGTGACGGGAATTCGCCCCAGCCGACGCCGAGCAGCGGGTGCTCGCGGAACATCGCGAGCCCGTACTTCCACAGTGCGAGGCGCGGCGCGATCTGCCCCGCGTCACGCATCCGGTCGGCCGCGGATTCCGCGAGGTTCAGGTGATAGTGCACGTTGGCCCAGCGTACCGCGACGTTCACCGCGATGAACGCCACCGCAAGCACGACGGGGATCAGCCACGCGCGCGCATTGCCCGGCGCGCGGCGCGATTCGAGCCACGCCATCCAGAAGCCGGCGACGACCATCACCGCGACCTGCAGCCACGGCCCGCGCGACACCGTCAGCGCAAGACCGACCGACAGCACCAGCGACAGCGCGAGCCACGCCCATACCGCGAGCCGGCGCGTCTGCACGAGATACAGCGCGCCCGCAAGCGCGAACGCGATGTAGCTGGCCAGATGGTTCGCCTGCGCCATGTTGCCGTACGGGCGGCGATCGACCGCGACGTTGTACACCACGACGAAAGGCGACAGCGCCGACTCGAGGTGGAACAACTGCACGATCTGGGTGCCGACCGCGAACACGCCACCGACGAGCAGCGCGCCGGCCATCATCCGCGACACGGCCTCGGCCAGCCCGTCGCGCGCGAGCGTAAAGCCTGCCTGCATCGCGACCAGCGCGGCGGCGAGATAGCCGACCGCGAGCCAGTTCATCGACGGCACCTTGAGCGGGATCAGCACGACCTGCGCGATGAGCACCGCCGCGAACCCGAGCGGCGCAACGAACGCGGCCGGTGCGGCGAACGGTTCGGCCGGGCGACCGGTGCGCGCGAGCAGCACGACGGACACCCCCACCAGCAGATACAGCACCAGCGCGGAAAACTCGGAATAGAAGGTCGGGATCGGATACGTGTGATTCGTGATCGCGTACGGCACGATCAGGGCGACAGCCAGCGCAACGAGCGGCAACGAACGGGAAAAAGTAGAAGGCATGAGCGAACCGGGTGTCAGCAACCGGCGCACTATACAAAACTTTCCCCCCTCTGTGCGGGGCCTTCGCGCCGCGCCCCGGCGCGGGGCGGCCGCCCCGGCCGACCGAAGCGGCGGCCGGCATGCTGCCCGTGCCGCCCTGCTCCGCTGCCGGCACTATGCGCGGCACTCCGCCGGCGCATATTTCGCAGGCAGCGTCGCGGCATCGCCCGGCAACGGCCCGGCCCCCGGCGCCGGCAGCGACGACGCGCCCTTGCCGGCGGCGAAGCACTCCCACGCGATCGCGCCGGCCTGCATCGCGCCCTTTTTGAGCGGCACGCGTGCGGTGGGCGCGTCGGCCTTGTCGGGCGCGGACGGCACGAGCACCAGCGTATTGGCGCCCGCCGCCGCGACGCGCGTGGTGAAGGCGACCGTGATCTGGCCGGTCTCGCCGTCGATCGCGACGGATTCGACGTTGCGGGTCGCGGCCGGCGGGCTGTAGCCGGCGTCGAGGCCCGCGCCGCTCGCGGCGTTGTCGGCGACGGCCAGCCGCGCGGACGACGCAAGCGCGAGCCCCTCGCCGACACGCGAGCGCGCAAGGTAATCCTGGTACGCGGGAATCGCATAGGCGGCGATCACGCCGACGATCGCCAGCACGATCATCAGTTCGATCAGCGTGAAGCCGGCCGGCCGCCAGCGCGGCGACGACCGGTTTGCGCGCCGCAGGTCGGCGGCAACACGACGGAACAGGGAAACGGAAAAGGCTTCGAACATGGCAGGCTCCGGAAACGAAAAACGCCTGTCGTTAAAGGCAGGCGTCTCGATCGTAGCCAGCAGGCCGTGAATCCGGCAGTCGGCCGGATGGCCAGTGTCAGTGCGCGCGCGGTGCGCCACTGCGCCGCCTGAGCGCGTAACCGATCGCCACCACGAACAGTGCGCCCGCAATACTCGCCCCGTACAGCACCGGCTGCGTATCGAGCACCGGCCAGCGGTCGCCGACCGGGTCGTTCACGATCAAGCCGCCCGCGATCCAGCCGAGCAGCCCGGCGCCGAGCGCCACGACGATCGGGAAACGGTCGAGCAGCTTCAGCACCAGCGTGCTGCCCCACACGATGATCGGCACGCTGACGACGAGCCCGAAGATCACGAGCGGGATCCGGTGCGACGGGTCGGCCTGCTCGGCCGCACCGGCGATCGCGATTACGTTGTCGAGGCTCATCACCGCGTCGGCGATCACGATCGTCTTCACGGCGTCCCACAACCGGCTGGCCGGCTTGATGTCGTCGTGCGCATCGGCGGCCGGCGCCATCAGCTTGATACCGATCCACAGCAGCAGCAACCCGCCGCCGAGCTTCAGGAACGGCACGTCGAGCAGCGCGACCGCAAACGTGATCAGCGCGACGCGTAACAGGATCGCACCCGCGGTGCCCCAGACGACACCACGCAGCCGCTGGTTCGCGGGCAGGTTGCGGCAGGCGAGCGCAATGACGACGGCGTTGTCGCCGCCGAGCAGGATATCGATGATGACGATCTGGAGCACGGCGCCCCAGTGCAGCGACGTCAGGAATTCGAGCATGGGGTGATGTGCGGGGCAGTGGCGGCCTGGCAGGCGGCCGGGTTCATCGCCGGCGCATGCACGACGCATGTCCGGTGGGTGCTTACGAATTCATTGCGCGAGCATAACAAAAAACGCCGGCAAGGCCGGCGTTTTTTGCAGGACGAACCCAGGGGGAAATATTACAGCGCCTTCTTCAGCAGACGGCCCATTTCCGACGGGTTGCGCGTGACGGTGATGCCGCACGCTTCCATGATTTCCAGCTTCGCTTCGGCCGTATCCGCACCGCCCGAGATCAGCGCGCCGGCGTGGCCCATGCGCTTGCCCGGAGGCGCCGTGACGCCCGCGATGAAGCCGACGACCGGCTTCTTCATGTTGTCCTTGATCCACTCTGCCGCGTTGGCTTCGTCCGGACCGCCGATTTCGCCGATCATCACGACCGCATCCGTATCCGGATCGTCGTTGAACATCTTCATCACGTCGATGTGCTTCAGACCGTTGATCGGGTCGCCGCCGATACCGACTGCCGACGACTGGCCGAGGCCCAGTGCCGTCAGCTGCGCAACGGCTTCATACGTCAGCGTGCCCGAACGCGACACGACGCCGATGCGGCCCTTGCGGTGGATGTGACCCGGCATGATGCCGATCTTCAGTTCGTCCGGCGTGATCGTGCCCGGGCAGTTCGGCCCGAGCAGCAGCGTCTTGCGGCCTTCGCGACGCATGCGGTCCTTCACTTCGATCATGTCGCGCACGGGGATGCCTTCCGTGATGCAGATCGCGAGATCGAGATCGGCTTCGACCGCTTCCCAGATCGCAGCCGCTGCGCCTGCCGGCGGAACGTAGATGACCGACACGGTCGCGCCGGTTTCTGCCTTCGCTTCCTTGACGCTCGCGTAGATCGGAATGCCTTCGAAATCTTCGCCGGCCTTCTTCGGGTTCACGCCCGCGACGAATGCTTCGCGGCCGTTTGCGTATTCACGGCAGGCGCGCGTATGGAACTGACCGGTCTTGCCGGTAATGCCCTGCGTGATGACCTTCGTGTCCTTGTTGATCAGAATCGACATGTATTTTGACCTCTGTTCGATTGGCGTCGCGTGCAAGCCGCGCCGCCATACCTATTCATTGAGCGCGCTTACTTGCCTGCGGCAGCCGCGACGACCTTCTGCGCAGCTTCTTCCATGCTGTCCGCCGAGATGATCGGCAGGCCCGAATCGGCCAGCATCTTCTTGCCGAGGTCCTCGTTCGTGCCCTTCATGCGCACGACGAGCGGCACGTTCAGGTTCACGGCCTTCGAACCGGCGATCACGCCTTCCGCGATCACGTCGCAGCGCATGATGCCGCCGAAGATGTTCACGAGGATCGCCTTCAGGTCCGGGTTCTTCAGCATCAGCTTGAACGCTTCCGTGACCTTCTCGGTCGTCGCGCCACCGCCGACGTCCAGGAAGTTCGCCGGTTCGCCGCCGAACAGCTTGATGGTGTCCATCGTCGCCATCGCGAGGCCTGCGCCGTTCACGAGGCAGCCGATGTTGCCGTCGAGCGAGATGTACGCGAGGTCGAACTTCGACGCTTCGATTTCAGCCGGATCTTCTTCGTCCAGGTCGCGGTATGCGACGATTTCCGGGTGGCGGAACAGCGCGTTCGAGTCGAAGTTGAACTTCGCGTCGAGTGCGGTGACCTTGCCGTCGCCGGAGACGTTCAGCGGGTTGATTTCAGCCAGCGATGCGTCGGTTTCCCAGAATGCCTTGTACAGGCCTTGCAGGATCGCGCGCGCTTGCGGGATCGAAGCGGCCGGCACGCCGATCTTCGCGGCGAGGTCGTCGGCTTGCGCGTCCAGCAGGCCCGTCGACGGCTCGACGATGACCTTGTGGATCAGTTCCGGGTGCTTCTCGGCAACTTCCTCGATGTCCATGCCGCCTTCGCTGGAACCCATCAGGACGATCTTCTGCGAGATGCGGTCGACGACGAGGCTGACATACAGTTCCTGCTTGATGTCGGCGCCTTCTTCGATCATCAGGCGGTTGACCTTCTGGCCTTCCGGACCGGTCTGGTGCGTGACGAGCTGCATGCCGAGGATCTGGTTCGCGTATTCGCGGACCTGCTCGATCGACTTCGCCACCTTCACGCCGCCGCCCTTGCCACGGCCACCCGCGTGAATCTGAGCCTTCACGACCCATACCGGGCCGCCGAGCTCTTCTGCCACCTTGACGGCCTCGTCAACCGAGAACGCCGGCTTGCCGCGCGGTACCGCGACTCCGAATTTCCGCAGGATTTCCTTACCCTGGTACTCGTGAATCTTCATGCGTGATTCCCTTCAGTCTGAGAGTTGGATGAAAAGTCGCTTTAGACGCTTCTTCGAATGATTTCCGTTCATTCCTTCGTGCTGCCATCACCGGGCAAATCCGGCCGAAGCGGGCCATACCACCGCGGGTAATACTGCCGCACGACCTCGCCGTCGAACCGCAACGCCCGGCAGCGGCCGAGCTGGAAAGGCGGTTCGGCGTGCACGTCGCCCTGATCCGGCCCTTCGCCACCCTCCTCGCGCACATTCCACACGTCACCGGCAAACGCCTGGATCGCTGCGGTCGGCAGCACGGCGCACAGTTCGGTGAGATGGGAACAGCCTGCGACGCCGGCGAGCAGCCGGTTCGCGTTGCGGCGGAAATTGCGGAAGAGATTGAGCCCGATGAGGGCCCGATAGGCAGGAGGGGCGGATTGACAGTGACCGGGATAGGGAACCCATTCCGAAGACGCTTCGGCGTCGACGACATTGAGGTCACGATCGATAGTCACGCGCAGCCAGAGTTCGTGGATCGGCAGGCCCTGGGGCCGGATGCCCGACGCAAGCGCGACATCGCGCGGCTTGTGGTCGGTCAGGCAGGCTTCGATGTCCCACAAGCCGTCGCCGCGCTCGTAAGCTTCCGCTCGGATTGCGCGTCGATGTCGCAACTGACGGGGCACGGGCTCGGATAGCGGCATGCTGGAGGTTGAGGCCGAAGAGGAAAACCCACGGATTTTAGCATATTGGGTATTTGAGACACTTTGACGCGACGGCGGGTATTCCCGCCTGTCCGGAAGCAGTTGCGTTGCAGCAAAATCGCGCGCCACGCGCGCGATCGGCACGGTCAGTCGTCGATCGGGAAATCGTCGCCAACCTTCAGCAACTTCACGATGGTCGCGCTCGAGAAGCCCCGCGCCGCGAGAAAGCGCGCCTGCTTCGCCCGCTCGGCCGGCGTTTGCGGCAGTGCACCGAATTTCTTGCGCCAGACCGCCTGCGCACGCGCCCATTCGGTCTCGCGAAGCTGCGCGTTGACCTCCTCGACGAGCGTGTCGCCGACCGCATGACGCTTCAGCTCGCTGACGATGCGTGCGACGCCGACACGCGACGCGCGGCGATGCACGAGACTCTCGGCAAAACGCGCATCGGACAGCCAGCCATCCTTCTCCAGCGCATCGAGCACCGGTTCGACGGACTCGTCTTCGCCGACATACGGTGCGAGCTTGCGCGCGAGTTCCGTGCGGCTGTATTCGCGCCTCGACAGATAGCCGAGCGCACGGCCTTTCAACGAACGCGGCGGCTTCGACGACTTGCGCGCGCCGGCACCCGGATCGTCGCCGGAAGCAGCGCTTGAAGCACCACCCGACGCACGGCGTGTGCGGCGCGGATGCTGGCTGCTGCGCGTATAGACATCTTCCGTCGCAGGCGCCGACGCACCGGATGCGCGATCGCCAGGGAAACTGACACCGGACACGCGACGACGGGAGCGATCGTGTGCGTCGAATGATTCATCGTCGTCGAACGGATCGTCCGGTGCGGCAATCTCAAACGAAACGAGGGCATCGTCGGATGCCCTCGTCGCGGTGCGGTTCGCGGCATGGCTGCCCGCGATCCGCCGATCGGCGCTCGAGGATCCGGCTCGCCGGCCGGGGCGACCCGCCGCTTCGGGCGCGTCGCTCTCCTCCGGCTCGCCAGCCTGACCTCGGCGCCCGACCATCACTCTTCTTCGTCCACCGCCTCGGCTTCGTTGCCTGCACCATCGGGCATTGCGACGACGCCGAGCGATTCGCGGATGCGGTTCTCGATCTCGCGCGCGATTTCCGGATTCTCGCGCAGGAATTCACGCGCGTTGTCCTTGCCCTGGCCAATCTTCTCGCCGTTGTAGCTGTACCAGGCGCCTGCCTTGTCGACGATCTTCGCCTGCACGCCGAGATCGATGATCTCGCCCTGACGCGAAATGCCCTCGCCATACAGGATGTCGAAGATCGCTTCGCGGAACGGCGGCGACACCTTGTTCTTGACGACCTTCACGCGGGTTTCGTTGCCGATCACCTCGTCGTTCTTCTTGATCGAGCCGATCCGGCGGATATCGAGGCGCACCGACGCATAGAACTTCAGCGCGTTACCGCCCGTCGTGGTTTCCGGGTTGCCGAACATCACGCCGATCTTCATACGAATCTGGTTGATGAAGATCACCAGGCAGTTCGTGCGCTTGATCGTGCCGGTCAGCTTGCGCAGCGCCTGCGACATCAGGCGGGCCTGCAGGCCCGGCAGCGAATCGCCCATCTCGCCTTCGATTTCGGCCTTCGGCACGAGCGCCGCGACCGAGTCGATGACGATCATGTCGATCGAGCCCGAGCGCACCAGCGCATCGGTGATTTCCAGCGCCTGCTCGCCGGTGTCCGGCTGCGAAATCAGCAGCTCCGGCACATTCACGCCGAGCTTCGACGCGTACTGGACGTCGAGCGCGTGCTCGGCGTCGATGAACGCTGCGGTGCCGCCCAGCTTCTGCAGCTCGGCGATGACCTGCAGCGTGAGCGTGGTTTTACCGGACGATTCCGGGCCGTAGATCTCGACCACCCGGCCGCGCGGCAGGCCGCCGACGCCAAGCGCGATATCGAGGCCCAGCGAACCCGTGGAGACGACCTGGATATCTTCCGCCGCCTCGCCGTCGCCCATGCGCATGATCGAGCCCTTGCCGAACTGCTTCTCGATCTGGGCAAGCGCGGCGGCCAGCGCCTTGCTCTTCTCGGCGGTCATCCCGGAGCCCTTCTTGCTATCTTCCATGAATCGTCCTTTGCTATGATGAGCAGCGTCTGTCAGAGGCGCGCCCGCTTTCAAGCGCCGCCCACGAATGCAGACACTGTATAAAAAAACAGTGTTTTGTGCAAGCCCGCAATGCAGGCTGCGTTGTACACGAATAACTTCGGAGACAGCCGGCCGGCGCGAACGCCCTGCCGGCCATCGGTCAGCACCATGCGAATTCTCATCGCGGAAGACGACAGCATACTCGCGGACGGCCTCACCCGGTCACTCCGCCAATCGGGCTATGCGGTCGACCACGTGAAGAGCGGCGTCGATGCCGATACGGCACTGTCGATGCAGACGTTCGACCTGCTGATCCTCGACCTCGGGCTCCCGAAAATGTCCGGGCTCGACGTGCTCAAGCGCCTGCGCGCCCGCAATTCCAACCTCCCCGTGCTGATCCTGACGGCCGCCGACAGCGTCGACGAGCGCGTGAAGGGGCTCGACCTCGGCGCCGACGACTACATGGCCAAGCCGTTCGCGCTCAACGAGCTCGAGGCGCGCGTGCGCGCGCTGACCCGGCGCGGTGCGGGCGGCGGCCCGACCGTCGTGCGCCACGGCTCGCTCGCGTTCGACCAGGTCGGCCGCATCGCGTACGCGAACGATCGCGTGCTCGACCTCTCCGCGCGCGAGCTCGGCCTGCTCGAGGTGCTGCTGCAGCGGATCGGCCGGCTCGTGTCGAAGGAGCAGCTCGTCGACCATCTGTGCGAATGGGGCGAGGAAGTCAGCAACAACGCGATCGAAGTCTACGTGCACCGGCTGCGCAAGAAGATCGAACCCAGCGGCGTACGGATCTCGACCGTGCGCGGCCTCGGCTACTGCCTCGAGAAGGCCGCGCCCGCCACGCCGGCCGACTCGGCCGCGCCCCAGCCCGCGGTGGCCGGCACGCCGCTGCGCTGACCCCGGGCGTTGCCGCGATGGCCACGCCGGCCCCTACCCGCCACCCGACCGGCGCGCCGTCGTCGGCCGCCGACGAGGCGCGCGACGCGCGCTACGAGAACCCGTTCGCGCCGCCCGACGAAACCGATGCGCCCGAGGCGCCGCGCCCGCGCTCGCTGTTCGGCGAGATCCTCGACTGGATGCTCGCGCCGCTGCTGTTGCTGTGGCCGATGAGCATCGCCGTCACCTACCTCGTCGCGAAGACGATCGCGAACGGCCCGTTCGATCGCGCGCTCGAGACCAACGCGTACGTGCTCGCGCGGCAGATCCATCCGGTAAACGGCGTCGCCGAGCTCACGCTGCCGCAGCAGACGCGCGACTTCCTGCGCGCGGACAACGTCGACAGCGTCTATTTCCAGGTGCTCGGCACCCGCGGCGAACTGGTCGCGGGCGAAGCCGACATGCCGCTGCCACGCGACGAGGACCGCCCGCCGCCGGGCGTCGTCATGTTCCGCGACGACCTGCTGCGCGGCAACGACGTGCGCGTCGCGTATACGACGGTCGCGCTGCCGCAATCGGACAGCACACAGCCCGTGCTCGTGCAGGTCGGCGAAACGCTGGACAAGCGCAACGCGCTCGCGAACGACATCATCAAGGGCGTGATCCTGCCGCAGTTCGTGATCCTGCCGCTCGCGATCCTGCTGGTCTGGTTCGGGCTGTCGCGCGGGCTCGCGCCGCTCAACGCGCTGCAGGCGCACATCCGCGCGCGGCGGCCCGACGACCTGTCGCCGGTCGAGGCGCAGCGCGCGCCGCCCGAGATCGAACCGCTCGTCACGTCGTTCAACGACCTGCTCGCCCGTCTCGAACAGAACATGGCGCTGCAAAAGCGCTTCATCGCCGACGCCGCCCACCAGATGAAGACGCCGCTCGCGGGCCTGCGCACGCAGGCCGAGTTCGCGCTGCGCCACCCCGTCCCGCCCGACGTGCAGCGCTCGCTCGAACAGATCGCGACGAGCTCCGAGCAGGCAGCACGGCTCGTCACGCAACTGCTCGCGCTCGCGCGCGCCGAGAACCGCGCGAGCGGGCTGACGTTCGAGCCGGTCGAGATCGCCTCGCTCGCGCGGCGCGCGGTGCGCGACTGGGTGCAGGCCGCGCTCGCGAAACGCATGGATCTCGGCTACGAAGGCCCGCCGGACGACACGCCGCTCGACGTCGACGGCAACCCGGTGATGCTGCGCGAGATGCTCGGCAACCTGATCGACAACGCGATCCGCTACACGCCGGAAGGCGGCCGCATCACGGTGCGCGTGCGCGCCGAGCCCGCCGCGCGGCTCGTGCATCTCGAAGTCGAGGACACCGGGCCGGGCATCCCGGCCGCCGAACGCGAGCGCGTCGTCGAGCGCTTCTACCGGATCCTCGGCCGCGAAGGCGACGGCAGCGGCCTCGGGCTCGCGATCGTGCGCGAGATCGCCGCGCAGCACGGCGGCACGCTGACGCTCGACGATCACGTCTACCAGCACGCCCCGCGCCTCGCCGGCACGCTCGTGCGCGTCAGCCTGCCGCTGACCGAAACCGCCCCGGATTAACCCTGACGCACGCCGCCGCGGCCCGCCCCGATTACGTCAAAATCGACGATTTTGGCGACGTTGAAAGCGCGATAGGCACTCAAAGCCGAAAATTAGACGCAAGTCGACGCACATCCGCTTTGCACACGCGAGTCAGTCCGCCGTAAGTTTCCCTACCAATAATCGTCAACAGGCCCGCCCCACCCAAGGCGGCCGCACACCTACAAAGGGACTTGGAGACGACTCATGGCAACGTTAGGCGGGCAAATTTCGCACGCGCCGATGACGGGCGAAGAGAAGAAGGTGATCTTCGCGTCGTCGCTCGGCACCGTGTTCGAGTGGTACGACTTTTACCTGGCCGGCTCGCTCGCGGCCTACATCAGCAAGAGCTTCTTCTCCGGCGTCAACCCGACCGCCGCCTTCATCTTCACGCTGCTCGGCTTCGCGGCCGGCTTCGCGGTGCGGCCGTTCGGCGCGATCGTGTTCGGCCGCCTCGGCGACCTCGTCGGCCGCAAGCACACGTTCCTCGTGACGATCGTGATCATGGGCATCTCGACCTTCGTGGTCGGCTTCCTGCCCGGTTACGCGTCGATCGGCATCGCCGCGCCGGTGATCTTCATCGCGATGCGGCTGTTGCAGGGTCTCGCGCTCGGCGGCGAGTACGGCGGCGCGGCGACCTACGTCGCCGAACACGCGCCGGCCAATCGTCGCGGCTTCTACACCGCGTGGATCCAGACGACCGCCACGCTCGGCCTGTTCCTGTCGCTGCTCGTGATCCTCGGCGTGCGCACCTTCATCGGCGAGGAAGCGTTCGGCAGCTGGGGCTGGCGCGTGCCGTTCGTCGCGTCGATCCTGCTGCTCGCGGTGTCGGTGTGGATCCGGATGCAGTTGAACGAATCGCCGGTGTTCCTGCGCATCAAGGCGGAAGGCAAGACGTCGAAGGCGCCGCTGACCGAAGCGTTCGGCCAGTGGAAGAACCTGAAGATCGTGATCCTCGCGCTCGTCGGCCTGACCGCCGGCCAGGCCGTCGTGTGGTACACGGGGCAGTTCTACGCGCTGTTCTTCCTCACGCAGACGCTGAAGGTGGACGGGGCGAGCGCGAACATCCTGATCGCGATCGCGCTGCTGATCGGCACGCCGTTCTTCCTGTTCTTCGGTTCGCTGTCGGACAAGATCGGCCGCAAGCCGATCATCCTGGCGGGCTGCCTGATCGCGGCACTGACCTACTTCCCGCTGTTCAAGGCGCTCACGCACTACGCGAACCCGCAGCTCGAGATCGCCACGCAGAAGGCGCCGATCACGGTCATCGCCGATCCGGCCGCCTGTTCGTTCCAGTTCAACCCGGTGGGTACGTCGAAGTTCACGAACTCGTGCGACATCGCGAAGAGCGCGCTCGCGAAGGCCGGCCTGAACTACGAGAACGTCGCGGCACCGGCCGGCGCAACGGCGGAAATCAAGGTGGGCGACACGGTGATCCCGGCCTACGAGGGCAAGTCGACCGACGCGAAGGCGCAGGGCGCGGCGTTCGACAAGACGCTCGCGTCGACGCTGAAGGCGGCCGGCTACCCGGCCAAGGCGGACCCGGCGCAGCTCAACTGGCCGATGACGATCGTGATCCTGACGATCCTCGTGATCTACGTGACGATGGTCTACGGCCCGATCGCCGCGATGCTGGTCGAGATGTTCCCGACGCGGATCCGCTACACGTCGATGTCGCTGCCCTATCACATCGGCAACGGCTGGTTCGGCGGCTTCCTGCCGGCCACCGCGTTCGCGATCGTCGCGGCGAAGGGCGACATCTACTCGGGCCTCTGGTATCCGATCGTGATCGCGCTGGCGACGTTCGTGATCGGCCTGCTGTTCGTCAAGGAGACGAAGGACTCGAACATCTACGCGCAGGATTGAGGGTGAAGGGCGGGTTGTCGTTTGCCGGACGCGGGTTCCGGCGACCGACACCCCGCCCCACGGCGAGGCCGGCACGGGCCGCCGGCAACTTTTTTCGCGGAAGATGAAAAAAGGTGTTGACAGCCCAAGCGTCGATCTACATAATTCAAGTCTTCGGCGAATTAGCTCAGTCGGTTAGAGCGACGGAATCATAATCCGCAGGTCCGGGGTTCGAGTCCCTGATTCGCCACCAAATGCGAGAGCCGCTGTTTCGAAAGAAACAGCGGCTTTTTCATTTTCCCGATGCCGCGGCAAGTGGCACGGATGATCAAAATTCCCTGCCCGCGACGCGATCGCCACGGCACCTGGTATCTCCGGGTCGCCCCCAATCTCTTCAAGCTGCGCTCAGCACCCGGCGACCTGAACAAATTTCGCATCAATCTCAAGCAAGGCATCATCAACGCCTGTACGCGGTGATACCGAACGGCGCAAGAATCGATACCCCGCGCAATGCCACCCGGCACACCGCAGTAAGCACACAACACCGCGCTTAGAATCCGTACGTCCAAATTCCCGCTGCATCCGGGCACAACGTCAATGAGAAAACGCCTCGCATGCTTCCTGTCGATTCTGATCGGCATCGCACTCCCGCTCGCCTGCCGGGCCGACCCGCTGCCAGACACCACCGTCGACGGCCTGCATTGGAGATTCGAGCAACTGCACGACACCGGGCACGACGACGATTACGAAGTAGCCGCCCGTCGAGGCGAACAGGTGCTGATCTGGGACAACGGCAAGAACCGGCAAGCTTATGCGGGAGCGGTGTTCCTGCTGGTCTCCGCTCCCTATGATCAGGTGCAGCCGCTCGTGGAGCGCGTGCTGCAACGGACGAGCCCGGTCAAGGCCAGTGCCGATAGCTGGCAGTTGCAGAATTTGCCGGACCCCTGGAGCCATGTCCTGTTGTCGCGCCGGCCGGACCTGCGCGCAGCCATCGCCGACCATGCGACCTTGCCGAGACTGCAGCAGGCGCTGCAACAAGGCGCAATCACCCGGCAGGAACTGGACTGGCGCATGGATCAGGCCCGGGCCCGCGTCGACCGGCTGTTCAGCGGCTCCGGCCTGCCCGCGCTGCAACCCACCTACGCGTTCTGGGAGGCCCGCCAGGATCACAGCGACGGCATCACCGGCCAGTACCGCAGCGCGCTGTTCGTCAGGGTCCAGGACACGAGCATCATATTCGGGCATCCGGCGACGGTCGTTCAGTTCGGTCGCATCGACTCCCGGCCCAACCCCGACTACAGCCTGTGGAAGGCATTGACACTCCAGGACCTGGACGTGTTCAGCGGCAACCGGACGCAATCCAGCAGGACCGGCATCTCCGTCGTCCCGGCCGACGTGTTCACGGCATTGACCGACGCGTTGTCCGCACTGCCAGCCAGGCTGGAAATCGCCACGTCGCCCGCTGCATGGCAGTTGCCCTCGGCACCGTCGATGCCGCCCCCTGCCATCAAGCCGGTGGCGCCGGACCCGAGCGCCCCGGTAATCAAGCCGTCGATCATCCGCTGGGACAAGTTCGTGACCGACCCGTCGCAACGCACGTTGCTGTACCCGCACGACATCCTCGACCTGCCGGATGGCAGCCTGCTGTTCAGCGCCCAGGTGGCCGACAATCGCGGCTGGAACCAGTACGTGTGGCGGCTGCGCGCGGCCAACGGCGCGTTGCAGGCGGACGAAATCTGGCACGGCAAGGAGGGGCCGCGACAGATGATGATCAACGGCGACGGCAGCGCCGTCTGGTTCGACGGCCAGCCCGACGCCAAGAGCAAGCCATGCCTGTACCGATACGACATCGCGAGCAGCAAGGTCGATCGTCATGAAGTCGTCTGGCCGAGCGAGACCGATTGGCGAGACCATCAGATGAGCGATATGTCCTGGATTATCGATGACGACCTGCCGGCCAATTTCTGGCATGACCTTCGGCATGGCGAGAAGGACGCGAATCCGGTCGGCTCCGCGTTCCTGACCGTGCAGCGCCCGGCGTCACCGCCGCCGGGCAACGACGATCCATGGCCGTTCGTCACGACGCTGTCGTCGGTACGCCAGTCGCTGATGGACGAGATCAGCAACGGCAGCAATGCGCTGATCTGGCCGGTACGCTGGCGGCCTTCCGGGAGCTACTGGACGGTGGATTCGCAAGGGCTCGCCGAGCTGGACGCCCGCACCGGCCGCACGCTGCGTACGATCGTATTGCCCCGGCGCTTTGGCGCGCCGGATTCCGTCAGCGCCGCCGGCATCGCTCATTGGGCGCCCAAGCCGCTCGGCTCGCCGCAGGGTCAATGGATCGCGACAGGCTTCGAGCTGTTGCTCGACGACGACGGCAGCACGCCACCTCCCGTGAAGGCCCCGGACCCGAAACGGACGCGCTTCGTCGGCATGCACGTAGTGGATCTCAAGAACGGGCACGTACTGTCGCCCCTGCTGGGCGCTGCCGACTCCTTCAAGGCCGCCGCCCGTTCGGCAAACGGTCGCTTCCTTGCGATGGGTACGACCTACAAGGCGGGCGGCTGGCAACATCGCGTGGCACTCTGGGATGTCGCACAGGGCCGCACGCCCGTGCAGCTCGACGCATCGTCGCTACCCAAAAACAGCGAGATCCAGGCGCTGGCCTTTTCGTGGGACGGTTCCGCGCTGTGGGCAATCGGCACGCGCGAACTGATGCTGTGGAAATTGCCCGCCGCACTGCGCGATCGGGCGGGGCATGGCGCTGTTCCGGATCAATCCCGCAACTGAAACCGCGGCATCGACACGCGGCTTTTCCGGGACGCCAACACCGCGGTGACCGGCGGCACGGCCACCCCGGCCGCGCCCCGGCGCGTCACGCCGCCACCGCCCCTCGCTGCAGCTTCTCCGCC
>NZ_WIXR01000109.1:0-1268 GCF_019425585.1 Burkholderia sp. COPS | reverse complement strand
GGCGGTCGCCGGCTCCGGCGCTCATGAGGATGCCGCGTTGCTGGAGGCGATCGCGCAGGGGCAGAAACGTGTTGCGGTTGCTTTCCACGAGCCGCATGCGCGCTACGACCTGTTCGAACTCGATACGCATGCGCGCGAGCAGGGCGGCACGTACCGCCTGACGGGCACGAAGTCGGTCGTTCAGCACGGCGCCCAGGCGCATGCTTGGATCGTGCCTGCGCGCGTCGACGGCGGGGGCATCGGCCTGTTCGTCGTCGAACGGGATGCCGCGAATGCGAAGGTGGCCGACTACCGGACGATCGACGGCCAGCGTGCCGCGACGATCGGTTTCAATGAAACGCCGGCGCGACTGCTGACGGGCGGTGCGCNNNNAGCAGGTTGCCGATTACGCGACGTTCCTGCTGTGCGCGGAGGCGGTCGGCGCGCTCGACGAACTGAACCGCGCCACGGTCGAATACACGAAGACGCGCGAACAGTTCGGCATGCCGATCGCGCGTTTCCAGGCACTGCAGCACCGGATGGTCGACATGCTGATCCATGCCGAGCAGGCACGTTCGCTGACCTACCTGGCAGCCGTACGCTACGCGAGCGGCGATGCGGACGCGCGGCGCAAGGCGGTGTCGGCCGCGAAAGCGCGTGTCGGCGCCGCCGCGCGTTTCGTCGGCCAGCAGGCCGTTCAACTGCACGGCGGCATGGGCGTGACCAACGAGGTCGCCGCGGCGCACCTGTTCAAGCGGCTGACGATCATCGAGACGACGCTCGGCGACACCGATCACCATCTTGCGCGCATCGCGGCACTGCCCGATTTCGCGCAGGCCGACGCGGCATGACGGCGACGCGCGAGCGCGCCAGACAAGGAGACATCTAGTGGGCATCAGTTACGAAGACCTGGTGGTCGGCAGCACCACCGAAGTGGGCCGTTACACGTTCGAACCCGACGACATCAAGACGTTCGCGCAACGCTACGATCCGCAGCCGTTCCATCTCGACGAAGAAGCCGGGAAGGCATCGCATTTCGGTGGGCTGGTCGCGAGCGGCTGGCATACGTGTTCGGTGTTCATGAGCCTGCTCGTCAAGAAGCTCGGCGACGACTCGACCAGCATGGGCTCGCCGGGCATCGACTCGATCCGCTGGCTCAAGCCGGTGCGTGCGGGCGATACGATCACGATGTACCAGAAGGTCCACGACAAGCGTGTGTCCGAGAGCAAGCCCGACCGCGGCATCGTGTCGACGGAATGGGTCGGCGTGAACGAGGCCGGCGAGACGGT
>NZ_WIXR01000108.1:1402-2228 GCF_019425585.1 Burkholderia sp. COPS | reverse complement strand
GAATCGCCCTCCGGCGGCGGCACCGCCATCACCCGCCGGCAGGGCCTCGCGCGGTGCGGCAGAATGCGACATCTACTGCCGCACAAGTTTTTTACGCTAAGATTGAACTCCGGTTCTTCATCGGGCATCTATACGTGCCCGATGTCTCATTCGCTCCTCACCAATAACCAGATGGACAGCTCTCCTGCGTCGCTCCGGATTTTCCGGGCGCTCGGCAAGCTGGCAGCCTGTATTGCGGGCCTGTCGCTTGCGCTTCCGACACCGGCATTCGCCGACCTGCTCGACCAGCGCTCCGAACTGATCAACAAATTCGTCAACGAAATGCATGCCGATCCGCTCGCCGCCGATTGTGCGGCGCACGGCAGCTTCATCGCCAGCACGTCGTCGGCGTTCGACCGCGTCGACTTCGCGTCGAACACATTCGACAGCGGCAACGCGACAATCACGCCATGGAACGACTCGTTCGACCAGGGCAAGCAGCGTGTGAAGGTCGACAATATCGTCACTGTCGACGGACTCGGTATCCACAGCGACGGCAGCGACCCGACGCCGCTGAAATTCCGATGCGGCTATGTCGGTCAGCAAATGCTCGCGTTCAGCTGGAACGACCCGGTTCCGCCGCTGAAGCCGCGCGTCGAGCGCTCCACGTCCTCGACGAAGAAGTTCAAGGGCAAGTCGCACCGAGGCAAGGTCAAGGCGAAAGCATCGGGCCGCACCGGCAGCAAGAAGGCCGCCGCAACGAAAAAGTCGAGCGTACAGAAGAAGGTCGTGAAGAAGAGCGCGAAGAAGTCCTGATCCGACGAAGCGACCTCGACAGAAGCAAAAA
>NZ_WIXR01000108.1:0-1357 GCF_019425585.1 Burkholderia sp. COPS | reverse complement strand
GCGTCAGCGACAGGCAGCCGAACTGGTGGCCGATGTACTTCGACGCGAGCTTGAGCGCGTCCTCCTTGTACTTGCTCGCCGCATAGCCATGCTCAGTCTGGAAGTCGGGGCTCGCAACCTTGAACGCCTCGATGAACGCAGCCTGCTCCTTGCCCTGCTGCTCGGTAAAGCTCGGCAGCATTTCCGACCCGGCAACGAACACGTACGGCAGATCCTCGTCGCCATGAATGTCGAAGAACATGTCGCAGCCGATCGCATGGATCGCATCGCGCACGGCCAGCACCTCGGGGCTGCGCTCGGCATCGGGCGCCATCCACTCGCGGTTCAGGTTCGCGCCCGCCGCATTGGTGCGCAGGTTGCCATGCACGCTGCCGTCCGGATTCATGTTCGGGACGATGTGGAACGTCACGCGATCGTAGAGCTTGCGCGCAACCGGATCGCCGGCCCAGTCGCCCCATCCTGCCAGCCGCTTGACGAGGCCTTCGACGAACCACTCGGCCATCGACTCGCCGGGATGCTGGCGCGCGATGATCCACACCTTCTTCTTCGGTGCGCCGTCGGTCTCCGGCGTACCGAGCGTCAGCAGCGACATCGGACGACCTTCGACCGTGCGACCGAGTTCGACGACGCTCGCCTGCGGCAACTGCTGGACCGCACCGAGAAATGCGGCATGACGCTCTTCCGAGTACGGTTCGAAATACGCGTAGTAGATGCTGTCGAATTCCGGCGTATGGTCGATGGTCATCGTCTTGCCGTCGAACGTCGTCGGCACGCGGAACCAGTCGACCCGGTCATAGCTCGCCACCGCGCTGTAATTGCGCCAGCCCGACGGATACGCGCATTCGGCCGCATTCTCGAACGTCATCACGCAGCGCTCGCCGCGCGCGCCCGTCAAGCGGTAGTAAAACCATTGCGCGAATTCCGAGCGGTTGTCGCCGCGCACGCGCAACCGAATCGCATCGGGGCTGTCGCACGACACGACGTCGATTGCGCCTGCGTCGAAATTGCTGGTGATCGAAAGGGCCATCTGTCTCTCCTTTGTCGACCGGAGTTGGCGCTTTGGCGCTGACACCGGTCCCATGTAAAGCTGGCGACCGGAACAGGCGGTGTAGCGCTTGCCCGGCCTCATGCATGCGCCGGCCGTCTCGTGAACGGCCGGCAGGGTCACTCGCCGACTCGCCGGCGATATACGTAAGTCGAATCGTTCGACGCAGCCGCATCGAACGCATAGCCTTCCGTCGCGAATTCCTTCAGCGCCTTCGGGTCGGCAATCCTGTTCTCGACGATATAACGCGCCATCAGGCCGCGCGCACGCTTCGCATGGAAGCTGATGATCTTGTAGCGGCCGCCCTTCCAG
>NZ_WIXR01000107.1:0-1671 GCF_019425585.1 Burkholderia sp. COPS | reverse complement strand
GCGGCGAGCCAGCCCCAGCGGCCGAGATCCTTCAGCACCCACTCGTACATCACGAGCGCCGGCGCGACGCCGAACGACACCATGTCCGACAGGCTGTCGAACTGCTCGCCGAACGCGCTCTGCGTATGCGTCATGCGCGCGACGCGCCCGTCCATCCCGTCGAGCACCATCGCCACGAAAATCGCGATTGCGGCGATCTCGAAGCGCACGTTCATCGCCTGCACGACCGCGAAGAAGCCGCAGAACAGCGCGGCGGTCGTGAACGCGTTCGGCAGCAGGTAGATGCCGCGCGTCTTCAGGAACCGCTGGCGCGCGGCGCGGCGGCTCTCGATAGGCACCGGATCGGCGGCCATCCCCTTGTTGCGGCGGAACGGGCGTGGCGTCTGGCCGGCGCCGTTGCGCGGCCGACGCGGTTTGAATGCGGCCATCGTGCGCCTCGCCGCTTACTGCTCGAGCTCGGCGAGGATCGTCGACGACGCGTAGACCTTCTCGCCGATCGACACCTTCGCGCGGCTGCCGAGCGGCAGGTACACGTCGACGCGCGAACCGAAGCGGATGAAACCGTAGCGCTGGCCGCGCGACAGCGGCTCGCCGGCGCGCACGTAGCAGAGAATCCGGCGTGCGACGAGGCCGGCGATCTGCACGGCGGTCACGGTCTTGCCGCTCGCCGTCTGGATCACGACCGCGTTACGCTCGTTCTCGGTGGACGCCTTGTCGATCGCCGCGTTCAGGAACGCACCCGGGAAGTACTCGACCTTGGAGATCGCGCCATCGACCGGCGAACGCTGCGAATGGACGTTGAAGACATTCATGAACACGCTGATCTTCAGCGCTTCGCGGTTCGCGTACGGGTCCTGCGCGGTCTCGACCGCGACGATGCGGCCGTCCGCCGGGCACAGCACCGCGTTCGGCTGCGCCGGGATCGGGCGCTGCGGATCACGGAAGAACTGGACGACGAAAGCGAGCAGCAGCCAGAACGGCCACGCGAAGCCGAAGCCCCCGACGGCGTGGATCAACAGCGCGATGACGGCAGCAATCGCGATGAACGGCCAGCCTTCGCGCGCGATGATCGGATGAGGATAGTTCATGGATTCGTTCTGTGTTCGGTGAATTGCAAAGCCCGTAGCATAACAAAAGCCGCCCGGGGCACTGCTGCCTTCGGGCGGCTTTTTGGTACCGGCCCTTTATTCGAGGGCCGGAACAGCACGCGGTGCTTAGTTCTTCGTCTGGTCGACGAGCTTGTTCTTCGCGATCCACGGCATCATCGCGCGCAGCTTCGCACCGACCTGCTCGATCTGGTGCTCGGCCGTCAGGCGGCGGCGCGACTGCAGCGTCGGGGCACCTGCCTTGTTCTCGAGGATGAAGCTCTTCGCGTACTCGCCGGTCTGGATGTCGGTCAGGCACTGCTTCATCGCCTTCTTCGTCTCTTCCGTGACGATGCGCGGGCCCGTCACGTACTCGCCGTACTCGGCGTTGTTCGAGATCGAGTAGTTCATGTTCGCGATGCCGCCTTCGTAGATCAGGTCGACGATCAGCTTCAGTTCGTGCAGGCACTCGAAGTACGCCATTTCCGGCGCGTAACCCGCCTCGACCAGCGTTTCGAAACCAGCCCCTCCCACCCCCACCGCCCCCCCCCCCCTCCCGCCCTGGTCTCCCACCCACGTCGCCACC
>NZ_WIXR01000106.1:0-1717 GCF_019425585.1 Burkholderia sp. COPS | reverse complement strand
CGAAGCCCGCCGGATCACCGATCACGAAGGCAAGCGCCGCCAGCTCCAGTACGTCGGCCGCGTGATGCGCTCGCTGACCGACGACGAGACGGCCGCGCTGCGCACCGCGCTCGACGCGCAGCGCGGCGTGAACAAGGCCGCGACGGCCCGCCTGCACTGGATCGAACGCACGCGCGAACAGTTGCTCGCGAACGACGACGCGCTGACCGAATTCCTGCGCCAGCACCCGGAAGCCGATATCCAGGAAGGCCGCACGCTGATCCGCAACGCACGCAAGGAAGCGCAGCAGGGCAAGCCGCCCCGCTATTTCCGCGAGCTGTTCCAGTGGATCAAGGCCGCCGGCGGCGCGTCCGATGCGGACGACGAAGCGGCGGACGACGCCGGAGACGACCATGACGACGAAGCGTAACCACCCGGACGAGCTCGTCGTCGGCCTCGTGTCGATCAGCGACCGCGCGAGCACGGGCGTCTACGAAGACAAGGGCATTCCGGCGTTGCAGGAATGGCTCGCCGGCGCGCTTACGTCGCCGTGGCGCGCCGAAACGCGCCTGATCCAGGACGATGCGCCCACGATCTCCGCCACGCTCGCCGAGCTCGTCGACGTCGCGGGATGCGACCTCGTGCTGACGACCGGCGGCACGGGCCCCGCTCGCCGCGACGTGACGCCCGAGGCCACGCTGGCCGTGGCGACGAAGGAAATGCCCGGGTTCGGTGAACAGATGCGGCAGATCAGCCTGAATTTCGTGCCGACCGCGATCCTGTCGCGGCAGGTCGCGGTGATCCGCGAAACGGCCCAGGCCGACCATGCGGCGCTGATCATCAACCTGCCGGGCCAGCCGAAATCGATCCGGGAAACGCTCGAAGGGCTGCGCGATGCCGACGGCAAGTCGACCGTGCCCGGCATCTTCGCCGCGGTGCCCTACTGCATCGACCTGATCGGCGGCCCGTATATCGAGACCGACGACGCGGTGGTTGCGGCGTTCCGGCCGAAAAGCGCGCGGCGCTGAGCCTGTACCCAGCGCCGGGCGCGTGCCGGCCCGCTCAGGCGGCCGGCGCGGACTCGCCTGCCGGAGCCGACGCGGCCGGAATCAGGAAATGCTCGCGGTAGTACTTCAGCTCGTCGATCGACTCGTGGATGTCCGCGAGCGCCGTGTGCATCGCCCGCTTCTGGAACCCCTTGTAGATTGCCGGCTGCCAGCGGCGGCACAGCTCCTTGAGCGTACTGACGTCGAGGTTGCGGTAGTGGAAGAACCGCTCGAATTCGGGCATCCAGCGCGCCATGAAGCGGCGGTCCTGGCAGATCGAGTTGCCGCACATCGGCGACTTGCCGGGCGACACGTACTGCGCGAGGAACGCCTGCAGCTGCGCGGCGGCGTCCGCCTCGGTCACGGTCGACGCGCGAACGCGGTCGATCAGGCCCGAGCGGCCGTGCGTCGACTTGTTCCAGTCGTCCATCTTCGCGAGCGTTTCGTCGCTCTGGTGGATCGCGAACACGGGGCCTTCGACGGCGACGTCGAGCGTGGAATTGGTCACGACGACCGCGATCTCGATGATGCGGTCGTTATCCGGGTCGAGGCCCGTCATCTCCATGTCGAGCCAGACGAGGTTCAACTCGTTGCGCACGAGCGCGGGCTGGCTGGTGGAAGCGGCGGTATCGGTCATGAGTCATCCTGGAAAATGGCGGGCAGCGCGCGGCGCCGCCCGGGCGGCCGGCATC
>NZ_WIXR01000105.1:0-2706 GCF_019425585.1 Burkholderia sp. COPS | reverse complement strand
GGAAGAGTATGAGTATTCAACATTTCCGTGTCGCCCTTATTCCCTTTTTTGCGGCATTTTGCCTTCCTGTTTTTGCTCACCCAGAAACGCTGGTGAAAGTAAAAGATGCTGAAGATCAGTTGGGTGCACGAGTGGGTTACATCGAACTGGATCTCAACAGCGGTAAGATCCTTGAGAGTTTTCGCCCCGAAGAACGTTTTCCAATGATGAGCACTTTTAAAGTTCTGCTATGTGGCGCGGTATTATCCCGTATTGACGCCGGGCAAGAGCAACTCGGTCGCCGCATACACTATTCTCAGAATGACTTGGTTGAGTACTCACCAGTCACAGAAAAGCATCTTACGGATGGCATGACAGTAAGAGAATTATGCAGTGCTGCCATAACCATGAGTGATAACACTGCGGCCAACTTACTTCTGACAACGATCGGAGGACCGAAGGAGCTAACCGCTTTTTTGCACAACATGGGGGATCATGTAACTCGCCTTGATCGTTGGGAACCGGAGCTGAATGAAGCCATACCAAACGACGAGCGTGACACCACGATGCCTGTAGCAATGGCAACAACGTTGCGCAAACTATTAACTGGCGAACTACTTACTCTAGCTTCCCGGCAACAATTAATAGACTGGATGGAGGCGGATAAAGTTGCAGGACCACTTCTGCGCTCGGCCCTTCCGGCTGGCTGGTTTATTGCTGATAAATCTGGAGCCGGTGAGCGTGGGTCTCGCGGTATCATTGCAGCACTGGGGCCAGATGGTAAGCCCTCCCGTATCGTAGTTATCTACACGACGGGGAGTCAGGCAACTATGGATGAACGAAATAGACAGATCGCTGAGATAGGTGCCTCACTGATTAAGCATTGGTAACTGTCAGACCAAGTTTACTCATATATACTTTAGATTGATTTAAAACTTCATTTTTAATTTAAAAGGATCTAGGTGAAGATCCTTTTTGATAATCTCATGACCAAAATCCCTTAACGTGAGTTTTCGTTCCACTGAGCGTCAGACCCCGTAGAAAAGATCAAAGGATCTTCTTGAGATCCTTTTTTTCTGCGCGTAATCTGCTGCTTGCAAACAAAAAAACCACCGCTACCAGCGGTGGTTTGTTTGCCGGATCAAGAGCTACCAACTCTTTTTCCGAAGGTAACTGGCTTCAGCAGAGCGCAGATACCAAATACTGTTCTTCTAGTGTAGCCGTAGTTAGGCCACCACTTCAAGAACTCTGTAGCACCGCCTACATACCTCGCTCTGCTAATCCTGTTACCAGTGGCTGCTGCCAGTGGCGATAAGTCGTGTCTTACCGGGTTGGACTCAAGACGATAGTTACCGGATAAGGCGCAGCGGTCGGGCTGAACGGGGGGTTCGTGCACACAGCCCAGCTTGGAGCGAACGACCTACACCGAACTGAGATACCTACAGCGTGAGCTATGAGAAAGCGCCACGCTTCCCGAAGGGAGAAAGGCGGACAGGTATCCGGTAAGCGGCAGGGTCGGAACAGGAGAGCGCACGAGGGAGCTTCCAGGGGGAAACGCCTGGTATCTTTATAGTCCTGTCGGGTTTCGCCACCTCTGACTTGAGCGTCGATTTTTGTGATGCTCGTCAGGGGGGCGGAGCCTATGGAAAAACGCCAGCAACGCGGCCTTTTTACGGTTCCTGGCCTTTTGCTGGCCTTTTGCTCACATGTTCTTTCCTGCGTTATCCCCTGATTCTGTGGATAACCGTATTACCGCCTTTGAGTGAGCTGATACCGCTCGCCGCAGCCGAACGACCGAGCGCAGCGAGTCAGTGAGCGAGGAAGCGGAACCCCAGAGTCCCGCTCAGAAGAACTCGTCAAGAAGGCGATAGAAGGCGATGCGCTGCGAATCGGGAGCGGCGATACCGTAAAGCACGAGGAAGCGGTCAGCCCATTCGCCGCCAAGCTCTTCAGCAATATCACGGGTAGCCAACGCTATGTCCTGATAGCGGTCCGCCACACCCAGCCGGCCACAGTCGATGAATCCAGAAAAGCGGCCATTTTCCACCATGATATTCGGCAAGCAGGCATCGCCATGGGTCACGACGAGATCCTCGCCGTCGGGCATGCGCGCCTTGAGCCTGGCGAACAGTTCGGCTGGCGCGAGCCCCTGATGCTCTTCGTCCAGATCATCCTGATCGACAAGACCGGCTTCCATCCGAGTGCGTGCTCGCTCGATGCGATGTTTCGCTTGGTGGTCGAATGGGCAGGTAGCCGGATCAAGCGTATGCAGCCGCCGCATTGCATCAGCCATGATGGATACTTTCTCGGCAGGAGCAAGGTGAGATGACAGGAGATCCTGCCCCGGCACTTCGCCCAATAGCAGCCAGTCCCTTCCCGCTTCAGTGACAACGTCGAGCACAGCTGCGCAAGGAACGCCCGTCGTGGCCAGCCACGATAGCCGCGCTGCCTCGTCCTGCAGTTCATTCAGGGCACCGGACAGGTCGGTCTTGACAAAAAGAACCGGGCGCCCCTGCGCTGACAGCCGGAACACGGCGGCATCAGAGCAGCCGATTGTCTGTTGTGCCCAGTCATAGCCGAATAGCCTCTCCACCCAAGCGGCCGGAGAACCTGCGTGCAATCCATCTTGTTCAAGCATGCGAAACGACCGTCATCCTGTCTCTTGATCAGATCTTGATCCCCTGCGCCATCAGATCCTTGGCGGCAAGAAAGCCATCCAGTTTACTT
>NZ_WIXR01000104.1:0-1318 GCF_019425585.1 Burkholderia sp. COPS | reverse complement strand
CGCCTGCGCGAGCGCGACCTGCATGATTTCCTTCGTGATGCCCTGGATCTTGATGTCCATCTGCAGCGCCGTCACACCCTGCTCCGTGCCGGCTACCTTGAAGTCCATGTCGCCGAGGTGATCTTCGTCGCCGAGGATGTCGGTCAGCACCGCGAACTTGTTGCCTTCGAGGATCAGGCCCATCGCGATACCCGCGACGTGCGCCTTCATCGGCACGCCGGCGTCCATCAGCGCGAGGCAGCCGCCGCACACCGATGCCATCGACGACGAACCGTTCGATTCGGTGATTTCCGACACGACGCGGATCGAGTAGCCGAATTCGTCGGCGCTCGGCAGGCACTTGACCAGCGCGCGCTTCGCGAGGCGGCCGTGGCCGATTTCGCGACGCTTCGGCGAGCCGACGCGGCCCGTTTCGCCGGTCGCGAACGGGGGCATGTTGTAGTGGAGCATGAAGCGCTCGCGGTATTCGCCTTCGAGCGCGTCGATGATCTGCTCGTCACCCTTCGTGCCGAGCGTCGCGACGACCAGCGCCTGCGTTTCGCCGCGCGTGAACAGCGCCGAGCCGTGGGTACGCGGCAGCACGCCGGTACGGATCTCGATCGGGCGCACGGTGCGCGTGTCGCGGCCGTCGATACGCGGCTCGCCGTTCAGGATCTGCGAACGGACGATCTTCGCTTCGATGTCGAACAGCACGTTGCCGACGGTGGCCTTGTCGGCCGCTGCCGTACCGGCTGCCAGTGCGTCTTCCTCGAGCTTCGCCGAGGTCGCTGCGTAAACTTCCTTCAGCTTCGTCGAACGCGCTTGCTTGTCGCGCAGCTGGTAAGCGGCGAGCAGGTCGTTCTGTGCCAGCTCGGTCACGCGGGCGATCAGCGCTTCGTTCTTCGGCGCCGGCTGCCAGTCCCACTCGGGCTTGCCGCCTTCGCGCACCAGTTCGTGGATCGCGTCGATCGCGACTTGCATCTGCTCGTGGCCGAACACCACGGCGCCCAGCATCACGTCTTCCGACAGCTGGTCGGCTTCCGATTCGACCATCAGCACCGCACGCTCCGTACCCGCGACGACGAGGTCGAGGCTCGATGCCTTGATCTGGTCACGCGTCGGGTTCAGCACGTATGCGTTGTCGATGTAGGCAACGCGCGCGGCACCGACCGGGCCGTTGAACGGCAGGCCCGACACGGCGAGCGCAGCCGATGCGCCGATCAGCGCGGGGATGTCCGCCGGGATTTCCGGGTTCACGGACAGCACGTGGATCACGACCTGGACTTCGTTGTAGAAGCCTTCCGGGAACAGCGGGCGCAGCGGACGGTCGATCAGGCGC
>NZ_WIXR01000103.1:0-3580 GCF_019425585.1 Burkholderia sp. COPS | reverse complement strand
CAATCGGAGCCACGACGTTCGGCACGTGCCAGCTTGCCGGCGACGAGGCCGGGGCGGGCGGGGCTGCGAACGTCGTGGCTCCGATTGCGGCGGGTGCCGAAGCGATCGACGGAGCCTGCGTAGGAGCGGTTGCCCCGAAGGACGGCAGCGAGCCGGTCGGAGCGACGGGCGAGCCGGAGATCGGTTGCGCCGGAGTCGCTGCGGCGGACGTGATCGGCGCGACGGCGCCGGGGGACGGCGCAGTCGTGTCGGAAACGGCCGGTGGCACGGGCAGGCTTGCGGCCGGCTGCGGTGCGACCGGGCCGGAGGTGCCGAACGTGCCGAATGTCGTACCCGTCGATGAGCTTGCGGGGTTGACCTGCGCCGGCACGGGCGAAACGGACGCGGTGTTCACGGGCATCGCGGTAGCGAGCGCCGGTGTGGCAGCCGGTACGGGCGCAGTCGAACCGGATGTCGAAGCCGACGTGCCGGCCGTCGACGGAGTCACGACGGGCGATGTGGGCGTCGATCCACGGGGGAACGAATCGTAAGTCGTGCCCGTTCCGCTAGCCGGGGCTGCCGACGCAACCGATGCAACGGTCGATGTCGATGCGGCCGGCTGCGAAAGCGAAGCCGACGCGGCACCGGTTACGCCGACCGGGGATGTCGATGGGGTAGACGCAGGTGTCGATGCCGATGCGGCCGGCTGCGAAAGAAAAGCCGACGCAGCGCCGGTGACGCTGACCGGGGATGTCGATGGGGCAGATGCAGCGGTCGATGCCGACGCGGTCGGCTGCGACAGCGAAGCCGACGCGGCACCGGTTACGCCGACCGGGGATGTCGATGGGGTAGACGCAGGTGTCGATGCCGACGCGGCCGGCTGCGAAAGAGAAGCCAACGCGGCACCGGTTACGCCGATTGCGGATGTCGACGCGGCCGATGCAGCGGTCGATGCCGACGCGGGCGACTGAGCAGGCGAGCCGGATGCCGTGCCGGTCACGCGATCCATTGAAGTGGTATCGGCGACAGGCGATGCCCCCGAAGCGGATGCAGGTGCTTGCGCGGTGGTGCCGACGAGCGGCGACGCAGCAGCAGGCGAAGCCGTCTGCATGGCGGCAAACGGTTGAGCGGCAACCGGCGATTTCGGCAATTCCACGGCGAAGGTTGTATTCGTCGGGGCAGATTGTGCCGTCGACGGTTTCCAAGTCCATTCCGCTGCCGGCGCGGAGCCCTGAGCGCTTGCCGACGGCGGTGCCGCAGGTTCTGCCGCGTCCGCCTTGACGGCTTCCGGTGCTGCACCCGACACGGCCGATCCCGACGTTGCCGACACCGCCGCAAACGGCCTGGCTTCGGCACTTGCGCGTGACGTCGTTTCGGTGGTCGGCGAAGAGGGGAGGGCAGCGAACGGTGCGACGTTCCCGGCTGCTTTCACGTCGGCGTGCGCATCGTCGATGCCCTGCGGCACGCGGGCCGATGCAATGTGATCGATTGCGGGAGCCGGTTGCGCCGTGTACCTGTCGTCGTTATCGAAGGGTGCCGGCAGGTTGCTCGCGGCGATGTCGCGAGCCGCCTCGTTCCTGGGTTGTGCGGCGGCAGCCTCGGCCGGTTCCGATCCCGTCGCGTTCGTCGACGACGCGGCGGCCGCGTTCCACGCGGATGCGTCGAACGCGGAAACCGGCCGGCTGGCGAGGTCTTCCCACGGTGCGAGGTCGATGGGCGCGTCGAACGAAGGTGAGGGTGCGGACGGGATTCCCGGCGTCGGCGCGGCAGGCGCATCGTCGGCGTACCGGAGCTCGTCGTCGGCGTGATGCGAAAACGCGGCATCGTCGCTGCCGGTATTCGACAGCGCGTGCGGGGCGGCCGCGTCGAGCGCCACGGTGCCCGCATCGGCACCCGGTGCATGAACAGCGGGCGCCGCCGGCATGAACGCGTCGAGCACGATCGGTGCGTTGTCGTCGTACGTCGGCGCCGCATCGTGCGCGAGCGACACAGTAGCGTCATGCGCGGCGAGGCCATGGGTTGCGGCGGCGTTCCCGGCCGAAGCGGCCTGCACGGTCGATGCGGCCGCCGATGCCGGCGCCGCTACGCCGGCTGCTGCCGCGGCCACCCCGGCCACGGTAGCGGCTGCGGCGGCAGCGTGCCCGGCGTCGGCCGACTGCGCGCCGCCCAGCGTCGCCCATTGTGCGGTGCTGGCCTCGATCGAGCGCAGCGTGTCGTGCACACTCGGTGCCGGCGCGATCGGCGCGGCGGGTTTTTCCGTCCATGCGTAGAGCGGCGCACGCGCCGGCGTTTGCGGCACCGGACGACGTCGAGCCGTATCCGCAGGCTGGCCGGCCGAACCTGCGCCTGCGACGGGGCGTACCGGCGGGCGCTGCGGCTGCGCGGCGGCCGGCCGCGGCGTGACCGTGGTACGCGGCGTAGTCGGCTTCAATGCGGGCGTGGCCGGACGCGCGGCTGTCGGGCGCGGGCGGACGGGTTCGAATCCGACGGGAAGCGGGGCCGGATCGGGGCGCGGGACCTGCGAATTCGCTGCTGCGCGCGCCAGGCTGGCGGTGCTGCCGGTCGTTGGTGGCGGCATCGCGCTGGCCGGGGGAATCGGTGCGGGCTGCGTCGGCGTGCGCTGGGGCGCGGTCGGTTTCAACCAGCCCGACGGCGCGACGGGTTCCACGTGAGGGCGCGGGGGCGTGCTGCTGCGCGGCTTCGGCCGCGCCTGCGGATCGGGTTTCCACAGCGTCGGACGCGAATACCGGCCGTTCTGGCGCGGCGCCATCGAATTGACGGTATGCGCGGTGGTCGGCTGCACGACGTCGTCGTCGCGATGAAGCGCGCTGCGCGGCAGGTCGGCAATGCCGCGGGCATCGTCGTCGCCGCCGTCGCGCGACAGCTTGACGCCGAACGACGTGTCGACCCACGCGGCGAACTGACGCCAGCCGATGCCGGTCAACCAGGGCAGCCCGGCGAAGAACAGCACGACCATCGCGACCGGCGTGCCGATCGGGCCGAGCACGTGGGCGAAGCCTGCCGAGAACGCATGGCCGAGCGCGTTCGTGTCGGGGCCCGACAGCGGGCTCGTCAGCGTGCAGCTGGCCACGAACACCGCGGCGAAGCCGAGCCACAGACGGATCGAGCCGCGGCCGGCGAGCCCGCCGCCGCCGGGCAGCATCGCCTGCACGAGACGCCAGAAGAGAAGGAGGAACCAGACGGCGGAGATGCCGAACCAGCCGAAGACAACCGTGTGCATGCTTTGAAACAGGAGTGGGGAGGGGCGCGCGGGGCGCGACCCGCCGAGTTTAACCGGCCGGCGAACAAGACTCTAACGCGGCGTGCATCCGCTTCACGCCGCGCGACGCGGATGCGCGGCACACGCGCGCGGCGCGCCACGCCGACCCTCACCCACCGGCGCCCCTGATCCACGGCCCGCGCGAAGGCCCACCCACCCCCTCCCCGTCCCGCGCCGCCCGCGTCTCCCGCGCATCCGCGCCCCCCCGCGCGCCCCGCACTCCCGCCGCGCTCCATCCCCGCTCGCTCGCCGGCCACACCCGCCGCGCCGCGCCTCCCCCGCCCCTCCCCACCCCCCTCCCCCCGCACCCCCCGCGCTCCC
>NZ_WIXR01000102.1:0-2223 GCF_019425585.1 Burkholderia sp. COPS | reverse complement strand
CGCCGCGCCCGCCGGCGCGCCGCTGTTCCGATGGCAGGAAGAGGAAAACGGCAGCCGGATCGAGCGTGGCCAGTGCCTCGAGCAATGGACGGCCCAGGGCGGCCCGAACCTGTCGATCGCCCTGCCCGGCTGCGAGTTCGAATGCCTGCTTCCGGACGCGTACTATTCGGCTTGCCGGGATGCGGACGAACGGGTCCGTCCGCACACGGTGCGAACCGCCATTCGTTATCTTTTCGACACACTTGGTGCGGCACCGCAAGAGCTGCGCGCGGTGGTCGCCGGCTTCGGCGAACGCCGTATCGACGAGTATCGNNTACGGCGTCGTATGGCCGCTCTACGGTCGTGAAAACGCCGACGTGTCGATCGACAGCGCGACGCTCGAAGGCGAAGCGCCGATCGAAGGACCGCTCGAGGAAATCGTGAGCCTGCTGAAGGAATGCGGTGTAACCGACGTCCGGCGGCACGCAGGCCGCTTCGAACCCGAATACTGCGACGACTGCGGCGTACCGCTCTACGCAGACCCGCTCGGCGAAATCGTCCACGCGGAAATGCCGGAAGACGCATCACCCGCCCAACCGCACTTTCATTGACCCACACAGCAGTACCCTGACGGCCTGCCCGTCCGAAGCCGCTCACGGTTCCCGCCGGAGCGGCTTTTTTCTTGTCCGCCATCCCTCCGTCCGAAATTTCATACTTTTCCTAAGCCTTTCAGCCAAGCAGACATCGTGTAAGGTCTTTGTCATCATCAGACCCAAGGCATGCCAGACGGCAGATCAATGGCTCACATTACGGAGGTTGAATATGCGGTTCCTGATGCTCAATTCAGACGCCGAGCGGCGTGACGGACTGAAGGCCCTGTTGCGACAGATCGACCGTCACGCCAGCATCAACGATGCGCCCGACAGTTTTCAGGCGCGCAGGCTGCTGCGCAACCAGCGTTTCGACCTCGTCGCNNGACACCCGTCGCCGTCCTGGTCGACGAAACATCGCCGGAAGCCATCCAGCGCTTCTTCAACTATGGTGTCGCCGGCGTGATCCCGCATTCCACGCGGCCGCACCTGATCGTACGTGCGCTCGAGATCGTCCTGCTGGGCGGGCACTACATCCCGCCGATCGCGCTCCGTCTGCTGCCTTCCGCTGCTGCGGCGCGCTACGACGCCCATTTCCAGACACTCGCCGGGTCGCTTCCCCGCCGGCCGCCGAGCGGCCTCTTGTCGCCACGCCAAGCTCAGATCATGCGCTTCGTCCACATGGGCAGCACCAACAAGATGATCGCCCGTACGCTCGGCATCAGCGAAGGCACCGTCAAGATCCACCTCGCCAGCATCTTCCAGCAACTCGGTGCCGCCAACCGCGCCGCCGCGGTCGCGATCTACAACGGCTGGCTGTCGCCCCACCTCGAGGTGCTGCTGGCGAATCGCAACCGCACGCGCAAGCCGCCCATCGGCCAACAGGGCCCGGTTCCGCTGCGTACGCAACGGAAGGACCGCCCGTACCCGGTGCCAGCCTCGATCGACAGCACACAGGACCTGCCGATCGCCGCCGAACCGCCGGCGCGGTTTCGGCGCGAACGCTAGCCAGACAGTCTCGATATTGCGACGGTCGGCGTGTGTGGATTCCCACCTTTGATGCTCAACGAGTAATATGGACGAATGGGTTTTCTCTTCACACCGCTTCCGCTCTGGGTTGGCATCGGTGGCTGGATCGCCGCCGTGGCCCTGCTCGCGCTCGCGATCTGGAATCGCCCCTTCGTGCGCCTGCAGGACGCCACGCTCCAGCACGTGTGGCTCGCGCTCGTCACCGCCATTACGGTTCTCTGGGCCTCGAATGCGTGGCTCGAAGACGGCATCGTCATGCATCTGCTTGGCGCGACGCTGCTCGTCACACTGTTCGACTGGACACTCGCATTGATCGCGATGGGCGCCGTCACGGCGGTTGCCGCGATCATTTTCGACGCGCCCTGGCAGGGCATTGGCCTGACCTATCTGATCTACGGCGCGCTGCCGGTCGCCGTGTCGGCATTGCTGCAGCGCGCCGCACTCGCATGGTTGCCGCACAATCTCGCATCGTTCATCACCTGCCAGGGATTCCTGTCACCGGCCATCGCAATCATCGCAGTCGCTGCTGCCGCGGCCGGGGTCCAGCTCGCGCTGGCGGACGGCGTGCCTGTCGTGATTCCGGCCGGCTACCTGCTGAACACTGCGCTGCCCGCACCCGGCCAAG
>NZ_WIXR01000101.1:620-1671 GCF_019425585.1 Burkholderia sp. COPS | reverse complement strand
GCGCGCCATGAAATCCGCGTTGGCCAGCAGCGGCGCGAAGTACTGGCGATGCAGCAGCGACACGCGGCAGTCGGGGCTCAACTGCGCGGTGAAGCTGCGCCGGTGGGCGCGAACCAGCGTGTTTTCGCCGATGAGTTCACCCGGCAACGAGTGGCCGAGAATGAGTTCGCGTCCACCGGGTTCGTGCAGTGTCTTGTACACGCGGCCGCAGTGCACGAAGGCGACGAAATCGCCCGGATCGCCCTTGAAGAACAACAGGCGATTGCCGTGTTCGGGCCAGGGCGCGAGATGCCGCTCGATGTGAGCGAGCAGGCTTTCCGGAAGATCGGCGAGTATCGGGATATTGCACAGCGTTCGACCGTTGACGAGGGCAGGCATGTTTTCCGTGCAAGGTTGTTTGACGATGCAGCCACCTAGCGAAAAACGCTGCCTTTGGCATTGCGTGAAAATGAATGATGAAAATAACCAGATAATGGGAAAGTGATCCCGATATGGTTTTGCTTCGGCGCCAGGGACCTTTGGTCGACCGACATCGGCAGCAGCGTGCCGGCGTAATCGCATCGCGGCGGCAGTCGCCATTTTTCATCGAAATGCCATTGGTTACGCTCGGCGGCGCGCCCGAAACGACGGATGAGGAGATGCCGGGGAATTAAAGTTTCCGTTCACAATAATCAAGAACATTTACACGAAGCGATTATCTTTAAAACGGTGTTACGCGGGTAACAGCGCCATTCCCGGCACCGAATCGATTCTGTGTTTTCCATAAAAAAGGAAGGCACGGGATGACAACCTCGAACCAGCACGCTGTTTCGACGCCTGAGTCACCGGCGCAGCAGCTCGATCACACATGGCGGGAAATGCAGGGGAAATTGCGGCGGCGCGCGCGCCTGTTGTGCAAGGGCGATATCCACCGCGCCGACGAACTGCTCTCCGATACCGCGCTCAAGGTCCACATCTACCTGCAACGTTCGCCCGAGCGCGTCCGGAACCTGGCCGGCTTTCTCTTTCTGGCGCTGAACCACGCGTTCCTCGACGGCGCGCGCCGCCGTGT
>NZ_WIXR01000101.1:0-560 GCF_019425585.1 Burkholderia sp. COPS | reverse complement strand
GCGCGTTCACGAACGCGGGCATGCAGCGTTCCTAACGGCATGCGCGGCGTCGATGGCCCGCTGTTCCTTCAATCGCATGCCGGAGCCGAGATCCGAGGAGGCCTCGTGGCAGACAAAGTCAATGAGCAGGTTACCGACGCGCTGACGCAGACCAATGTCAACGTCGTCGCGGGATCCCCGGCCCAGGCGCTGGGCATGCTTTACCAGATGTTCAGCCAGGCCGTCGGCATCTCGGCGCAGAACATGACGCAGCAGCAGGCGGCGCTGAACCAGATTTCGAACGCCGTCGTGTCGAAGGCGGTGGCCATGATCCTGTCCGTCGAAGCGTCGCCGAAGCCGGCATCGGGCGGCGCGGCGCAAGCCCCGGCGGCCGGGCCGCAGACGGGTTCCACGCATTAGTCGACTCTCGGGATACCTGAACCATGAACATGAAAGGCCTTTTGGGCGGGCGCGGCGACGGTGCGCCGCAGGCGCCGCACGATGGCGCGCCCGCGGCAGCAGGCGCAACGACGCCGGCCGACGCAACGACGCCCGCCGATGTCGCGCCGCCCGTCGCGCCG
>NZ_WIXR01000100.1:2740-3223 GCF_019425585.1 Burkholderia sp. COPS | reverse complement strand
GCTGCTCGTGCCCGGCATGCTCGCGGCTGGGCTGCTCGTGCTGGTGCGCACGATCGGGATGTTCGAGCTGACCTTCTTCACCGCGGGGCCGAGCACGCAGACACTCGTCGTCGCGCTGTATTACGCGGTGTTCTCGACCGGCGTGCGCGCGCCGCAGTCGATCGACGCGATGGCGATGATCTACATGGCCATCACGCTCGTATGGGTGGTCATCGCGCTGCAGTTCGTGAGCCCGACGCAACTCGTGAGCCGCGTGAAGCAGGAGCGGCAGTAGGGGCGTCAGCAGGCGCGGGCGAAGCGGAGGCGCGATCGCGCCCGTGCAATTGGTTACAAATGGATACCGCGCACGATACGCGGACGTTGCAGACTACGCGGCGTTCACCCGATAACGGATATCCATGAAGTTCCAGACGCTGCTGACACTCGCCGGTGCATCGACCCTCCTTGCCGCCTGCAACCTGCTCCACGACGGCCCCGGCTCGG
>NZ_WIXR01000100.1:1523-2735 GCF_019425585.1 Burkholderia sp. COPS | reverse complement strand
CTCGGCCGATGTCGTGTCGGCGAAGCCCGACGGCGACTGCAAGAAGGTCGGCGATCGCACCTACTCGTGCGACGTCGTGGTCACGTGGCGCAATACCGACTACAAGCCGTCGCGCGCGAACCTGACCTTCCTGAAGGCCGCCGACGGCTCGTGGCAGACGTCCGGCGTCGACGCGGCGATCGTGACGGGCACCGCGAAATCGCTGGTCGACCAGATCGGCAAGGCATGGCCCGGCAACGCGGCAAGCGGCGCGTCGGCACCGCAGTGACATGGTGACGCGGTGACCTGCGAGGGCGACGGGCAGGGCGTTTCCCTCCGGTAATACGCGGCCTGTCGCGCCCGAACGCCGTGCCTTCCGCCCACTTCACGCCACCGACCGATTGCCCGCAAGCGCATCGCCAGATGCACCGGGGCTGGCGCACCGCGACCGGGCTGGTGGCCGGACAGGTTGCCGGCAGCGCCAATACGGCGCGAACCCCGCACCCGGTCGACCCATCCTGTTCGATCGACACTCAGGCGCGGACCAGCAGGGAAAAAGGGCGCGAGCATCGTGTCCGCGCGCGACCGAATGCATCCTCGGTATGCGGGCCGACTTATAGGGAAAACCCTTATTTCGAGATATAATCACGGCCTAAGTGATAGGTCGAACCATGCCTGAACGTTTCCAAACCCTTGAAAAATTTGTGTTTTCCCTCGTCGTGATGTCCGCGGTCGTGTGCTCGGCATTCCTCGCGTACGAGCGTCATCCCGAGATCAAGATCGCGCTGCACGAAGGCGAAGCGCTGATGCGCGAGAGCGCCAAGTATTCGGTCATCTGCTCGCCGTCCAAGGTCGATCCTTGCGTCGAGATGTCCGCTTACTGAAACGCGCGCATTCGGGTCGGGATCAGCGCGCCGGGTGGTGCACCGCAGCCAAAGCCGGCGAGTTCCAGTGCGCGGCCCGACCAGCGTCAGACCGGCCCTGCAGCATCGGCGGCCCGAGTTCCCTGACGTAGCGCTCATCAGGCATTCAGAAACCCGCTGCAAGACAGGGCGGATGCATGAACCCGATGCACAAACCCGCTACGTGCCGGGTCACTGGCGTAAGCAACTCCCGATCCAAAGCCCCGCTTCGAGCAATCGAGCGGGGCTTTTCTCGTAGAGCCGTCGAAACGATCCCCGCGGCTGCGCATCACACGACATGCGTCGGAGCGCCCTCGACGAACGCGGCGAC
>NZ_WIXR01000100.1:1290-1431 GCF_019425585.1 Burkholderia sp. COPS | reverse complement strand
TCAGGTGTCGCGTCGCGGGCGTGAGCGGACAGTGCAGCGTGATCACGTCGCTGTCCCGAAGCAGTGTGTCGAGCGGCGCGTAGTCGTCCCCCGACGCATCGCCGTGCGCGGCGAACCGTACCCGCATGTCGAGCGCGCGGG